>DATCNE010000064.1:0-12338 GCA_036565395.1 Dermatophilaceae bacterium
CCGTAGTGGTTGAGTTCAGGACCGGCCTTGGCCACGACATTCACCGATTGGTCCCCGGGAAGGACCTCGTCCTTGGCGGCGTAGCCATCCCGGCCGACGTCGGTTTCGACACCCACTCCGATGGCGACGTGCTCTGCCACGCCTTGATCGACGCTCTGGCCGGTGCCATCGCTGACGGAGACTTGGGGACTCATTTTCCTGAAGATGACCCAGAAGCCGAAGACGCCCGGTCGTTGGACTTCGTTCGCGAGTTCGCTGGCCACGTCCAGGCCGCAGACTTCTCCGTCAGAAACGTGGACGCCTTCGTCGTGCTGGGCCCGATCAAGCTCCGCCCGCATCTCGCTCAGATGCGGACCAATCTGGCTGATGCTCTTGGTCTGGACGAGTCGGCTGTGTCGGTAAAGGCTCGCTCGAATGACGGCCTCGGTCCCGAAGGTGAAGGAACGGCCTGCTCAGCGTGGGTGAACGTGCTCGTCTATCCCAGTGGGGCGGCCTGAGCCCACAAGGCTTCGAAAGTGCGCTCGACGTTGGCTGCAATCCCGTTGTTGCGGCGCCGCCGAACGTGCATAACTGGCGATGCTGCCGCCGGGTTCCCGAAGAGATGGAAGTTCGTCAGCACCTCATCGTCGAACCTGAAGATCGATGCGTACAAGGTCGCCCGGGTCAGTCGCACTGCACCCGGCACGGTTGCGGCGAGAGGCGCCGTGTAGCTGATGGCCAGTTGGCATCGGCCGGCCATGGCAGCGCCGATACCCTCCTCGACTCCGCGTAGTCGCACTGCCTCGCTTGCGGGGTCGCCCAGGCACACCCTGACCGCAACTCCAGCCGCGCTGCGTTCGGCGAGGAGGTCGGCGAAGCCCGGGATGGAGTCCCATAGCCACGTCGCGGCATACGCACACAGATCAATGTTCCTTGTGGCCTCTCCGGCCAGCGTCGCGATCAGCGACACCGGGACGTCGGCGCGCGTGGCATAGAGCCCCACCAGCTCATCCGTGCCACTGAACGAGCTCGCAAATTCCGGAAACAGCAACGCGACCGGGGCGTCGAGGACGCGCGCGAGCATCTCACGCGACCGCGGATAGGGGACTTGGCGGCCGCTCACCCATCGCTCGACCGTCTTGGGGTTGTGGTCAATCTCGGCGGCGAGCTGGCCAGGGGTCAGCCCCTTCCTGACGAGCGCGTCTGCAAGGCGTTGGTTTCTTGCCATCCAGTCACCGTACGCGTCAGGTACGACATGCCGGGAAAGTCGTCCCCAACCCGACCTGAAGACGTTGTTACCCCGAACCAGTGCCCGGTCACAAAGTCGAGAGATCACCGGAACTGAGGAGAATCTCATGGAACCAAATCGGCACCTGCTCGACCCGACCGCCTCACTGCACGCTGCCTTGGCTGCGGCTCCGCCGCTTCAGTGGCCCTCACCCGAGCGCGACCGCCTCTGGCTCGCAGTACAGGATGCCGTCTGCACTCGCGGGAGAGCCTGGGCGTGCGCAATGGGATCGACGACGCCGCAGGAGATCGGTGGCGAGGACGCGCGGCACGTCGAACTGCTCGCCGCCATGTCCTGGTTGAGCGACCACGAGCGAGACGCACGGCTCTTGGATCTCGATGCGCTGTTCCGGATGCTGCGCGGCGTCGCCGTCCGTGGGAAGCACGGGTCCGCGCGCACCGCCCAAGCAGACGCACTGCACGGTATGACGGGAGTCGCCGCCGGGCGCCCGGTCGCCTTCGCCTCAGAGCTGGTGGCGTGATGGCCACCTTCCAGGCCTGGGTCCAGGGCCAGGACCTCGCAGAAAGGTTGGTACCGCTACACATTGGCGCCGCATTCGAGGTCCTCGTCTCGCGCATCGACTGCGCTCGGGCCGCGGGATCCAACGAACCGATGAGGACTGTCTCAACCAGTCAGGCTGGCCCGAACTCGCGAGCGGTAACCCACCGCATGCTCGCGTCCTTGGGCTACTCCCCCTCCCAACGCCGAATCGTTCACCGGCTGCTGACAGGGTCGACCTCGGGCTGGCCGGGATTGCTGATGCTCTTTGCGACGGGAGCGAACCTGACAGAAACCCAACGGCGGTATGTGCTGCGGCAGATTCGCTACTTCTCGACCCGATCGGACACGAGTTCTGCAGCCTGAGCTCCAGCTGCTCCCCCCGGTGGATACCAGATGGTGTACCTGCCAACGGGTATGCCGGGCATGGCTCCTTCCCTACCGATGGCGTGCGCCGGCATCGCCGTAGCGTCGATGACCGGGCTGACCGGCTTGCTGGTTCTGCTGAGCGGCGCTGGCGATGCAACTGCCGACACCGGTCTGCTCTCGGGGTCGGTGTGCACGACATCGGGGCCGATCGCGGGGATCTCGGATGCGTCGGCCGCCAACGGCCGTGTCGTGGCAGCGGTATCCGTGGCCAGGGGCGGTGACCAAGCCGCGCTGATCGCGCTCATGACTGGGCTCGCGGAGTCGGGGCTCAGAGTGCTCGCCAACCCAAACGACCCGGCCGGCAATGCAACCGCCCATGACGGGGTCGGCGGTGATCACGACTCCCTCGGGATCTTCCAGCAGCGGCCAAGCTGGGGCACTGCGGCTCAACGTATGGAGCCAGTCGCCTCGACGAACCTCTTCCTCGATCGACTGCTGTCGTTGCCCAACTGGCAAGCCGCTCCTCCCTGGCAGGCCGCACAATCGGTGCAGGCATCGGCATTTGCCGACGGGTCCAACTACCGCGCACAAGTTGATCGTGCGATCAGCATCCTGAATGTCGTCAAGGCCGACTCAGCCGCGCTGGACTGCGGTGGCAGCGGGATCGGTCAGCCGCCTTCCGGCCCGGTAGGCCAGTACGGGCTTCCCGTCGGCTACACCCTTCCCGCGGGGACGTCGCCGCCCGCCATGGCTGCGGTGACGTTCGCACTTGGCGAGCTGGGGAAGCCATACGTCTTCGGCGCGAATGGGCCTGCGGCATATGACTGTTCGGGCTTGATGGTCGCAGCCTGGGCCGCCGGGGGGCAGGATTTGGGTCGGACGACGTTTACGCAGATGAACGACGGGACGGGGACCAGCGAGTCGCGACTCTCCCCCGGCGACTTGGTTCTAACCCCTGGCTCAGACGGCACGCTCGTCTCTCCTGGACACGTGGCCATGTTCATCGGACGCGGGTTGGTGGTGGAGGCGCCACACACCGGCGACGTCGTCAAGGTGGTCACCTACGCATCGCTCACCAGTCGGGGTTTGTCAGCGCTTCGGCACATCGCCTGACCGCTGGGGCCATCGACGCCCAGGGTCGCGTATCGATAGTTGAACTTGCCCGCGGCCACGCGATACTCGAGCAGGTCCACGCCGACCTGAAGAACTCAGCCCTGGCCCATCTGGGAAGTTCACCGCGACCGCGGCCTGGCTCGTCCTGGCGGTGATGGCGTTTGACGGTCTCTCGTGAGGTTCCGCACGGCACCGACGTCGCGTCGGTGATCCACAGGTCGTCCGACCATGACGGGCAGACCCGGGCCAGAACCCGAATCGTGTTGCACAGCAGCCCTCGTGCCGACTTCAACCTCTTGTGGTGCTTGGGTTGCTGAGGCAGGTAGGGGAACATTCTCCGCAGGTCGGCGTTCCCATGGGCGTGCCGGACCCATCGCCGTTCACTGTGGAAACCCAGCAGTATCTGGGCCACCGCCAGACACAGCAACTCGCTGTCGGACAGCTCGGGCCGCCGACCTCGACCATGCCGCGGTTCAACCACCTGATCATCGATCAGGACATACAGTTCAGTCAGGAGGGCTTCCAGTTCTTTCGTCATAAATCGAGCGTGGGAGCCCTCCGTCTACATCCTCCCCAGCGACACGCTTCAAGGAATCACTCATCTGGCCCTCGACGACGATGATGGCCGCCTCCTCTCACGGCAGGACTCCTGCCGTGCGACGCAAACGCAGTCCGGCCCGGTGATCGTCATGTTCGTGTGAGCATTTGGTTCAGTAGATCCCGGGTTGGCGCACCCGGAAGGGCACATATTGTGTCTCTCAGCTGTGCCGCTCTTCTTGAGCCGAGCACACCGTCGGTGAGGGCCGAGTATTTCGCTGTGACTGCAGCCGCGTCAAGAGGATTGTCAGGGCCCCCGACCGCAGTCGTGATCGGGCTTTCTAGTCGTCGGCCATCGCGAAGGACGAGGTGAACGTGGCTTTGCCTGTCGGCAGGAAAGAGCGCTTCGTAGGAGGCGCTCTCGATCAGAACCATGCCGGAACTGAGCCGTTGGACTTCGTCGTCAGGATTTGCCAAGTCCATTAGGTGTCTTGGCGAAATAGTGCCGTGCACGAATGCTGTGGCAACAGCGTAGGGCAGACTGTACTGGGCTTCTTCGGTCGTTGTTGGCTGCCGGACGTCTAGCCGTGTGGCTGCGTGGAATGTGAAGACTTCGATGCGTTCGACGATGGTCGACAACACATGGTGGCGCCCCCTCAGGTCCAGTACCGCCTGCACGGCAGGATGGGCCCACCTGCAGACGGGGAACGGTTTGAGGTACTGCTCGGTGATGCGCCAGCGTTGCCCTAGGTCGTCCCAAATACCGCCGGTGTCGGCGTCGATGAGGGTGCCGGCAGGCGCGCCGGTGAACCCTTGCTCAGCCAGGAGTGCTGAACTGACTCCTGCGGCGGCGCCCCAGGCGGAGCCATCTTTGACCATGGTGGGGTGATCGATGCACCGCATCATTGGGCTCCGCGGCCCATGGTATTCAGCGATACCGAGGGCGTGTTGGGTCTGGGCTCGGGTCAGGTTCTGCAAGCGTGCGCCGATCGCGGCGCAGGGGAGTGCGTTCCAGGCGCCGGAGCTGTGATAGTCGGGGCTGGTGGCGTGGAGCGCGATCCCTGCGCGGGTTCCGATCTCGTAGCCCACTACCAGAGCGGTCAGGAACTCCTGCCCTGAAGGGGCTGGCAGGGAGTCGGCGAACGCCAGTAGGGCCGGTAGGACGGCTGCGCCGGTGTGGCCCTTGGTCAGGTCATGGCCGTCGTGTCCGTCGAAGCTGTCGATTGTGGCGGCTCCGGCCATGGCGGCTCCGACGGGGCTGGCGCGGCGTCCGTCGAAGAGGAGTCGGGCTGCGCGAGTGGGGGAGCCGAAGTTCTCAACTGCGTGGTTGCGCATGATCTTGGACATGTCGGTCGCCGTGCCGGCGGCGGCGACACCGGCCAGGTCGAGCAGGCACAGCCGTGCCTGCTCGACCACCGCGCGCGGGAGGTCCTCGTACCGGAGATCTGCGATGAACGAGCTGGCGTCGGTTCTCATCGTGGTACCGCGTTCCGGTATGCGCCCCTTACTTACCGATGAGTCCCTTGCTTTGCAGCCAGGCCTGGGCCACCTTGGCGGGCTGCATGCCTTGGATGTCGACCTGCGCGTTGAGGTTCTGCATGGTGGTGTCGTCTAGGGCCAAGGAGATGGGGGCGAGGACCTTGGCGACGTCGGGGTGGGCGTCGGCGACCGATTTGCGGATGTTGATGGCCGGATTGTAGACGGGGAAGAAGTGCTTGTCGTCCGCGAGCACGGTCAGGCCAAGGCCCTTGATGCGGCCGTCGGTGGTGAACACTTCTCCAAAGTTGCAGGGGCTGCTCTTGGCGATGCTGTTGTATATGGCGCCCTCGGCAAGGGTCGCGACGTTGTTGGAGGGCACGGTGAACCCGTAGGCCTTCTCCAGCCCGGGCAGGCCGTCGTTACGGGCCGTGAACTCGCTGGCGACACACAGGGAAGCCTTGATGGGATCGCTTTGGGCCAGCTTGGCGTAGTCCGAGAGCGTCTTGATGTTGAGCTGCTGGGCGACGGCTGTCTTGGCGGCCAGTGCGTAGGTGTTGTTGAACGGCGCGGGCTTCAACCACAGGATCTGGTTCTTGGTCAGGTCCTCGTCGGCGACGGCCTGGTACTGCTTGGCCGGGTCGGTCAGGGGTGTGGTGTGGTGCAGGTAGCTGATCCACGCGGTGCCGGTGTACTCCCAGTACAGGTCGATGCGGCCGGAGGTTAAGGCAGCTCGAACGGTGTTGCTTCCGGACAGTCCGCACTTCTCGTTCACCGTGGCGCCCGCCGAGCGCAACGCCAGGATCGCGATCTGGCAGAGAACCTCCTGCTCGGTGAACTCCTTGGAACCGACGGTGAGCGTGGCGCCTTTGAGAGACGCCGTCGTGGCGAGACTTCCTGCCTTTGCGGTCTCCTGGTTTCCGATGGAACAGCCGCTGGCTGCCAGCGCGATGGTGATGACCGCTGCGATGGCGGTGGCACCACGATTGACGTATTTGGACATGGAACTGCTCCTTCTGGTTGATTTCGAGCGGGGGCTAGAGGCCGCGGTTAGAGACCGCGGGGTCGAAGGACGCGTTCAGCCAGTCCGGCCAACCAGTCGATCGTGAGTGCGAGTACGGCCGTGAGGACACTGCCGGTCAGCAGAATGGGGATGCGGTCGAGGGTGATTCCGATGTCGATCAATGAGCCGAGCCCGCCGGCATTGGTGAAGGTGGCCAAGGTGGCGGTTCCGACATTGAGAATGAGGGCGACGCGGATGCCGGCAAGCATGACTGGCGCGGCCAGTGGCAGTTCAACGCGCCAGAGCACAGCCATCTTGCTCAGGCCCATTCCGCGGCCGGCGTCGATCAGGAAGCGGTCGACGCCGTCCAGCCCGACGATGGTGTTTCGTAGCACCGGGAGAATGGAGTAGAGCAGGAGCGCGATGATGGCTTTCTGGAAGCCGATTCCGACGGTGACGGCTAGCAGTACCAGGACCCCGATGGAGGGGATGGCTTGGCCGATATTGGCCAAGGCGAGGAGAGGCGGAGAGATCCGGCGCAGCCCCGGACGAGTGAGGAGCACTCCCAGTGGGAGCGCGATCAACAGAACGGCCACGGTTGAGACGGCAACGAGTTCCACATGCTCGAGCAACCGTTCCGTGATGACCTGGCGGTTGATCGAGCGACGTTCGATGTCGTCCAGGTTTTGGCGGCTCAGGTAAAGGAACAAGGCGGCGCACGCTCCCAGGAGCAAGGCCGGGGTGATGAGCACCTCCGAGGTCCAGCGGCCGTGCCGGGCACCGCTCGGTCCCTGCTGAGGCCGAGGCACAGACTCGCGCTCCTCCAACGCGGTCATGGCCATCAGAGGCCACCAGCGATCGAAGGCGACGGTGAGCTTACGGTCGACTGGTCGTGGGCCTTGGGACCGGTTCGACGGATAACTGTGAGCCAGGGCAGCTGGCCGATGACGCGGCCTTGCGAGTCGGTGACCACAGCGGTGTCGTCCCGTGCTCGCAGCATGGCGTCGAGGGCGTCGTACAGGGTCTGGTCGCCGCGGACCACGGCGAGGTTGCCAGTGTCAGGGGAGGCCTCGGCCCACCGTTGCGGTCTGCCTTGGTCGTCCACGATGAGGGCCCGACCGAGCTCAGCGCTGTCAGCCGTCGCGTGGGTGCTGTGCGCGGCGAGGCTCACCTGCTGCAGGGCCAGGGTGTCGATTCGTTCGAGCCCGAGCCCTCGAACCGCGGCTCCGGAGCCGATGAAAGAGGCAACGAAGTCGTCGGCGGGCTTGGTGAGGATCCGGGCCGGGGTGTCGAGCTGGGCCACTTTGCCGTTGTCATCGAAGATGGCGATTCGATCACCCAGTTTGACTGCTTCCTGGATGTCATGGGTGACGATCACGATGGTCTTGCGGATGCGCTCCTGCAGTCTGAGGAACTCATCTTGTAGCCGGTCGCGGGTGATGGGGTCGATGGCCCCGAACGGTTCGTCCATCAGCATGACCGGGGGGTCGGCGGCCAATGCGCGGGCGACGCCGACGCGTTGTTGCTGGCCCCCGGAGAGCTGCTTGGGGTAACGGCTGCGGTAGGTCTGGGAGTCTAGGCCAACCAGATTGAGCAGCTCATCGACGCGGTTGCGGATGCGATCCTTGTCCCATCCGAGGGTGTGTGGGATGAGCCCGATGTTGTCCGCGATGGTCATGTGCGGAAATAGGCCGACCTGTTGGATGACGTAGCCGATGCGTCGACGCAGGTGGTCGGGGTCGACTTTGGTGACGTCCTCGCCGTCGAGGAAGATCCGCCCGGAGGTGGGCTCGATGAGCCGGTTGATCAGGCGAATGGTGGTGGTCTTCCCGCATCCGGAGGGCCCGACCAGGACCATGATCTCGCCGGCGTTGATGTCCAAGGACAGGTCACGGATAGCCTCTTTGGCGTGTCCTGGATAGGACTTGGTGACGGCGTCCAGTCGGATCATGGGCTGGTCGGTGGTGGTGATGTCGGTGTCAGTCACGGATGCCTCGAGAGGTTGTCAGTCTGGTCAGCCCGACGAAAAATAGGTCTAGGGCCAGGGCTAGTAATGCGACTCCGAGCACGCCGGCGAGCGTGTCGTTAAGCGCGTTCGCTCCGCCGATGCGTGCCAAGCCGTTGAAGATCAGCTGGCCGAGTCCTGGGCCGCTGACCGCTGCGGCGATCGCGGCGATGGCGACGTTCATGATGGTGGCGACCCGGATGCCTGTCAGCAGCACCGGCCACGCCAGCGGTATGCGGATCTTGAGCAGCCGGCGACGGTAGTCCAGTCCCATGCCTCGAGCAGCGTCCTCGATCTCTGGTGGCACGGACTCCAGGCCCGTCAGCGTGTTACGCAGAATGGGGAAGATCGCGTACAGAGTCAGGGCTGTGATGGTGGGAGCGTTGCCCAGCCCGAGCGGTGGGATGAGCAGACCGAACAGGGCGAACGAGGGGATGGTGAGCATGGTGCCTGTGACGGCTAGTGCAAGCCGGCTGGCGGTGGAGTGGCCTTCGATGGCTACTCCCAACGCCAGCCCGATGACGGTCGCGATACCGACCGCGATGAGGACCACCTGGGCGTGTTGGACGACCAGGGGGACGATGTCCGGCCACCGCTGGGAGAGGTAATCAATGAAGTTCATGGCACCTTCCGTGGACTCGGTGGCGTGACCCGTGCTGCCTCAGCCGGCGCTCAGCGGGATCGACTCAGCGCCGATGGCGCCGGGCAGGGTCCGGGTGAAGAAGTCGTCGAGCAGTCCCACCACCCGCAGGAATGTCGGATGGTCATCGAACATCCACTCGGTGTGGCCCGAGCCTTCGAGGAACACCAGCTCCTTGGGCTCGCCAGCGTGGTCGTACAGGGCCTGTGCTTCTTCGGGGTGGTGGAGCTTGTTCTCCGCGCCCTGGATGATGAGCAGGGGGCGCGGTGCAATGCGGTGGACCATCTCTTGGGGACTGAAGCGCAGCAGCATGTCCGCTGACTCCAGGTTGACGCCGCTGCCGAAGCCGGGAGCCTTGTACAGTTCTTCGCTGACGTAGCCGTCGGTGCGGGTGTCCAGGTCCAAGCGAACGATGTCCCACGGGTCAGTGATTTCCGAGCGGCCTTCCGTAGCCCGTCGCCCCCGGTCGGCTTCGATACGGGTCAGCAGGCTCTGCCATGACGTCTCGTCGTGCATGTTGTGAGTGGAGCGGATCCCGTCGCTGATGCAGTTGAGGGAGGCCACGGCCCGCACACGGGGATCTTGGCTGGCTTCGGCCACGACGACTCCGCCGCCCAGGCCCCAGCCGATCAGCCCGATACGGTTGGCGTCGACGTCGGCCACGGTGGTGAGGCGGTCGACGCCGGCGCGGATGTCCTCGGCCCAGTCCTGGGGCGCGAGGCGCCCACGTTCACCCTCGCTTAGTCCGAAGCCCCGGTAGTCGAAGGCCAGCACCGCGAACCCGCGCGGAGTCAGGGCGCGCGCGAACCGTTCGGGGTGGATCACCTTCTGCCCTTGGTAGCCGGAGGCGGCGACCAGGACGGGGTAGGGCGCCCCGGCGCCGTCGTCCTCGGGCAGATGCAGGTCGGCGTCGAGGCGGGAGCCGTTGCTGAAGAACGGTAGGGGGCGGGTGATCACGAGATTCTCCTGTTGTTGGCATTCTGGTGGGCGGTCAAGGGTTCATGTGGTGAAGGTGTCGAACTGGCCGGCGCGTCCGACGAGCGACGGTTCAGTTCTTGGGACAGGTGCCTGGCCGCAGCAAGAACCTGCATACCGGCGGCTTCGAGGTTGTGGCCGAGCCGGAACTTGGGTGCGGATATGTTCAAGGCGGCAATGATGCGGCCCTGGAAGTCGCGCACGGGTGCGGCCACGGCGACTAGGCCGGGCTCGAACTCTTCGTCGGTGGCCGCGAAACCGCGTTTGCGGGCCTGAGCCAGCCGGGACAGTAGCTCTTCGACGTCGCGCGGAGAGTTGAGTGCCTCGGCGCGAAACGCAGCTGCGGGCAGCAGTGCGCGGAGCTCATCCTCGGTGTGGTCGAACAGTAGGGCTCGTCCAGAGGAGGTGCTGTGCAAGGGAGTAGCCCGCCCTACCCAGCCGGTGGCTTGGATGGCCTGGGAAGGGCTCTCCGACAACAGAGTCAGCACCTCTCCGCCCTGGAGTACTGACAGGTGGGCACGTTCCCCGACGACTGTGACGAGTTTGCGCAGTACGCGGGGCGCTACCGCCAACAGGTGTTGGTTGCCTGCGCTGGAGGCAAGGACGAACAGCTGCCAGCCGAGCCGGTAACCCAGGGTGTCAGGGTCACGGTCGACCAGTCCCGCCTCGCACAGGGTCTTCAGGGTGCGCGAGACCTGAGTCTTCTCGCGACCGATGAGTCGGGCGATCTCTACGACGCCCACGCTGTCGCGGCGGGTTGCGGGCTCTGAGCCCAGCGTCATCAGGATGGCAATGGCCCGCTGAAGCGAGCTGGAGGCTTGAACCGAGGTCATGGCTGGAGAGTGAACCTACCTAAACCAATTCGCAACCCCTGTTGCTATATACGCACCAATGCCTCCGTCGTTGCTCTATGCGCACCGTAGGTTGCGCTGGAAGCACCGTGCGATGGTTACTGGGTTCTCACCCATGTGACTGATGAGTTCGGTGACTTGCGCCGCCTCATCACGGTCATGGCACCGCCAGCCACCATTCGAAAGAGAGATGGGCCATGGACCACACGGTTTCGGTGGCACCCGCTGACGCTGGCTTCGCCTCCGCGGGGGAGATTGGCGCGGCTCTTCGCGGCGCCGGCATCACAGAGGTCGATATCTCCATGCGCCGGCGGGCCGAGTACTCCTCGGACGCCTCGAACTACCGCGTGGCACCGGCCGCGGTCGTCTTTCCCCGACACGCCGATGAGGTCGCCGCAGCACTGGCCGTATGCCGTTCCTTGGCCGTGCCGCTGGTCGCGCGTGGAGGGGGCACGTCCATCGCGGGCAACGCCATCAGCTCCGGCGTCATCCTCGACTTCTCCCGACACCTGAACCGGATTGTGTCCCTGGACCCTGACTCCGGCGCGGCAGTCGTCGAAGCCGGTGTCATCCTCGACGACCTGCAGGCGGCTGCAGCACCACACGGGCTGCGCTTTGGGCCGGATCCCTCTACCCACGCCCGATGCACCCTGGGCGGAATGATCGGCAACAATGCCTGCGGATCCCGGGCGCTCAGGTACGGCCGTACGTCAGACAACGTCATCGACCTCGACCTCTTGCTTTCCGACGGTTCCCGCATCGCGGCATCTGACTACGCGGCGGGGCTACGCGGCGCGCTGCCGGGTACGGCCTCGAGCCGACTGTCGTCCCTGCAGGACCTCGTGTCTCAGAATCTCGCTCTAATCCGTACCCAGTTCGGCCGCTTCCCTCGTCAGATCTCCGGTTACTCACTCGAGCACCTTCTTCCCGAGAACGGCGAAAACCTCGCCAAGATGCTCGTGGGCAGCGAAGGAACGCTGGCTGTCATCGAACAAGCCACCGTGCGCCTGGTGAAGGCGCCCCCGTGCGCCGCACTAGCCGTCCTCGGCTACCCCGACATGGTCAGTGCCGCCGACGCCGTACCCGTTTTGCTGCCACACCACCCCGTTGCCATCGAGGGGCTGGATGCGCGCCTGATCGAGGTTATCCGTACCCGCGGGTTGGCCGCGGCCATCCCCGAGCTGCCCCGCGGGCAGGGATGGTTGTTCGTCGAAACAGCAGGGGCTGACGACACCGCCGCTCGAGCCGCCGCACATGCCATAATCGCGGACTCGGGCGCTCTGGCCAGCGCCGTCGTGACAGGGGCACAAGCCCGAGCGCTATGGCGCATCCGTGAGGACGGCGCCGGGCTGGGTGGTCGCACCCCGGCCGGCAACCCCGCGTGGCCAGGCTGGGAAGACGCCGCCGTACCGCCGCAGCACCTCGGCAGCTACCTGCGCGAGTTTTTCGCGCTACTGACCGCTCACCGACTCGACACGCTGGTCTACGGCCACTTCGGAGACGGCTGCGTCCACGCCCGGATCGACTTCCCCCTGGCCACCCAACCGCGCGCGTTCCGCGACTTTCTGACCGAGGCCGCCCAGCTGGCGGCCTCCTACGGCGGG
>DATCNE010000065.1:0-45112 GCA_036565395.1 Dermatophilaceae bacterium
GTCTCGGACGAGCTGCTGAGCATGGCCAAGGACGTCGAGACCAAGGAGCAGATCGCGGCCACCGCCTCGATCTCCGCGGCTGACACCCAGATCGGCGAGATGATCGCCGAAGCGATGGACAAGGTCGGCAAGGAAGGCGTCATCACGGTCGAGGAGAGCCAGACCTTTGGTCTCGAGCTCGAGCTGACCGAGGGCATGCGCTTCGACAAGGGCTACATCTCGGCGTACTTCGTCACTGACGCAGAGCGCATGGAGACCGTCCTCGAGGACCCGTACGTTCTGGTCGTCAACTCCAAGATCGGCAGCATCAAGGACCTCATCCCGCTGCTGGACAAGATCCGGCAGGCCGGCAAGCCGGTCCTGATCATCGCCGAGGACGTCGAGGGCGAAGCTCTCGCGACCCTGGTGCTGAACCACATCCGTCGTACCCTGAGCGTCGTCGCCGTCAAGGCGCCGGGCTTCGGCGACCGTCGCAAGGCCATGATGGCCGACATCGCCATCCTCACCGGTGGCCAGGTGATCTCCGAGGAGGTCGGGCTCAAGCTCGACACCACTGAGCTCGACATGCTCGGCAAGGCTCGCAAGGTCGTCGTCACCAAGGACGACACGACCATCGTCGAGGGTGCTGGCGACGCTGACCAGATTGCTGGTCGCGTCAACCAGATCCGCGCCGAGATCGACAAGTCCGACTCGGACTACGACCGCGAGAAGCTCCAGGAGCGCCTTGCCAAGCTTGCCGGTGGCGTCGCTGTCATCAAGGCCGGCGCGGCCACCGAGGTTGAGCTCAAGGAGCGCAAGCACCGCATCGAGGACGCTGTCCGCAACGCCAAGGCTGCTGTTGAAGAGGGAATCGTCGCCGGTGGCGGCGTGGCCCTGCTTCAGGCAACCGACGCTGCGTTCTTGAAGCTCGACCTCGAGGGTGACGAGGCCACGGGTGCGAACATCGTTCGCGTCGCGGCCGAGGCTCCGCTCAAGCAGATCGCCATCAACGGTGGTCTTGAGGGTGGCGTCGTGGCCGAGAAGGTCCGCAACCTGCCCTCAGGCTGGGGTCTGAACGCGGCCAACGGCGAGTACGTCGACCTGATCGCCGAGGGCATCATCGACCCGGCCAAGGTCACGCGCTCGGCGCTGCAGAACGCTGCGTCCATCGCCGCCCTGTTCCTCACCACCGAGGTCGTCATCGCCGACAAGCCCGAAAAGGCTGCGCCGATGGGCCCGGGTGGAGACGAGATGGGTGGCATGGGCTTCTGAGCCCACGCATCTAGCAACACATCTACGCATTGCAGAGGGCGGTTCTCCAGAGTGGGGGAGCCGCCCTTCGCGTTGTCCGTCGTCAACCGGTGAAGTCGCAGACCTAGCTCGCCTGACCAGGGGTGTCCGGGAACAGCAGTCTGTGCGACTTTATCGACGGGGTGAAAGCATTGGGGTTGGCAACCAGTGAGGGAGCAGGCGATGACGATCTGGATCGACCCACCTGCCTGGCCCGCGCACGGCCGGTCGTGGTCACACCTGATCAGCGACGCGTCGTATGACGAGCTGCAGACCTTCGCCGCGCAGGCCGGCATACCTGCACGCGGGTTCGACGGCGACCACTTCGACGTGCCGCAGGAGCTGTATGCCGGGCTGGTTGCGGCCGGCGCCCGGCCGACGGGGGGCAAGGACCTTGCCCGCCGCTTGCGTGACAGCGGGCTTCGGTTCCAGAAACGCAAGGGGGAGCGACCGCTCGCCGCATACCGCAACGTGCCGTCCCATCTCGATGTTGGGCACAGCCTTCACATCGTTGCCTCGCCGCTGCCGACACCTGACGAGCTCACTGCAGCCGCAGTGGTTTTCGTCACAGACGCAGGTGGCGCGGTGCTGCTGGTGCACACCGTGACCCGTGATGCGTGGGGTGCTCCGGCGGGCGGACGCGAGCCGGGCGAGACGGTGCTGGAGTGTGCGACCCGCGAGACGTGGGAGGAGTCGGGACTACGCATTCACCCCGCGAGCCTGAGGCCGTGTGGCTATGAACGGGTGACATTGGATGGGGGCCCGACCGGTCGTTGGCCGAACCAGCGCAACTACATCGCCTGCTTCGCCACCGTCCTGGAGGACGTCAGGCCTGCGGTCGCGCCGCGCGGCACGGACGTGGACGCCGCCGAGTGGGTCCACCGTCAAGAGGTCGAGATCCGCTGCCGCGAGGAGTTCTGGTGGCCGTTGTTCGCTCACGTTCATTCACCGGGCTGACTCAGCCCGGCGGCCTCACCGGGTTGACTTGGCCGGCGGTCTCAGCCGGCGGCGCGCAGGCGAGTCAGCTCGCGGCCGAGGTTGATGCGGGCCGGCATCTCCCACGCACGCAGAGCGTGTGACGTGCGATAGATCGTGTCGCGGTGCAGAAAAGGTTCGAGAACGGCCGCACGACCCTGTCGGTATGCCGCGTCGGGCGCGTAGGCGTACTCCTCGCGGATCTGGGCACAGTAGCCTTCGAACCGCTCCTGGGGGGCAGACAGGATCCACATGTCGGTGTCCTGAAAAGCCGCGTCGATCGGCTCTTCGCCATCGGCGTTGTGGCCGGCCGTGAGCCGGATCAGGCGGTTGACGACGTCGACGTCAACGTCACCGATCCCCAGCTGTTGCAGCGTGTCTCGGGCGAGAACGGCGCTGTCTGCTTCGTTTGCCCCGGGCTTGGCTTCGGGGTCATAGATCGCGTCGTGGAACCACGCAGCGAGGCGGGCGATCGCGCACTCACGGTCGTTGATCTCACCGGCGTCCTCAAGCTCTTCCAGAGCCCAGAACATCTCTACCAGGTGCCTGGTCGTGTGATAGCGGCGTGCAGGCTCGCTCCATCGGACCAACAGGTCTGCGCCCAGCCGCGCGACAGCGTCGTTGTGCGCGAGCGGCGAGACGGACTGAACGTCCATGCTCCACCAGGTGATCAGGGCAGGCATGTCCTCAGTCTGTCAGCCCGTCAGCTCGATGGGCAGCTCATCAGCGTGGATCACGGTGAGCTCGGAGACTGCACGCGTCAGGACCACGTACAGCCGTCGAAGGCCCGTGCGCCGGTCAGGCTCGGCCGCGGCGATGGCGGATGGCTCGACGACGATCACTCGGTCGAACTCCAGTCCTTTGGCCACTGTGGCGGGGATGACGTCAACTTGGTGATCGACGTCGCCATGGTCGGCTCCCAGCACTCCATGCTCAATTCCCTTGCGGGTCAACGCCTTTGAGACTGTGCCGACAGCGGCATCGGGGACGATGACGCCGATCGATCCGGGTTCGCGCGCGCTCTCGGCGACGGATTCGGCCACGCGGTCATACAGACCACTTGCGTCGACGCGCATGATCTCCAGGCGGCCGGGGTTGTCTCGCACCGATATCGGCGCGCCCAGGCCAGGTGCTATCGAAGGCAACAGCTGGGTCGCGAAGGCGATGACGCTTGCGGGCACCCGGAAACCGCGTTCGAGCGTCTCGATGAGGCCGTCCGGTTTGCCGAGGTGCCCCAACGCGGACTCCCACGAGTCGGTGGCCCAGGGCGTCGTGCCCTGCGCCAGGTCGCCCAGAACCGTTGCCGAGCCGGTCGAGCATCGTCGCCCCACCGCACGCAGCTGCATGGGCGACAGATCCTGCGCTTCATCGAGAACGACGTGGCCCAAGCTCGCCGTGCGCTGAAGGTGATCATTGATCTCATCGATCAGGACGGCGTCGGCCGTTGACCACTTCGCCGATCCACGCCCGGCAGGAGGGCTGGCCCACAACAACATCGAGCGTTCTTGGTCGCTGAGCAGATCGAGGGCATGCCGTTCCAGAGCCCTGGCGTCCGAGAGCAGGCTGAACAACACGGCCTTCGGGTCGAGTGCCGGCCACACGCCACTGGCAAACTTCTTGACCGTGGCGGAGCGCGCCACGGCATCCTGCACGCGGTCATCGGGTGAGTCGCCAGCCTGTTCCATCTGTTGCAGGATCGCGTGTGCCAGACGGTGCGGCAGCATCTGGCGCGCGGCGTCATACCTCACCCCGCGGGTCCGCAGCTCAGCAACGATCTCGGCCACCTCGTGCGTCGGAACGCGCCACTTGTACGCGCCGCGCGGCAGCACGAGAGGCTCGGTTGGCGTCCTGACGTGTGACCAAACGGCCGCCCGAACGATCACGGCAAGACGTGAGTCTCCTTTGAGGACAGCGGTTTCGACGCTGTCATGGCCGCGTACGGGCACGGACGCAAGCAGCTCGTCGATCGTGCTGTGACGGACCTCGACCTCGCCAAGAGCCGGCAGCACCGCACCGATGTGGTCAAGGAATGCACGGTTCGGGCCGATGACCAGGACCCCGCTGCGGGCCAGCTTCTCCCTGAACGCATAGAGCAGCCACGCCGCCCGGTGCAGGCCGACCGCGGTCTTGCCGGTTCCGGGGGCTCCCTGGACACACACGGTCGTTCCGACGTCGCTGCGCACGATGACGTCCTGCTCGGGCTGGATGGTGGCCACGATGTCGCGCATTGGTCCCACTCGCGGTCGCTCGATCTCGCCGACCAGGATCTGGCTTGTGAAGCCGAACCCGTCCGGGGGCGAGTCCTGATCGTCGTCATCGAGTCGCTCATCCTCATAGGCGGTCAGCTGGCCCCGGTCGATGCCGAACCGGCGACGCAGGCTCACGCCCATTCGCTCGGTCCGGGACGCGCGGTAGAACGCGGTCGAGACATCGGCGCGCCAGTCGACAACGACGGGGTCGCCCTGTGAGTCGGCAACGTGTCGTCGCCCGATGTACCAGCGCTCCGGTGCTGGTGCGTCACTGCGCAGCTGGTCGATCCTGCCGAAGAACAAGCTCGAGGTGGGGTCGTCGATCAGTGACTGCGCCCGGCGGTACAGCGTGGCTGCAAGGAACTCGCTCGAGATCCGGTCCCCTGCATGTGCCTCCAGTGACATCGTCTGCTCGCGCATCCGGGCAAGCTCGGAGCGCGCACGGGTGAGGTAGTCACGCTCGCGTTTCAGCTCGGGGGCAACAGACAGCTCAGGGGCAACAGACATGGACGACAGAACGCCTTCCGCAGGCGGGTGCAAGGGGTGAGCCGAGCAGCCTAACCTGTGGAAGGCGTATGCCGTAGCGCCTGTGGCGAAGGGGACCGCGGCGCTACTGGTTCGTGGTGGGTTTGGTGATGAGGGTGACGCTGATGTCCTTGGACTGGCCGTCACGCACGATCTTGAGGGTCACCTTGTCGCCCACCGAGCGTTCGCGCACCTGGGCGACCAGGGACAAGGATCCGTCGATGGAGTCGCCGTCAACGGCGATGATGGCGTCGCCGGCCTGCAGTCCTGCCTTGTCGGCAGGCGTCCCGCTGACGACATTGGTGAGGACGGCTGCGGCGCGTTTGGCTGACCCGTCAGGCACGACGCCGTCCTTGGAACTGACCCCGAGGTAGGGGTGGGTGGCCTTGCCGGTGGTGATCAGCTGTTCGGCGATCGACCTGGCCTCGTTGACCGGGATCGCGAAACCGATCCCGATGTTGCCGCTCTGGGATGAACCGCCGGAGGACCCCAGCGAGGCGATGGCGGAGTTGATCCCGATCAGCTGGCCGCTGGCGTTGACCAGGGCGCCACCGCTGTTGCCGGGGTTGATCGCGGCACTGGTCTGGATGGCGTTGGTCACGACCGGTTCACTGGAGGACTGCTGCTGCCCGAAGGGGTCGCTGGGCTGCTGGTCGGACGTGGTGACGGGCCGGTTGAGGGCGCTCACGATGCCGGTGGTGACGGTGCCGGCCAGGCCCAGAGGGTTGCCGACAGCCATGACGGGTTCGCCGACCGTGAGGACGTTGGCGTCGCCGAGCGCGATGGCCTTGAGGTCGCCGGGGGCGTTGGTCAGCTTGATGACGGCCAGGTCGGTGGTGGGGTCGGTGCCCACGACCGTCGCGTCATAGGTCCGCTTGTCGTTCAGGGTCACTGTGATCTGTGAGTTCTGCCCCCCGGCTGCCACGACGTGGTTGTTGGTCAGGATGTGGCCCTTGGTGTCGAAGATGACTCCCGAGCCCTGCCCGCCGCTCTGACCACTGGTCACGGAGATGGCCACCACGCTGGGCGACACAGCGCCGGCCGTGACGGACCAGTTGGGGGCCGAGGCGTTGGCCTGCACGACCGGCGCCGCTGCGGTGGTCGCGCTGGCCCCGGCTTGCGCCGCAGGTGAGGCGGTCTCATCAACGCGCGTGACGGCATACGTTCCGGTGCTGGCCAAGGCCGCCGCGAGGACGGCGACGGTGACCAGCTCGGCCACTCTGCGAGGCTCGGCAACTCTGCGAGGTTTGGCCGGCTGAGCGAGCTCTACGCCAGGCTGCGTCAACACAGCGGGGCGCGGCTCAGCCGGAGTCTGTGGATCCACCGGAGGCTGTACATCTGCCCGAGGGAGTGACGAGAAGGGCGGCTGCGGCTGCGTCTGGTCGTACCAGAGCGCCGCAGTCTGCTCCGGCGCACCCTCAGGGGGTTGAGGGGACTGTGGGAGCTGTGGGGACTGTGGCGGCGGCTGCTGCGTCATCGGGACCTCCTTGGTGGTTGATGGCTCTACTCAAACCGACGAGCCTCAAACGTTGCTGGGTTCTGACTGGGAATTGGCTGTGGGCAGATCCACGACGAAGGTCGCACCACCGCCGGGCGTCGCGGCCACGCCGACTCGACCGCCATGGGCGCTCACGATGGCAGCCACGATGGCAAGGCCCAGTCCGTTGCCACCGCCGTTGCCGCGGCCCCGGGAGGCGTCAGCGCGGTAGAACCGTTCAAAGACCTTGCGAGCCTTGACCGGGTCGACACCGGGGCCGTGGTCGCGCACCTCGAGCTTGGCACGACCGGCGTCGCTGCCGACGGCGATCTCGATGTCCGTGCCTTGAGGTGTGTGATTCACAGCGTTACCAACGAGATTGGTCACAACCTGGCGCAGCCGCGCCTCATCGCCCTCGATGGTGGTTGGCTGGAGGTCACCCGGCAGACCGAGCAGGCGCACCTGTCGGGTGGAGTCCAGGGCACGGGCGTCCTGCACTGCATCGGCGGCCAGCACGGTGAGGTCCACGGGCCCCTTTTCGAGCGGACGCTGGCTGTCGAGCCTGGTCAGGAGCAGCAGGTCCTCGACCAGGCCTCCCATGCGGATGGACTCGTCCTCGATACGGCGCATCGCGCCGGCGACGTCTTCGGGCTTGGTGACCGCCCCCTGGCGGAAGAGCTCGGCATAGCCTCGCACTGCGGCTAGTGGTGTTCGCAGCTCATGCGAAGCGTCGGAGACGAACTGGCGCATCCGTTCCTCCGAGGCCTCACGGACGGTGAAGGACTGCTCGATCTGCGCCAGCATCGCGTTCAACGAACGAGCCAGGCTTGCGACTTCGTCCTTGCTGGTGGGCTCCGGGATGCGTTGGGTCAGGTCGCCCCCGGCGATGCCCGCGGCGGTGTCCTCGATCTGGGCGAGCGGACGGAACGCGCGTCGTACGCCGAACCACCCAAGGAGCGCGCAGCTGGCGATGACGGCCAGGCCGATCAGGATGGTGAACCTCAACATCCGCTGGATCGTCGTGTCGACTCCACGCAGCGGCACAGCCACCGCGAACGTCGCTGAGCCGTCGCGCAGCTGTCCGGGCACAACCCGCCAGCGCATCTCGCCGTCGGTCGAGCTCACGGTGAAGAGGATGCCGTTCACCACGCGCGGGTCGTTCAGGGCCAGGGTCGGGATATTGGGGTGCAGCCGCTCACCAGTGGGGTTGACGCCGAACGCGGAGCTGCCATCGGTCGGCATGAACCGGACGGCGTAGTTGGTGGGGATCCCCTCGCCCCTGTGGTTGAACAGCTGGGTCAGCACCTGTGAGGCAGTCGGCTCGGCGGCCGCGTTCAGGTCGCGATCGACGCTGTCCATCAGCTGTCGACGCATCACGGCGCTCGTGGCGATGCTGGTGAGCGAGAGGGCGACCAGGAGCAACAGCACGAGCAGGGCGACCAGGCGCACCCGCAGTGGCAGTGCCGCGAGTCGGGGGGTGTCTCGCGAGATCGCCGACCAGCGGGGCCGTTGCGTGGGTGAGTGCGTCACGTCTGCCTGGTCAGGTCGACTCTTGTGGCAGCCGCAGGACGTAACCGACGCCGCGCCTGGTCTGGATCAGGGCCGGCTCCTCGGCGTCGACCTTGCGGCGCAGGTACGAGATGTAGGACTCGACGATGCCCGACTGACCGCGGAAGTCGTAGTCCCAGACATGGTCGAGGATCTGGGCCTTGGACAGCACCCGGTTGGGGTTGAGCATGAGGTAGCGCAGCAGCTTGAACTCGGTCGGGGAGACCTCGATGGCGCGATGGCCGCGTCGCACCTCGTGGGAGTCCTCGTTGAGCTCGAGGTCGTGAAAGCGCAGGGTGGCGTCACCATCGTTCTCGCCCCGGGTCCGTCGGAGCACCGCGCGGATCCGGGCGACGACCTCTTCGAGGCTGAACGGTTTGGTGACGTAGTCGTCACCGCCGACGGTCAGCCCCTTGACCTTGTCCTCGACAGAGTCTCGCGCCGTGACGAAGACGATCGGCAGAATCCGCCCGGAGTCGCGCAGCTTGCGTGTGACGGTGAATCCGTCCATGTCCGGCAGCATCACGTCGAGCACGACCAGGTCGGGTTGATGGGTGTTTGCCTGTTTGATCGCCGTTGCGCCATCGGCGGCCACATGCACCTCGAACCCGGCGAAGCGCAGGGAGGTGGCGAGCAGCTCGCGGATGTTGGGCTCGTCCTCGACGACGAGGAGCTTGGCCTCGGGGGTGCTAGTGGTCACAACACAAGTTTGTATGCCGTGTCTGGGAGTTTCCTGTGAATGTCCTGCGCAGACCTTTGCTCAGTTGAAGCCGCTCGATCGGCCGATTTCGCGCCCAGGAACCGGCTTGAAGTGAGCAAAGGCGAGTCAGGCTGGGCGGCTGGGGGTCAACTGGGGTACAGCACGTCGTCGGCGTCGATGATCCGGTAGGAGTAGCCCTGCTCGGCCAGGAAGCGCTGACGGTGAGCTGCGAAGTCGGCGTCCACGGTGTCGCGAGAGACCACGCTGTAGAAGTGCGCGGTGCGGCCGTCGCCCTTGGGCCGCAGGATCCGCCCCAGCCGCTGGGCTTCCTCCTGCCGTGACCCGAAGGTCCCCGACACCTGGATGGCCACGCTGGCCTCGGGCAGGTCGATCGAGAAGTTGGCAACCTTGCTGACCACCAACAGGCCGACCTCGCCGATGCGGAACTGTTTGAAGAGCTTTCGGCGCTCGGTCACCGAGGTCGCGCCGGTGATCAGGTCGGCGTTCAACCGGGCGGCCAGGACGTCGAGCTGATCGAGGTACTGGCCGATCACCAGGGTCGGCTCGCCCCGATGCTTCTCGACCAGCGCCTCGACGATCCGATCCTTGGACGTGCTCGTCGACGCCAGGCGATAGCGATCCTCGGCCTCGGCCATCGCGTAGGTCATCCGCTCGGTTTCAGGCAGGGTGACCCGGACCTCGACGCAGTCGGCGGGCGCGATGTATCCCTGGGCCTCGATGTCCTTCCAGGGGGCATCGAAGCGCTTGGGCCCGATCAGGCTGAATACGTCAGCCTCGCGCCCGTCCTCGCGGACCAACGTGGCCGTCAGGCCCAGTCGGCGGCGGGCCTGCAGGTCGGCGGTCATCCGGAAGATCGGCGCCGGAAGCAGGTGGACCTCGTCGTAGATGATGAGTCCCCAGTCCTTGGCATCGAGCAGGTCGAGGTGGGTGTAGACGCCTTTGCGCCTCGTCGTCATCACCTGGTAGGTCGCGATCGTGACCGGACGGATCTCCTTGCGGGCGCCGGAGTACTCGCCGATCTCATCCTCGGTCAGGCTGGTGCGACTGATCAGCTCGTCGCGCCATTGACGGGCTGCGACCGTGTTGGTGACCAGGATGAGCGTGGTGGCGCCAGCCTGGGCCATCGCGGCCGCGCCGACCAGGGTCTTGCCCGCGCCACAGGGCAGGACCACGACGCCCGAGCCGCCGTGCCAGAAGCCGTCGACCGCCTGCTGTTGGTAGGGGCGTAGCTCCCAGTCATCGAGGACGAGCGAGATCGGGTGCGCCTCGCCGTTGACATAGCCCGCCAGGTCTTCCGCAGGCCAGCCGATCTTGAGCAGCTGCTGCTTGAGCTGGCCCCTCTCTGAGGGGTGCACAAGGACGGTCGACTCGTCCAGCCGTTCGCCCAGCAGGGGTTGAATCCTCTTGTGCCGCAGCACTTCTTCGAGCACTGGGCGGTCCGTGCTGCGAAGGATGAGCTGGTCGCCGTCCTTCTCAAGAGTGAGCCGACCATAGCGATCCATCGTGTCGGCGACGTCGACGAGCAGCGAGTGTGGCACCGCATAGCGGCTGTAGGTGATCAGGGTGTTGATGACCTGCTCGGCGTCGTGTCCGGCGGCTCGGGCGTTCCACAGGCCGAGCGGAGTCAGCCGATAGGTGTGCACGTGCTCGGGGGCGCGCTCCAGCTCGGCAAAAGGTGCGATGGCCCGACGTGCAGCCACGGCGTCGGGGTGGTCGACCTCGAGGAGAAGTGTCTTGTCGCTCTGAACGATCAGGGGTCCGTCAGCCATGGTGTGCGTCAACGATATCCCGTACGCGAGTGTTCTCTGGCACGGACGGTGTTGTCGGTCAGTATCCGGAGTCGAAGGTAGTGCTGGACGTTCCGCTGACCACGAAGAGCGCGATGGCGCCGACGATGAGCAGGATGAGAATGCCCACGTTGACCGCGAAGATGATCCAGCCGATCCTGGATTTCTTGCGCGAGCCCACCGGGTCGGTGGTGTTGGAGGTCAGGGCCATGATGCCGAAGATGAGGCTCGGGATGCCCACGAAGAACGCGGTGCCCAACATCGACACCCCGGACACGATGGTCAGGACGATCGCGGACGTGTTGCTCGGAACCCCGGGCGCGCCGGGTGCGTAGTACTGCTGGCCGTAGGGCGGTGCCGGGTACTGCTGGCCGTAAGGCGGTGCCGGGAACTGCTGGCCGTAGGGGTCGCTGACCGGCTGGGCGTACGGCGGCGCCGGCGGCTGTTGGGCGTAGGGGTTGCTGACCGGCGGGACTGCCTGTGGGGTTGGTGGCTGCTGGCCGTAGGGGGATGACACGCCCGGAGGAGCCGGAGGGACCAGTGGCGCCTCTGGGGTGTCCTGCACCCGGGCCGAAGGCACCTCGGCGGCTGGCGTGGCGGGGATCGGTGCTGTGGGGTCCGCCCAGACAGGTGCGGTCGGGTCGTTGAAAACAGAACCCGACGTCTCGTCCCGGGCATCGCCGGGGGCAGCTTCGGGCTGCTGCTCGGGGTCTGGCTGCTGCTTGCCGTCGCCGGTTGGCTCGCTCATGCTGTCTCTCCCATATCGTGCGGCCCGTTCTTGAGCCATGGCTGCCAAGGTACCAACCGTGCGTCAGGTCTGCTGCCGAGTCCATTCCGCTGCCGAGTCCATGGTGATGCGGTGGCGTTTGCTGACACGATAGGGGCCGCTACATGGAGGTAACAGATGCGAGGACCGCAGCGTGAAGCTCAGTCGGGTATGCCCGGACGGGTCACCATCTACGAGGTCGGACCCCGCGACGGTTTGCAGAACGAGAAGGCCGTCGTCCCGGTGGAGGTCAAGGCCGAGTTCGTAAGACGGCTCGTCAACGCAGGGCTCGACACCGTCGAGACGACGTCGTTCGTATCGCCGGAGTGGGTCCCCCAGCTGGCCGACTCGGCGGAGCTGCTGACTCTGCTCGGTGAGGTCGGCCGTGGCCGCAACCGACCTGTGCTGGTGCCCAACGATCGCGGCCTGGACGCAGCGCTTGCACAGGGCGTCCAAGCCGTCGCGATCTTCGGCAGCGCGACCGAGACCTTCGCCCGCAAGAACCTCAACCGCAGCGTGGATGAGGCCATTGCGATGTTTGCTCCCGTCGTGGCGCGAGCGCGGGCCGAGGGTCTATGGGTGCGCGCCTACGTCTCCATGTGTTTTGGAGACCCCTGGGAGGGCGACGTTCCCATTGACCAGGTCGTGGCGGTTGCTTCGCGCATGATGGATCTGGGCTGTGACCAGCTCAGCCTGGGCGACACCATCGGCACCGGCACGACGGGCCACGTTCACCGGTTGCTGGATGCATTGGACACCAACGGAATTGGCGCAGAGCGTATTGGGGTGCATTTCCACGACACATATGGCCAAGCCCTCGCAAACACCTTGGCTGCGCTGGCACATGGAGTCACCGTCGTCGACGCCTCGACTGGTGGTCTGGGCGGGTGTCCATACGCGAAGAGCGCAACCGGCAACCTGGCGACGGAGGACCTCGTCTGGGCCCTTGACGGGCTGGGGATCGAGACCGGGATCGACCTCGAGGCGCTGGTGGAGACCAGTGTCTGGATGGCCGGCCACCTGGGTCGGCCGTCGCCGTCACGGGTCGTCAAGGCGCTGGCAGGTGGCGATGACTGACCCGACGCCGTTCGACCCTGCGCCGTTCGACCCGACGCACTTCGATCGGCCCCAGGTCGACCCCATGCCGATCGAGCCTGCGCCCGCCAAGGGGTGGAGGGGATTGTTGCAGCGGCGCGCTGAAACCATGCTGCGCAAGCCCCGTCGCGCGTCTTCGGCCCTCACCGAGCCCGGGGAGCGCCACGTCGTCCTTCAGCAGATTGGACCCAGACCCGTCCAGGTCATCGCGATCATCAGTCAGGCGACCGGGCTCGACCTTGTGTCCGCCAGCAATCTCGCGAGGGACGCTCCCGTCGTGGTGGTGTCGGGCATCAGTGACGCCAGCGCCGACCGCGTGGTCGAGCGACTGCAGAAAGCAGGAGCGAGAGCTGTGGCAGGAGAGTCATACCGACCGGAGTGATCCGGTCAGGTGAATGCTGCGCCAGTGATCCGGTGGATCGAGAAGGCGCGTTCGACCTCGGATCCCTCGATTGATCCGTAAGCGCGTCCGCCTTCGATTCGCTTGGGATAGAACAGTATTCGCGTTGTCCGCCCATCAGCGTCGGCGTAGCCGATCCAGAGTCCGGTGTTGTCGGCCGACGCCTCTCGAAGGAGCGCGAGGGCGACTGCCGGCTCGGTGGACGGCAGTCGAGGGCCGGGCTGGGACTCCTCGCGCGCGCGTTCGAATGCCGCGAACTCTTCGCCCGCCCGAAGTGCCGAGATGAGCGTCTCGGTCAGCTCGTCATCGACGACCGACGGAACTGCGGACGAGGCCAGGGGCCGTCTGGCGGGGGACCGGTGGTGTGAGACGACAGGGACCATGACCCCGCCATCAGTCGTCTCGGAAATTGGCGCGAAGCCGTTCTCACGCAACATCTCCAGGACAACCATCGTGTGTGCCGGCGACACGATGACAGTTGGCGCGACCCGCCTCAGCTGCAGGGCAGCGAGACCGCGATCGGCCAGCATGCCGTCCAAGACCGCCGAGTCGTCACTGCGGATGTAGGCCGAGACCGATCCCACCCGGGTCTGGCCGTGACGTCGGGCGATATCGCCGACGAGGTACTCCAACGGCTGCGGAACCGGCGTGCGGCTAGCGTCCTGCAGTGCGGTGAGAACCTGCGCGGACGACCATCCCGCGTCCAGGGCCCGGCGGACGCTCTCGGAGGAGAAGCGATAGACGGTGGCGCCGCCTCGTGACTCGACATCGGCGACGAGGCGCATGAACTGCGCCAGGCTGCCTTCGAGTCGACCCGGCGCAACCGCCGTCAGATCCGCCTGCAGCAGCACGTGCTCGACGGGCGACGGCAGGTGGGTGCTGATCGCTTCCTCGGCCGCAGACGTGTTGGCGGTGGAGTCGAAGAGGAGATGCCCTGCGGTGCTGAGTGCTCCGCGCCCGGTTATCCCGAGCCACTCGGCCTCTCGCAGCACGGCGGCTGTGACCGTGTCAATGATCTCGCCCCGCCGCATCGGTCTGCGCCAGCGGATGCGCTCACTGAGGCTGGCCAGATCTGGTGCATGGCCTTCGGGCAGTGCGGCCAGCTCGGACAGAATGTCGCCGCGCAGCTGCCGCATGGGCGGATAGGCGAGATCCCCACTGAGTGCGTTGATCGGGCTGCCGCCACCTGCGGCAACGGTGCCGACGAGGTGGGGTGCTCGGCCTGACGCCAGCCAGGCCTGGGCGAGCCGGACCCATCGGTTCGTGGAAGGCCGTTGCTGCCAGTCGTCGTAGCTGGGGGTCGGTGCCCAGACCGGCTCGAGTGATGCGTCGTCAGCCAGCAGGCCTGCGGCATAAGCAGCTTCGACGACAAACGCGGCATGTTGCGGATCAACATCGAGGATCGCGGCGAGGTGCTTGAAGTCCCGCGCCGAGAGTCCGCCGGCACGCAGAACCCTGGGCGGGCGAGGGCCCCAGTCTGCTGCAAGCTCGTCCACGAGCCCGAGCAGCTCGGAAGCCTGACCCCCGGCTGCGTCATCCACCGAGGACTGCTTGTGGGAAGTGACGGCCAGGGCTGGGGCGGTCAGCGCGCTCACACGGTGCAGCCGACCCCCGCGCAGCCGAAGGGCGACCTCGCGGGGCAGGGCGAAGTGGTCGGCGGACAGCGCGGTCATCAGCTGGTGGGACAGCAGCCAGGCGCCAACCGAGGCCAGGGGGCCGCCGGGCGACAGGGTGCCGATCGGTGGTCCCCAAGCGAGCTTGTCGAGGATGTTTCGCGCATCAGGGGGTGCAGATGCGATGACCGCGTCGATCGCCGCCGGGGATGCGTACGACGCCGGCGTCGAGCCGCACAGGTCGGCAATAGCCGGGCCGAGGCCCGCCGGATGCGGACCGAGCACCTCGGTGACCGCCCGCACGACGTGGTAATCGTTGCTGCTGCGCCACAGGAGCCCGCGATCCCAGAGATCCTGGACGAACCCCTCCAGGTCCGGGACCGCCCGGCCGAGCAGTGCGCCCGTCTGGCTGAGGTCGACCGGATCGCCGCTGACGACCAGCGCCTCGAGGACCTGCAGATGGCCGCGGTCGAGCCCGTCGAGCGCCCGCTGAACGCTGGAACGCGTGCTGGCCCGAGCGGCCAGCGAGGTCAGATCGCTCGGAGCGGGCCGGGCCAGATCGGGTCGACGGCGGACCAACCTCCGGAGCTGTTCGTCGCTTCGACCTCGAACGTCATCGGCGAGGCTCCTGACGGGGGACGGTGGTCGGGAAGGGGACGCGGACACGCCTCATACGGTAGTTGGCATCTGGGCTCTCGGTTGCCGCTTGGCCCCTTGGTGGTGAGGATGGGCGCAAGCACGTCACGCCAAAGCGGAGGAACTGTGAAGGCCCAAGCGCTCTTGTCATACAGCTCAGGAACCTCCGATACGCCCCTGCTGGGTGACACGATCGGCGACAACCTGGCGCGAACCGTCTCGCGTCTGCCCGATGCCGAAGCGCTGGTCGACGTTCCCAGCGGTCGCCGCTGGACGTACGCCCAGCTCGATGCCGACGTCACGGCGCTGGCCCTGGGCCTGCTGGCCGGCGGGATCGACGCCGGCGACCGGATCGGCATCTGGGCGCCGAACTGTCCTGAGTGGACTCTGCTGCAGTTCGCCACGGCCAAGGTCGGCGCGGTCCTGGTCAATGTCAACCCTGCCTATCGCAGCCATGAGCTCGCCTATGTCGTGGGGCAGTCGGGGATGCGCATGCTGGTCAGCGCGGTCCAGCACAAGACGTCTGACTACCGGGCCATGATCGACGAGGTGCGGCCCGAGTGCCACGACCTTCACGACGTGGTCTACATCGGCGAGGACAGCTGGGATCGGCTGGCCGCAGCCGGGTCGTCCGCCACCGTGGGTCAGCTGGATGACCTGGCCGGGCGTATGGCGACGTTGAGCTCAGATGACGCGATCAACATCCAGTACACCTCTGGCACGACGGGGTTCCCCAAGGGCGCCACGCTGAGCCACCACAACATCTTGAACAACGGCTTCTTCGTCGGCGAGCTCGTGAGCTACACGGAGCAGGACCGTATCTGTCTGCCTGTGCCCTTCTACCACTGCTTCGGCATGGTCATGGGCAACCTGGCGGCAACAAGCCACGGTGCCTGCATGGTGATCCCCGCTCCAGCCTTTGACCCGGCAGCCACGCTCAAAGCCGTTGAGCAGGAACGTTGCACGAGCTTGTATGGCGTCCCCACCATGTTCATCGCGGAGCTGGCTCTCGAGAACTTCGCGACGTACGACCTGTCCTCGCTCCGGACAGGGATCATGGCCGGCTCGCCGTGTCCCGTCGAGGTGATGAAGCGGGTGGTGGCGGAGATGAACATGTCCGAGGTCGCCATCGCCTACGGCATGACCGAGACCTCGCCGGTCTCGACCATGACCAGGATCGACGACGACCTCGAGCGTCGGACCGAAACCGTTGGCCGGGTGATGCCGCACCTCGAAGTCAAGGTCGTCGACCCCTTCACCGGCCGAACTGTGGCTCGGGGTTTGCCTGGCGAGCTCTGCACGCGCGGCACGAGCGTGATGCTGGGTTACTGGCAGGAGCCGGACAAGACCGCCGAGGCCATTGACGCGGCGCGCTGGATGCATACCGGCGACCTGGCAACGATGGACGAGGGCGGCTATCTGTCGATCGTGGGCCGGATCAAGGACATGGTGATCCGGGGCGGCGAGAACGTCTACCCGCGTGAGGTCGAGGAGTTCTTGTACAGCCACCCTGACATCGTCGATGTCCAGGTCATCGGCGTCCCCGATGAGAAATACGGCGAGGAGCTCATGGCCTGGATCGTGATGCGTCCAGGCGCAGAGCCGTTGACTGCCGAGGCTGTGCGCGCCTTCTGCCACGGCAAGCTCGCGCACTACAAGGTGCCGCGCTATGTCCATGTCGTGGACGGGTTCCCGATGACCGTGACCGGCAAGATCCGCAAGGTGGAGATGCGGGCCGAAGCCGTGGAGATTCTCGGGCTCGCTGACGCACATTCATAGGAAACTTTCAGGTTGCTCCCGGGTATCTCTCGGATGTTTGCAGGATGATGAGGGGAGCGAAAGGAACCCCCATGTCGGAAAAGCCTCCGGTTCAGCCGCCCGATCAGCCGGCAGCGAGCACCCCACCGACTCAGCCAATGCCTGCTGCAGGGCCTCCTGCTGAGCCGCCCACTCCTTCTGCTGAGCCGACTTCCCCTGTTGCCGGGCCACCCACCCCTGTCGCTGGGTCGCCCACGCCGCCTGTTGGTTCGCCTGCCGCACCGACATCGGGCTACGCGCCCAGGGCGAGCCTGTGGAGCCGCACCACGTCAACCCGCGGCGGACGCTGGGGGCTCGCCATCGCCGCCGGTGCCCTCGTGTGTCTGATGATTCTCGTGGTCGGCGTCGCCGGCCTCCTGGTCCTGCGTAACCACGACCGGGTCAACCTGATGGGGCAGCGCTTCGACTACTCGCAGAGCCAGATCGGTCCAGGCGACGGGCAGGGGCCTTTGGCGAACGGCAAGCAGGACCGGAAGGCTCAGAAGCAGCAGCGTCAGCAGATGGAGGTTCCAGGTATGCCGGGTGGCCAGGGCCAAGGTCTTGGTGGTCTGGGGAACCTGTTGGGTGGGACGGCTCTTCACGGTGACGTCACCAGGACCCTGAACGGCTCCGTGCAAACGCTTGTCTTCCAGCGGGGCCAGGTCACCGCGGTGAGTGACACCTCGATCACGCTCAAGAGCGCGGACGGCTTCGTGGGCACCTATGGCCGAAACGCCATGACCAGGTCCAGAGGGGCTGCGCCCGTCAAGGGTGGGCAGGCGTTCGTCCTGGCGCGCTCGTCGGACAAGGTGGCCATCACGGTCATAGCGACGCCAGACATGGCCGGCGTCGGGCCGAGCAACTGAGCGAGCCGCCCATCCACAAGGCTGTGTGGCGAGAGCGGGCCGTACCGGGTCGCACCGGGAGCGGCACCACGTATCTTCCCTATGTGAGCGTCTTTCCCAGCGGTGAGCAATGGACCATCCGACATGGTGATCACGAGGCAGTCGTGGTCGAGGTCGGCGGCGGCCTGCGCACCTATGCCTTTCGCGGACGTGACGTGCTGGCCGGATACCCGCCGGAGGCCCGCAGCTCGGCCGGGCGTGGCCAGCTGCTGATGCCGTGGCCCAACCGCATCCGTGACGGCAGATACTCTTTCGCCGGCACCGACCACGAGCTCGCACTCACCGAGCCGGACCGTGGCAACGCGGCGCACGGGCTGGTGCGCTGGGCGATCTGGTCGGTGCTGGAGCAGGCCGAGGACACCGTCACCCTCGGATGTCGCCTTCGCCCGCAGCCTGGTTGGGCGTGGAGCCTCGACCTCTCGGTCACCTACGGCATGACGGCGTCAGGTCTGATCGTGACGCCCGTCGCCCGTAACGTGGGGACCGACGCAGCACCCTTCGGTTTGGGTGCGCACCCGTATCTCAGCGTCGGTGAGGACCGCGTGGACGAGGTGGTGCTCGGCATACCGGCGGCTTCTCGCCTTGAGCTGGACGACCGCCTGCTGCCCACGGGGTTGGCGGCGGTGGACGGCACCAGTCACGACTTCCGCGAGCCCAGAGTGCTGGGTGATCTGGAGCTCGACACCGCATTCACCAACATCGTCGCGGACGCCGACGGTCGGTGGCGGGTCACGATCGCCCACCCACACACCGGCCGCGCGGTCACCGTGTGGGCGGATGCCACGGCATACCCCTGGTTGCAGGTCTTCACCGGCGACTCGCTGCCACTCACCACCCGGCGCACCAGCGGCATCGCGGTGGAGCCGATGACCTGCCCTCCGGACGCCTTCAACTCTGGTGACGACCTGCTTGTCCTGGAGCCGGGGCAGGCGTTCGCTGCGCCGTGGGGGATCACACCGGGCTGAGCTCCGTCGCCGGAGACAGGATGCCGTTGGCCTGGGCAGGGATCCGGTGCTCGACCGCCAAGGCGATGAGGGCCATCACGGCGCAGCCAAGGATGAGCATTCCGATGAACGCGACGTTGAAACGGGCACCAAGCATGATCCCCGCCATTATCGGCCCGGTGACGGCCGCGAGCTGGAAGGCGCCGGCCATCACCGCGTTGTAACGCCCGCGCAGATGGTCCGGCGACAGGTCGTTGGTGATCGCCGGGATGGTCGGCTGAAGCAGGGTCTCGCCGAGCGCGAACACCGAGAAGCCGCCGATGATCAGCACTGCCGCCGCCGAGCTGCCCGGGATCAGGCCGGAGACTCCGGTCATCAGCCAGGACATCGCCCACAGAGCCGACAGAACAAGAATGACGCGGGTGCGGCGGCGGCCCTCGATGCGCTGCAGCACCAGCAGCTGCAGGAGCACGATGGTCACGGTGTTGGCGGCGAAGGCGTAACCGATCGTTCGCGTGGAGACCTGCCCGACGAGCCGCGCATAGGCAGTGAAGCCCGCCTCGGCCTGCGCGTAGCCCACGAACGCGGACAGGAAGGTCAACGCGATCACCGGCACCACCGCCTTGTCCCGCAGGACGTCCAGGTATGACGTCCTCACCGGTGAGCCGTCCAGCTCGTTCACTGGGTGGTCGACCTTGCCGCTGACGCGTCGCAGGGGTCCCAGCAGCACCGCAAGGGGCGCCAGGAAGCTGAGCGCATTGCCGAGATAGATGGCGATGAACGTCCCCGGTCGATGGACGTCGACGATGGACCCCGACAGCAGTCCCCCGATGCCGATGCCCAGGTTGACCAAGGTGAAGTTGACCCCGAAGTACCGCTGCCGGATGGCCGACGGGACCACCGCGCCGATCATGGCGTTGAAACCCGGCCAGAAGACGCCGCCTGCGGCCCCGAGCAGCCCCAGGGCCAGCGCGGCCGTCAGCGGGGTGGAGGAGAACGCGAGCATGACGTTGCCGAGCATCTGCGCCGTCATGCCGGCGAGGATGATGCGCCGCGCGCCGAGTCGGTCGATGAGCGTTCCGGCCGGCCCGACGACGGCCATGCCGACGATGGCAGGCACCGCCAGCAGGCTGCCGGCCGTCTCGATCGTGAACCCGAGCACCTCATGCAGGTAGATGAAGCCGAATGGCAGCACCAGCCCCGTGCCCAGCGTCTCGACCGCGACAGTGGACAGCAGGAACTTGCCATCGCGGGGCAAGTCGTTCCAGAACGACGCCAAGGACGGGCGATGGCGTGCGGGGGAGGTCATTCGCCCGAGTATGACGAAGACCACCGACAGTCCTCAAACGGGTTTCGGTCCTCGGAACGGTTTTGGGGCGAGCAGACCGGGAGGCCGTCAGAACTGCGTGGCGGTAACGGATAGCCTTGTGGTCAGCGCAACGTGCGCCACCGTGCTGTCCCCTTCTTCTGGTGGGGGCGGTCGACCCACGAGCAAGAGGTGTGTTGTGCCTTTAGGCAAAGTCAAGTGGTACGACGCCGAGAAGGGCTTCGGCTTCCTCAGCGACGACGACGGCACCGACGTGTTCCTGCACGCGGATGCCTTGCCCGCCGGGGTCACGACCCTCAAAGGCGGCACGCGAGTCGAGTTCGGCGTGGTTGAGGGCCGGCGCGGCGCGCAGGCGCTGTCCTTGCGTGTGCTTGACCCGGCGCCGTCGGTCGTTGCCTCTGTCGCTGCCAAGAACCGCACCTCGCCCGAGGCGATGACGGTCATCGTGGAGGATGTCATCAAGCTCCTCGACAGTGTCTCCACCACGCTGCACCGCGGCAAGTACCCGGACAAGGCATCGGCGGCCAAGGTCGCCAAGGTGCTGCGCGGGATCGCGGACCAGATCGAGACCGGCGCCTGAGCCGATGGCGACCAAGGCCGACGCCATCCTGTTCGCCGCTACGGACCAGGCCCGCGAGGCGGCTGAGAGCATCGCCGAGCCCGGCACGGTCGGCGAGCACATGGGCGCTGTGATGGACGCGGAACGTCTCGCGACCCACTACTTCGCCTGCACCGCCACGGCATACCCGGGATGGCGTTGGGCGATCACTCTGGCGCGCGTGCCACGCGGCACGAAGGCCACGGTCTGCGAGACCAACTTGGTGCCGGGCGAGGGCGCGCTGCTCTCGCCTGAGTGGCTGCCCTACGACCAGCGGTTGGCGCCTGGCGACCTCGGAGCCGGCGACGTGCTTCCCTACATCGAGGACGACCAGCGTCTCGAGCCAGGCTACGAAGCCACGGGCGACGAAGACGTCGACGCGGTGGCTCTGCGGGAGCTGGGGCTGGGCCGCAAGCGGGTTCTGTCCGCCGAGGGCCGCGAGGTCGCCGCACAACGCTGGTATGACGGTGACCACGGCCCCAAGTCGCCGGTCGCCGAACAGGCCTCGGAGCCTTGCTCATCGTGCGGCTTCTTCGTCCCGATGGCAGGTGCACTTCGATCTTTTTTCGGCGTGTGCGCCAACGCCTGGTCACCCTCAGACGGTCGCGTCGTGAGCCTTGACCATGGTTGTGGCGCGCACAGCGAGATCGACGTGGTTCGCGAGGACCCCAAACCCCCCGAAGAGCATGTTCTGGACGAGTTCGCCGCCGACGTGTTCTGAGCAGCACCAGCTCCTGCCGTAGCCTCCTGCCATGACCTGGACCCCGAACGACCTGCCTGGCCTGACCGGGACGACCGCAGTGGTCACCGGCGCCAACTCTGGTATCGGCTTCGAGACCGCCAGAACCCTCGTCGCCCACGGCGCCAGTGTCACGTTGGCCTGCCGCAACGTCGCGAAGGGCGAGCATGCCGCAGAGCTGATCCGCAGTGGCCGCAGGGGCGCTGGCAGCCACGGCAGTACGAAGGACGCCCGCCCTGGTGTTGACGTTCGGGTCGCCGAGCTGGACCTGTCTTCCCTGGCCTCGGTGCGCCGTTTCGCTGAAGCGTGGCAGGGTCCGCTCAACCTGCTGGTCAACAATGCCGGAGTCATGGCGCCGCGCAAGTGGGTGGCCACCACGGACGGCTTCGAGCTGCAGTTCGGCACCAACCACCTGGGGCACTTCGCCCTGACGGGGCTGTTGCTGACGGCCTTGAAGGCGGGCTCAATGTCCCGTGTCGTCACGGTGGCCTCCATCGCCCATCACCGCGGTCGTGCAGATCTGCTCGACGGCAACCCTGCCCAGAGCTATCAGCCCGAGCGCGCCTATGGAAACTCGAAGCTGGCCAACCTGCTCTTTGGCGCCGAGCTCCAGCGGCGCGCCGCGGCCCACGGCGCGGCAATGACGTCGACCATGTCCCACCCTGGAGTCTCAGCGACCGGTCTGGCGACGAGCCCTCAGGGCATGGGCGCCAACCCGGTCGTGCGGGTCGCGGCACCTTGGGTGATGCGGGTCATCTTCCAGTCCGCTGCCGCTGGGGCCAAACCTTCCCTGTATGCAGCGACCGGGGCCACGCCCGGCTCGTACACCGGACCCACGTGGCTTCGAGAAACTCGGGGTCCCGTTGGCCCGGCACGACTCAGCGCGCTAGCCCAGGACAAGGAGCTTGCCTCGCGACTCTGGCAGGTCAGCGAGGGCCTTTCCGGCGTCGGATACCGCTGGTAGCGCTGGCGTCCACGTTCCCGGCCCTGCCCCCGCGGCCTGGGCAGCTCCAGGTCAGGGAGTACGCGAGCGAAGTGCGGTTGCGGCGTTTCCGCGGCCGCGACGGACGTACCAGAGTGCGAGCCCGCCACCCACGATGCCGGCGATGCAGGCCCACGGCCACCAATGCTTGTCGCCAAGATGTAGCGCCGGCAGGAGCATGATGACAACGAGCGCAAGGCCCCACACAGCGATGCCGATCTCGATCACCTTGATGGTGTCGATGGCGATCGGCTCGGGCTCTGGGGGGCTCACATCGGCAAGCCTATGTGTCCCTGCGCGGAGGATGGCCGTCGACGCTCTACGCTGAGCGCCATGCCATCGACTGCGACTCCCAAGAAAACCGCCGGCGCGCGCGGTGCGCTCGACTCGTTCTTCCAGATCACGCAACGCGGCTCCACGACGGCCCGGGAGGTCCGCGGCGGTTTCGTCACGTTCTTCACGATGGCGTACATCGTGGTCCTCAACCCCTTGATCATCGGCACCCAGCCCGACTCGACCGGTGTCTTCCTTGGCGGTGGGGGCCACCCCAACCTCGCGATGGTCGCCGCGGCGACGGCGCTGGTGGCCGGTGTGATGACCCTGCTCATGGGCGTCGTGGCCAACTACCCGCTCGCGCTCGCGACGGGTCTGGGCCTCAACGCATTCGTGACCTTCGGGATCGCCAAGCTGCCGGGCATGACCTGGCCGGACGCCATGGGGCTGGTGGTCCTCGAGGGGCTCATCATCACGGTTCTGGTGCTGACCGGCTTCCGCAAGGCCGTTCTCCTCGCCATCCCCGCGCAGCTGAAGATCGCCATCAGCGTGGGCATCGGCCTGTTCATCACGATCATCGGCCTCGTCGACTCCGGCATCGTCCGCAAGCCGACCGCCGGTCCGGTGCCCGTCGAGCTCGGGGTCGGGGGGTTCCTGGCCGGCTGGCCGATGCTCATCTTCGTCATCGGGCTGGTCGCGATCATTGTCATGCTGGTCAAGAAGGTAAAGGGCGCGATCCTCATCGGCATCATCGGCGCCACCTTCCTGGCCATCGCCGTCGAGGCCATCGGCAAGATCGGCGGCCAGCTCGACAAGACGGGCAAGCTGGTCAACCCCACGGGCTGGGGCCTGAACGTCCCGACGTTCCCCTCGACGATGGTGGACGTCCCCGACTTCGGACTGCTGGGCCACTTCTCGCTGCTGGGCTCCTTCAGCAAGATCGGAGCGGTGTCGGCAATCCTGCTCGTCTTCACCCTCCTGCTCGCCGACTTCTTTGACACCATGGGCACGATGGTCGCGATCGGCGCCGAGGCCGGTCTGCTCGACAAGGAAGGCAACCCGCCGAACTCCCAGAAGATCCTCATCGTCGACTCGCTGGCTGCCGTCGCCGGCGGCGCGAGCGGCGTCAGCAGCAACACGGCATACATCGAATCGGCTGCGGGTGTCGGCGAAGGCGCACGCACGGGTCTCGCCTCGGTCGTGACCGGCCTGCTCTTCCTTGTCGCCACGTTCCTGGCGCCGCTGGTTGCGGTGGTTCCCTATGAGGCGGCGACTCCGGCCCTCGTGGTGGTCGGCTTCCTCATGATGCAGCAGGTCAAGAACATCGACTGGGACGACCTGGAGATCGCGATCCCGGCCTTCCTGACCATCGTCCTGATGCCGTTCACGTACTCGATCACGGCCGGTATCGGCGCGGGTTTCGTGGTGTACGTCCTGATCAAGATCGTGCGCGGCAAGTCCTCGGTGATTCACCCGCTGTTGTGGGCGATCGCCGGACTGTTCGTTGTGTACTTCGCGCTCGACCCGATCAAGAACCTTCTCGGCGTCGGCTGACCCCCGGGTCGGCACGCGGGTCGCAGCGGTTCGGCACGCGGGTTTCTTGTGGAATTCGGAATACTTAGCCTGGGTAATGAGTTAGGCTAAGTAGACCGAACGGAGCTCATGCCACCCAGAATGCGAACACCACTGCCTGCGCCAACGACACCGCCGGCGCGATCGAAGCAGCCCGCACAGTCCACGTCGCGCGCACACCTCGCGAACGACCTTCGCCTGGCGTGCATGCGAATCAGCCGCCGCGTCCGTTTCGAGAGCATGCAGGCCGTGGCGCCCCACCAGTACAGCGTCATGGCGCGGCTCGACAAGACCGCGTTGACGCCTCGCGAGCTCGCCGAGATCGAGCGGGTGAGCCCCCCGAGCATGACCCGGACCGTCGCAGCGCTGGTCGAGCGTGGGCTTGTCACGCGTCAGGACGATCCGCTGGATGGGCGCCAGGTCTTCATCTCCCTGACGCCCGAGGGGGCGTCGCTGCTCAGGGAGACTCGCCGCCAGCGCGATGCCTGGATGGCGACCAGGCTCAAGGGGATTACCGCCGAGGAGCGTGAGGTCCTGATCAAAGCCACCGCGATTCTCACCCGGGTGGCCAGCGAATGAGCCCCACCTTCGCCTCCTTGTCGATCTACAACTACCGCCTGTTCGCCGCGGGCGCCCTCATCTCCAACACCGGGACCTGGATGGGCCGGGTCGCCCAGGACTGGCTGGTCCTGACCGTGCTGACCGACAACTCGTCTGTGGCGCTGGGGATCGTGACGGGGTTGCAGTTCGCTCCCCTCGCCCTCTTTGCGCCCGTCGGGGGGATGATCGCCGACCGCTTCCCCAAGCGACGCATTCTGTTTGCCACCCAGAGCGCGATGGCCCTGACCTCGCTGCTCACCGGCGTTCTGGTCGTCACCGGTGCCGTTCAGCTCTGGCACATCTACCTGTTGGCCTTCGTCCAGGGAGTCGCGACGGCGCTGGACAACCCGGCCCGTCAGACCTTCGTCTCCGAGATGGTGCCGCGCGAGTCGTTGAGCAACGCGGTCGGCCTCAACAGCGCATCGTTCAACGGAGCCCGCCTCATCGGACCGGGGGTCGCCGGTCTGGTCATTGCAGCCTTCGACACCGGTCCGGCTTTCTTCCTCAACGCGCTCAGCTTCGTGGCGGTGCTGTCCGCGCTGGCGAGGATGCGGACGGGTGAGCTGGATGTCGCGCCGCGCCAACGCGGGAAGGGACAGATTCGCGAGGGTCTTCGCTATGTCCGCGGCCGTCCCGACGTCATCCTGATCATGGCGCTGGTGTTCGTCCTGGGCACCTTCGGGATGAACTTCCAGATGACGACCGCGCTCATGGCCACCGCCGTGTTCCACAAGGGCGCAGGTGCGTATGGGTTGCTGGGCTCGATCATGGCTGTCGGATCGCTTTCCGCTGCGCTGCTTTCGGCGCGGCGCCCGAACCCTCGCCTGCGCGTGCTTCTGGTGGCCTATGCCGCGTTCGCTGTGGCCTCGGCGGCCGCCGCGCTCGCCCCTTCATACGTCTGGTTCGCGGTTCTGCTCATCCCTGTCGGGCTGACGGCGCTCACGGTTATCACCACAGCCACCGCCATGATCCAGCTCAGCGTCGATCCGGCCATGCGCGGCCGGGTCATGGCGCTGTACCTGGCGGTCTTCATGGGCGGCACGCCCCTTGGCTCACCGCTCATCGGGTGGATCGGCTCGGCCTGGGGGCCCCGCTGGACCATCCTGGTCGGCAGTATCACGACCGGTCTGGCGGTCCTTGGTGTCACGCTGTACCTCGTGCGAAGCGAGAACGTCCGCGTGACCTTCCACCGCCATGAGCGTCCCTGGCTACGCGTCACCCTCGGTGAGCTCATCGAGCCCGTGCCTGAGCTGACCAGCTGATGACTCCCCGATTTCGCCGTGGCATCGTGCTCATCGCCCTCGTTGCGATGCTGGCGGCAGCCCTCATCGGACCACTGCTTCGTTGACAGCCCACGGGTCGGCCAGAGACCGGCACATGGTTGAATTCGGACATCCAATTTTCTACGAGTGGGGAACGACGTGCGCAGTGCTGGGTCGGACAAGAGCGCCGGATTTGTCGTTCGGGTGATCACGGCTGTCGCCGTGGGCGCGCTGGCGGCAACAACCATCGGGGGGTGCAGCAGCGATGCCAAGCCCAAGGTGGCAACGCCTTCAACGACGGCGACGACCACCACTGCCGTCCCCACGACGCCACCGGCCCCGGCAGCCCCCGTCACCAATCCGCTGACAGGGGTCGGGGTGTCGCCGAAAGGCCCTGTGATTGCCGTCAAGATTGATGACACCGCGGCCAGTCGGCCCTCGTTGGGCCTGGAGAAGGCCGATGTGATCTACATCGAGGAGGCCGAGGGCGGTCTGTCCCGGATGGTGGCGGTCTTCGCCAGCGTCAAACCCAAGGTCCGGGCGGTCCGAAGCATTCGTTCCAGCGACCCCGAGCTCCTCGGTCAATATGGGCGCATCATCATCGTCGCCAGCGGAGGCGGGGGCAACTCCCTGCATGATCTGGACCGGTCGAGCCTGCACGGCGTGATCCACGACCGCGGTCAGGTGGGATTCTTCCGTGACCAGTCACATCCGGCGCCCTACAATGTCGTCTCCGACCTGGCCAAGGTGAGCGCCGCCGTCAAAGCCGACGGTGTCCGCAACGTGGGGTTCACCTGGGCAGCACGCGACCCTCGCCTTGTAGGTGCCAAGGCTGCGGCGATCGTGAGCACTCGTGTGGGATCCACGTCCGTGGGGTTCGTCTGGGATGCCAAGCTGTCCCGCTACGTGCGCACCGTTTCGGGCCGGCGGATTCTCGCGGCCAGTGGCGCTCCTGTGGCCAAACCCAACGTGCTGGTCCAGTTCTGCCAGATCAATCCGGACCGCTCCGACGTTGACGTCAACGGAAACCCCTCGATGTTCACCAAGTCGATCGGGTCCGGTCGTGTCGTGCTGTTCCGCAACGGCAGACGGATCGAAGGCAAGTGGTCGCGACCAAGCCTGAGCGCCCCCACGACCTTCACCGATGCTGCAGGGAAGCCCCTGCTGTTCGCTCCCGGTGGGACGTTCGTGGCGTTGGTGCGCCCCGGTGCGCCTGTCTGAGGTGCCCCCGCCTGATCAGACGATGTGACTGACGACGTACTCGATGCTCGCGATGAGCTTCGAGATGTCACCGGGATCGATGGCCGGGAACATCCCCACGCGCAGCTGGTTGCGCCCGAGCTTGCGGTAGGGCTCCACGTCGAGGACCCCGTTGGCGCGCAGCACTGCGGCGACCGTGGCAGCGTCGACCTCGTCGGTGAAGTCGATCGTGCCCACCACCAGCGAGCGCGCGGCCGGGTCAGCGACGAACGGCGAGGTGTATGACGTGGCCTCGGCCCACTCATAGAGCCGGCCGGAACTGTCGGTCGTGCGCTTCACAGCCCAGCCCAGCCCGCCGTTGCCGTTGATCCAGTCGATCTGGCTGGATAGCAACGCGAGCGTCGACAATGCGGGGGTGTTGTAGGTCTGGTTCAGTCGAGAGTTGGTGATCGCGGTCGGCAGGCTGAAGAAGTCAGGCACCCACCGACCCGAAGCCGCGATCTCGTCGACCCGAGCCAATGCGGCCGGGGAGAAGGCTGCCAGCCAGAGACCACCGTCAGACGCAAAGCACTTCTGCGGCCCGAAGTAGTAGACATCGCTCTCGGCAAGGTCAACGGGCAGGCCACCGGCACCGGAGGTGGCATCAATCAGCACCAGCGCACCCTCGTCGGCGCCTTCAACCCGCTTCACGGGTGCCATGACGCCGGTCGAGGTCTCGTTGTGCGGCCAGGCGTAGACGTCCACGCCCGCCTCTGCCACCGGCGTCGCCAAGGTCCCCGGAGCGCCCGTGATGATCGTCGAGTCGCCGAGGAACGGGGCCTTCTGGGTGACCGAGCCGAACTTGGCTGAGAACTCGCCGAACGCCAGGTGCTGGGCGCGCTCGCGGACAAGGCCGAACGCGGCGATGTCCCAAAAGGCGGTCGAGCCGCCGTTGCCGAGGACGACCTCATAGCCCTCGGGCAGGCTGAACAGGTCGGTCAGCCCCTCGCGGATCTGGCCCACGAGGTTTCTGACAGGGGCCTGGCGATGAGAGGTTCCGAGCACCGAACGACCGAGCGAGGACAGGTGGGCGACCTGCTCGGGGCGGATCTTGCTGGGCCCGCAGCCGAACCTGCCGTCCTGGGGCAGGAGCTCGGCGGGGATGGACAGCGTGGCGGGGTCAGTCACGAAGAATCACCTCAGGGTGAGAGCGGCGGGCAGGAAACCCGACCCGACACCGTTGGCAGATCGCTGGGTCGCCAGTCTGCCAGCCACTGTGGCTTGGCGGACAGGCCGTCCGGTCTTTGGGACGTAGATCTCAGCCCGCGGACGGGTCGATCCAGGATCAGACCCGGACGGATCAGCGGACGGATCAGCGGACGGATCAGCGGGCGTGACCCGACGAGACGGCGTCGGTCCACCCGGCGACGTCCTCCGGGCCGCGCGGACCCTCGCCGATGTAGCGAGCCGACGGACGGACCAGCCGACCGGTGCGCTTCTGCTCGAGCACGTGGGCAGACCACCCGGCGGTGCGTGCGCAGGTGAACATCGGCGTGAACATCGCGGCGGGAACCTCGGCGAAGTCCAGCAGGACGGCGGCCCAGAACTCGACGTTCGTGGCGAGCACCCGGTCGGGACGCCGGGCATGGAGCTCGTCGAGCGCGGCCTTCTCCAGAGCGGCCGCGACGGCGAAACGGGGTGCGCCCAGGCGCTCGCAGGCCGCCCGCAGGACGCGCGCGCGAGGGTCCTCCGCGCGATACACGCGGTGGCCGAAACCCATGAGCCGGTCGCCCTTGTCGAGCACGCTCTTGACGTATGCCGTGGCGTCGCCGGTCCGCTCGACGCCCTCGATCATGTGCAGGACACGTGAGGGCGCTCCGCCGTGCAGCGGGCCGCTGATCGCACCCACCGCGCCGGAGAGACAGGCTGCGACGTCGGCCCCGGTCGAGGCGATCACGCGTGCGGTGAACGTCGAGGCGTTCATCCCATGCTCGGCGGCGGACACCCAGTAGGCGTCGACGGCCTCGACGTGACGTGGGTCGGGCTCGCCGCGCCACCGGATCATGAAGCGCTCGACGATGGAGTGTGCCTTGTCGACCTCGCGTTGGGGCACCATCGGTTGGTCCTGGCCGCGTGCGGACTGGGCGACGAACGACAGGGCCATGACGGAGGCTCGGGCGAGATCCTCGCGCACCTGCGCGGCGTCGATGTCCAGCATCGGCTGGAATCCCCAGACCGGGGCAAGCTGCGCCAACGCACTCTGGACGTCCACGCGCACGTCACCGGTGTGCACCGGGAGCGGGAACGGCTCGGCCGGCGGCAGACCGGGGTTGAACTCGTTGTCAACGAGCAGGCCCCAGACGTGGCCGAAGGACACCCGCCCGACCAGATCGTTGATGTTGACGCCGCGGTAGCGAAGTGCGCCACCTTCCTTGTCAGGTTCGGCGATCTCGGACTCGAAGGCGATAACGCCCTCGAGCCCCGGTCGGAACTCGCTGTCGCTCATACGTAGACCCTCTCCCGGGCCGGCGCTGTTGCCGGACCGCAGATCATTGTGCCCCGTCCGGCTGCTGGCTCGAAAACGAGCATGCCCGGTGCTTCTTCTAGGCTGGCCGCGTGTCGCTCCTGTTGGACCTCGCCCCGCTGCGTGCCAGCCCGGCGTACAGGCGGCTGTACACCGGTTTCACCCTCGCCGGCGTTGGCAGTCAGCTCACCGTGGTGGCGATCGGGTTGCAGGTCTACGAGCTGACCGGGTCGTCGTTCTCGGTCGGGCTGGTGGGTCTGTTCGCACTCGTGCCGATCATCATCATGGGTCTGTATGGCGGTGCGCTGATCGACGCGCACGACCGACGGATCGTCGCCCTCGTGGCCAGCGGGGTCATGTGGGCCTCCGGCATCCTCACGATGATGCAGGCCTGGCTGGGCAACACCAACCCGCTGGTTCTCTATCTCCTGGTGGCCGTCAACAGCGCCGGGTTCGCGGTGGTCAGTCCGGCCCGTTCGGCCATCTACCCGCGCCTGCTGGCACGTCATCTCCTTCCGGCAGCCAATGCGCTGACCGTCTTCGCCTTCAACGTTGCGCTCACGGTCGGCCCGCTGCTGGCCGGATTCCTGGTCGCCTGGCGCGGCTACACCCTGGCGTACGGCGTGGACGTGGTCCTGTTCACGGCGGCGATGTGGGGTCTGTTCCGGTTGCCCCCGATCCCGCCGCAGCCGCATCCGGACGCGCTGGGGCGTGGCCGGCCGGGACTCGCCAGCGTCCTCGATGGGTTGCGGTTCCTCGGAACTCGCCCCAACGTGCGGATGACGTTTCTCTCGGATTTCTGCGCCATGGTCCTGGCCATGCCGCGCGCGTTGTTCCCTGCAGTGGCCGTGCTGGCCTTCGGAGGTGGGGCCAGGACCGTCGGATACCTGGCGTCCGCGGTCGCCGTCGGCTCAATAGTGGCAATGGTGTTCTCGGGCAAGCTCGGCCATCTGCGGCGCCAGGGTCTGGCCGTCGTGGTCTGCGTCGCGTTGTGGGGGGTCTCGATCTCAGGTTTCGGGATCTCGGTGGCTTTGGCCGGCGGAGTGTGGACCAGGTCGTCGGCTCTGTTGATGGCTGCCTTCTTCCTCGCCTGCGCCGGCGCGGCCGACTCGGTCAGCGCCGTCTTTCGGACGACGATCCTGCAGGCGGCCACCCCTGATCACCTGCGCGGCCGTTTGCAGGGCGTGTTCATCGTGGTCGTCGCCGGCGGTCCGCGGCTCGGCGACCTCGTGTCCGGGTCTGTCGCCACGGTATCGAGCGAGGCCCTTGCCGCCATCGCAGGCGGTATCGCCTGTGTTGTCGCGGTGGCGGCGCTCACTGCGTGGCAGCGAGGCTTCCTGAGGTATGACGCCCAGGATCCCACTCCCTGACCACTACTTTCGGCAACAGTCACCTCTTGCGGCACTGTTACCTCTTGCGACGAATGGCCTTGAGGGGATTGGTTTTCGGGCGCAGGTCGTCGGTCGGCCGGATGCGTTTGCCCAAGTCGTAGCCCTCGATCAGCTGCGCTAGCGGGGTGGTGGCGGTGGGATGGCTCGCGATCGGCTCATCGCCGTTGAAGACGACCCACACCTGCAGGTCGCCTTCCCACACGGGCATCGCCGAGCCGTCCATGAGCCCCTTTGCGTGGGCGAGAGCCTGCTTGCGAGCGGTGAACTTGTTCATCTGCTTCTGGGCGAGCTCCATGACCGGCTCCTTGCCATGCTTGATCGCCTCGTACGCCACCGGGCCGTACTTGACGCCCAGCTTGACGACGTTGGTCAGTGCTCTTGCCTTGCCCGGCATGGTGCCCTCCCGTTCGAGCGGATGTTCTTTCAGCCTAATGTCGGGTGTCATGACTGAACCGCCGCACGCCCTATCCCTGGACGAACGCCGTCGCCTCGCGATGCCCGGCGTCGAACGCAACCTGATGGGCCGGCACCCCGTGTCACCACAGGACGAGCTGCGCAGCATCACCACCGAGCTCGATGAGCTGGACGGGTCCGACGACTCGACCTGGGACCGTTACGGCGATGGTGGTCCGGTCGCAGCCCTGGAGAGCCGGGTCGCCACATTGCTCGGCAAGCCTGCGGCGGTGATGTTCCCGAGCGGCACCATGGCGCAGCAGTCGACACTGCGGGTCTGGAGTGATCGGCTGGGCAGCAGGCGCATCGCCATCCCGGCGTTGTCCCACCTGCTGCTCCACGAGCAGGACGGTCCCCGGCTGCTCAACGGCTTCGAGTGGGCGCTGTTGACCACCGGCGTGACGACCGGTGGCGTCGTCCCGACCGTCGACCACCTGGCGGCCATCCCCGGCGAGCTTGGTGCGGCGCTGCTGGAGATACCGCTTCGTGATGGCGGCTACCTGCTTCCGTCGTGGGAAGAGCTTGAGGCGTTCTCGCGGGCGTGCAGCGATCGCGGCGTGCCACTCCACCTCGACGGCGCGCGGATCTGGGAGTCCGCCCCTTACCTGGGACACAGCCCCGCGGAGATCGCTGCGCTGGCCGACACGGTCTATGTCTCCTTCTACAAGGGCCTGCGTGGGCTGGCCGGCGCAGTGGTCGCCGGACCCGAGGACGTCATCGCCGAGGTTCGGCTCTGGCGCAGCCGTCACGGCGGCACGTTGTGGACGATGCTCCCGTATGCCGTGTCTGCCCTTCGTGGGCTGCGCGAGGAGCTGCCGCGTATGGCGGAGTACCACGCACGAGCTGTGGAGATGGCGGAACTGTTGGCAGCAAAGGGGATTCGTACTTTCCCGACGCAGCCGCACTGCAATGCATTCCGGATCTTCGTCGAGTCACCCGGCGACGTGATCACCGAGCGGGTGGTCACCGCCATGGAGCGTGAGCATCTTGCAGTGACCCCCCGGTGGGGGGACTCCGAGGACGTTCCTGGTTGGTCGTGGACCGAGTTCACGGTGGGCTCGGCGACGATGGAGTGGAGCGCGCAGGCGGCGGTTGATCTGCTGGCCCGCGTCCTTCTCGACTGACGCGCCTGACCGACCTTTGCTCAGTTGAGGCCGCTCAAAGCCGCCGAACTCGGCCCAGAAACCGGCCTGAAGTGAGCAAACCGGCCCGAAGTGAGCAAGGGCAGGGAACAGCCCGTGAGTCCAGGGCTGACGCTCTGGCGTGCGACGGACGAATCGCACCTGCTCACGGGCTGCGGTGACTGCGTGGATTGCGGTCACCCTGCCGTCCATGCTCTGGCACACCGAAAGGAGGCCAGGAACGGGCTGGGCTAACGCTCAGCCACCTCACGCGTCCGTTTGATTTTCACTAGGCGGACCACCTCCCTTCTCGTGTCCTTACACGGTAGATGCGCGGATCGGCTCTCGCAACGACTTTCTCAGAGCCTGGACCGAGCGGCGGCGACCAGCTCAGAGAGGGCGAACCGCCGTGGCGTCCACCGCGATCCACACGGCCTCGGCCTGGGCGAGAAGGCGACCGTCGGCGGCATACAGGCAGGTCCCGCTGTAGAACTTGCGGCCGTCGTGCCTGCGCGGCCACGCCATGACGACATAGGGCTCCCCGACCGTCGGCAGCTCATGGACAGTTGCCGTCATCGTCCCCAGCACGATCTCGCGTTTGGCGATACCGGACGCCCAGGCGCCGGGGCAGTCCAGCGCCGCCCAGACCAGCTCCGGGGTCGACTCGCGCGGGGTCCATGCGGCCGCGCGCAGGGTCTCGTGCCCGGCGAGCAGGCCGGTATGCAGGCACAGGGCGTCGGTGGGGTCGCGGCCGGTACCGCAGGTGAAACAGGTGGGGAACGGGTGAAAGAGCAGACCCTCGTATGCCGGCCCTGCCGCCTCGGCCTGCGCGTAGGTGACTGGCGTCGGCAGCTCGTCCGGGTCGAGGGACTCCGCCGGAAAGGCCTGCGCCACCAGTGTCTGGCCATCCCAGATCTCGACCGTGCCGTCGTCGCCGCGTGAGACCACCATCTCGGTGTCCAGCGGTGGCGGTGTGCGGAGGCGAACCGTGACGGCGCCACCCTCCAGCGCCCCGTCGACGAGCTGGGCGAGATGGCCGCTGGTCCATCCGCCGTTGCCGGACATCGGCGGACCGCAGAAACGTGCCGGCACCACGAAGGACTCGCTCATGAGAACGAGCTCTCATCGGGTTGCGTAGAAGATGTCATTGCATCGGTCATGGGTGAGAGGCTATGTCCGTGACCGACTTGATAGACACCACCGAGATGTACCTCCGGACGATCTTCGAGCTGGACGAGGAGGGCATCGTTCCTCTGCGGGCACGCATCGCCGAGCGTCTGGGGCACTCTGGCCCCACCGTCTCCCAGACGGTGGCTCGCATGGAGCGGGACGGCCTGCTCACGCTGGCCGGTGACCGTCACATCCAGCTGTCCGTGGAGGGCCGCCAGATTGCGACCCGGGTCATGCGCAAGCATCGACTTGCGGAGCGTCTGCTGCTCGACGTCATCGGTCTCGAGTGGGAGTTCGTCCACGATGAGGCGTGCCGGTGGGAGCACGTGATCAGCGAGAGGGTCGAACGCAAGATCCTGGCGCTGGTGGGCGAGCACCACGTGAGCCCCTACGGCAACCCCATCCCGGGGCTCGACGAGCTGGGCGAGCCGCTGAACGAGGACTTCCGTCGAGGTGTGAGCAACCTGGTCGATCTGGTCGCCGACGGGCCCACCCTGGTGACCGTACGTCGGATCGGCGAGCCCGCCCAGGTCGAGCCCGAGGCGTTGAACCTGCTGACCCAGGCCGGTCTCATGCCCGGTCGCCAGGTTCGCGTGCACCGAGAAGATGGCCGCATCGTGGTCGTGCGTGAGGGCGCCGCGGAGGTTACCGGGGTCTCGTTGCCCGATGACGTCGCCGCCCACGTATTCGCAGACACCCCGATCCCGTAGCTTCTTGGTCAAATCGAGGGCACTCCGTGACCTGAATGTGACATTGGAACTCTGCCTGTGTACGGTGGTGGGACTCTGTCCCCCGGACGGAGTTCTTGATGCGGTTCGCCTAGTCCTGTCACCGCACTCGAGATCTTCAACATCCGCTTGGCAGGAGCGGGGGACCCACTTGTGGGGCGTCGAGAGACGCTCCTTGGGGTGAAGCCCTCTCGGTGGCGGTCGACTTCGGTCGACTCGCTGGCGTGAAGGCCGGGTGATCTCCAACCCGAACCCGACAGCTCACCTCGTAGGCGTTTGGAGAGGTTTATCTACTGTGTCGAACAACATCTCGGGACGCCACCGCGCCCAAGGTCGCTTGAACCCTGTCTCGTCCCTGTCAACGGCCATCTCGCGTTCAGCGAAGCCGGCGGCCAAAGCCTCCGCCGTGATCGTCGTCTCAGGTGGCATGGTGGCTTCCTTCGCCCTCCCGGCCTCTGCGGCTACGCTGACCACCCCGGTGAGTACCAAGGCACCGGCCGCCACTGACGTCCTTGCTGTCGCGGCTCCGTCGGCCGCGCAGGCACCGCTGGTCTCCCCGGCATTCGGGAGCATCGGCTTCAGCGGGGTTGACAAGCCAAAGCCCGTCCGTTCCGCGACCATCAGCTCAAGCCGCTCGGCCACCCGCGTGCCACTGGCCAACGTGGCCCCGGCTCCCGCCTCGGCCGGTGTGCTCGCCATCGCGGCCAGCCTGAAGGGCATCTACTACATCTACGGCGGCACCACGCTGGCCGGCTTCGACTGCTCCGGCTACACGCAGTACGTCTTCAACCGGGTCGGTATCACGCTGCCGCGGACGGCTGAGGAGCAACGCCAGTTCGCCACTCCCGTGTCCACCCCGTCGGTGGGCGACCTGGTGTTCTTCGGGGCCCCTGCACACCACGTGGGTATCTACGCCGGGAACGGCATGATGTGGGACTCCCCGCAGACGGGTTCGGCTATCGCCCTTCGCTCCATCTACGCCAGTGCGACCTACGGTCGGGTCCGCTAGACCCACTCGCGTTCACCTGTGCGGCATACCTGCTTCGCGGATTCTGGCCCTTCACTGCTTCGGCAGCGAGGGGCCAGTCTCGTTTCCGGGTCAATGCGGGACGCACACGTGATGCGCCGAGGGCGATGTCGTGCCCTGCATGCACTCTGTGGACCCTGTGGACCCTGACGTCGACCTGCACGTCCCCCTCGACCGCATGGAGCTCGTCCGCCACCACGCATTGGTCCTGGCCGCCATCGCCTCCGGTGGGCGGCCGGTGCGATGGCACGTCAGCCCGTCGGAGAGACCTGGTCGACGAGCGGGTCGTTCCCGTGGAGCACCTTCCTGATCAACGTGAGCGGAAGCCTGCTGATCGGCATACTCATCGCGGTTCTGGGCAAGCTGCCTGCGCAGCACCGGCTCGTGCGGCTGTTCCTTGGGGGTCGGTGTCCTCGGCGGGTTCACCACCTTCTCCACGTATGCCGTCCAGTCGCATGACCTCGTCACGTCGGGTCATCCGTTGGTCGCCCTGGTCTATCTGGTCGGGACGGTGCTTTCCGCGTTGCTGGCGGTCGTGGCCGGGGTTCTGCTCGTTCGTCGCGTGGCCACGGCGTGGCAGGGGCCCGGCGGCAGGACCCTGACATGACGCTGCTGATGGTTGCGCTGGGCGCCGCAGTGGGAGCGCCGGCCCGATACCTCACCGACAGGGCAGTTCAGAGCCGTCACGACAGCGTGATGCCGTGGGGCACGGTGAGCGTGAACATGGTCGGGTCGTTGATCCTGGGTGGGCTGATGGGGGCCGGGACCGGGGTGTCCGCTTCGGTCCTGGCACTGCTCGGGACCGGGTTCTGCGGCTCCCTGACCACCTTCAGCACCTTCAGCTTCGAGACCTGGCGGTTGATCGAGGAGGAGGCCTACGGCGCGGCCGTGGCCAATGTCGTGGTCAGCGTGGGGGCGGCTCTGGCTGCGGTGGTCATCGGCTACGCAGTGTCCGCGGCATTGACCGGATGACCACGTCATGGGTGCCCCCGGCAGGATTTGAACCTGCGACCTACCGCTTAGGAGGCGGTCGCTCTATCCCCTGAGCTACGAGGGCGGGGCGAGTCTGCATGCACGGAGCAAGCGACGCGGTTGCCCATTCTGGCAGTTGATTGACTGACGCTGCGCGTTGGGCTGCGCCTACGCCGTGAGGATGCTCCGCGAAGGTGCCGTGAGGATGCTCCGCGAAGGTGCCGGAGCCGGCCAGGGACACCGCTCGCGCAGGTCGTCCTGTCGCATAATTGCCTCGTGCCAACCGCCCCCGTTCTGAGCCCCCCCGCCATCGAGACGGTCCAGCGACGCACAGTCCGCACGCTGGTCGGCAGTCAGATGTTTGGTGGCCTGGGGGTCGCCAGCGGCATCGCCGTGAGCAGCCTGATGGCCGAGCAGATCCTGGGCTCGCCAGACCTAGCCGGCCTCGCCAACACCGCCCAGGTCCTGGGGGCCGCGCTGCTGTCGATCCCGGCGGCCCGGCTCATGGCGGCACGCGGTCGCCGCGTGGGCCTCGTCACGGCATACCTGACTGGGATCATCGGTGCCGCCCTGGCGATCGCCGCCGCCGTCCTGTCGAGCTTCCCCCTGCTGCTGGTCGCCACCACTCTGTTCGGCGCGTCCACCACGGCAAACAACCAGGCGCGGTATGCCGCCACGGATCTCGCCGAGCCCGATCACCGGGGTCGGGCGCTGTCCGTCGTGGTCTGGGCGACAACGGTCGGCGCGGTCCTGGGACCCAACCTCGTGGCCCCGGCCGGTCGGCTCGCGCAGGCGCTGGGTCTGCTGCCGCTGTCGGGAGCGTTTCTGTTCAGCCTGCTGGGCTTCTTGGTCGCCGCCGCCTTGTTGATCGTCCGGATGCGCCCCGACCCGTTGCTCATGGCGCGTCAGGTCGCGATGGACGCCGGCGAGACCGAACGGACGCATGGTTCGGTGAGGCGCGGCTTGCACGTCATCCGCCAGAACCCGTTGGCAATGCTGGGTATAGGCGCCGTGGCCATCGGTCACACCGTGATGGTGAGTGTGATGGTCATGACTCCCCTGCACATGGACCACGGGGGCGCCGAGCTGCGGCTCATCGGGCTGGTGATCAGCGTCCACGTCTTCGGCATGTTCGCGTTCGCGCCGGCCATGGGCTGGCTGGTCGACCGGTTCGGAGGTCGCCGTGTCGTCATCGGTGGCGCGGCGATACTGCTGATCGCAAGCCTGATCTCTTCGCGGTCCCCCGAGGGCTGGTCCGGCGGTCTGGTGGTGGGCCTGTTCCTGCTCGGAGTCGGTTGGTCGGCAACGTTTGTCGCCGGTTCCACCCTGCTGACCGCGGCCGTCGCCCAGCACGAACGCCCCGGGGTGCAAGGGGCCTCGGACCTGGTCATGGGGCTCTGTGCCGGGCTCGGCGGCGGGTTGTCCGGAGTCGTGGTCGGCGTGTGGGGCTACCCGACGCTGTGCCTGATCGCCGCCGTGCTGTCGGTTGCGTTGGGTCTGCGCGCGGCTTGGCCGCGGGCCGACATTTCGGTTCGTTAGCCTGCTGGGGTGAGTCAGAGCCCGCAGGACCCCATGACACAGCCGCTAACTGCAGCCTCTGACGCCGTGACGACGGATCCGCGAGCCGATCGGGTGGCGACCGCAGTGCGCACCTGGCAGCGGCATCTGGTGGACCTCGGCGGCCGAAACACGTTGCTTTGGTACCGGGATCTGCCCTCCGGAACACTCGACCTGACCACCTCCCATCCGAGTGGATTGGCCTCGCTGTTGGCTGGGCGGCCGACCAAGCTCTCTGATCTGGTGCGCGAGCCGGCCGCCCTCGAGGAGGCCCGTCGACGGGCCCGGACGATCCGTGCCAAGACCCTCGAGCTGCACGAAGAGCGTGGAATCGCAGCCGGATTCATCGCGGTCGGTATGGCGACCTGGCAGGTGCCGGGCGCGCCTCGCCCCCCAGCCGCGCCGGTGCTGCTGCGCTCATGCGTGCTCAAGCCGACCGGCGCAGCCCAGCAGGACTTTGACATCGACCTCGGTGAGGAGATCGAGCTCAACCCGGTTCTCAAACAGTACCTGCGCTCCGAGCAGGGCATCGAGCTCGACTCCGAGGCACTCGAGGAGATGACCACGGTCACCAACGGCTTCGACGCGCGCCCGGTGTTCGCCGCACTCGGGCAGATGTGCGAACGCATCCCGGGGTTCGAGATCGCGCCCCGGCTGGTGCTGGGCACGTTCTCCTACGCCAAGCTGCCGATGGTTGCCGACCTGGCGGCCCAGATCGAGACCCTGGCCAACCATGACGTGGTCGCAGCCCTCGCCGGTGACCCCACCGCGCTCAAGGCGGTCCGCACCACGGTTCCGGACTCCCCGGCCGACAGCGACCCGGCCCGTGAGCACCTCGTCCTGGACGCCGACTCCTCCCAGCAGACCGTCATCGATGCCGTGCGCAGCGGGGCCAACCTTGTCATCAAGGGTCCTCCGGGCACCGGCAAGAGCCAGACCATTGCGAACCTGATCGCGTCGCTGGCCAGCGACGGCAAGCGGACGCTGTTCGTGGCGGAGAAGCGCGCCGCCATCGACGCTGTGGTCGGCCGACTGAGTCGTCTTGGCTTGGCCGACCTGGTCCTGGACGTCTACGACGGCGCGTCCAACAAGCGACGGTTGGCGCAAGAGCTGGGCGCCGCGCTGGACCGGGCGAGTGATGCTGAAGACCCGGACACAGCAGCCATCGAGCGCACCGTGAACGACCGTCGTGCCCGCTTGGTTGAACACCTGTCGGCGCTGCACTCCAAGCGAGACCCTTGGGGCGTCAGCGCATTCGACGCACAGACCGCGCTTGCCCAGCTGTGGGCGGGTCCGAAGCCGCCGACCTCGCGGGTCCGCCTCCACGGCGATGCACTCTTGGGCATCAGCCGCGAACGGGTCGCCGAGCTGAGCCAGTCCCTGACCGAGGCCGCCTCTCTCGGAGCGTGGACGGCGGGGCTCGACGACGACCCTTGGTATGCCGCCCGGGTCACGTCCCCCGACGAGGCTGCGCGGGCGCTCGAGATCGTCAGCACCCTTGGTGGCGGAGGCCTCGAGGCGGCGCAGCAGCGACTCGCTGCGGCAATGCACGAGGCTGGCCTTCCTGAGGCGAAGACGCCAGCAGACTGGGGCCGCGCGCTCGGCGTCGTGGGGCAGGTTCGCCAGACGCTGGAGGTGTTCCGGCCCGAGGTGTTCGACCTGCCACTGACCGACATGGTGGGCGCGACCGCGACGAAGGCCTATCGCGACGACCATGGGTTGAAGCTCGGCCTGTGGGCGCGGATCCGGTTGCGGCGCCAGGCACGCGGTCTGCTCCGGCCCGGGACCCCGCCCGCTGACCTGTACTCAGCGCTCAAGGCCGCCCAGGAGCAGCGAGTCACGTGGGGACATCTGGCTGGAGCCGGAGGACGTCCTGAGGTGCCCCCCGGCATCGACGAGGCCGAGAACACGTACAAGGCCCTCGCCGGTGACCTGGTCTGGCTCGGTGCAAGGCTCGCCACGACGGCGGTTGGCGGCGACCTGTTGGGCATGGCGTTGGCCGATCTGCAGGTCCGACTGGTCGCGCTGGCCCAGCGGCGCGATCGACTTGCCGTGCTGCCACGCGTCGTCTCGGTGATCGATGACCTGCGCGAGTCCGGGATGGGACCCCTGGTCGACGATCTCGCCGAACGCGGTGTGTCCGCAGCCGACGTGGCCCACGAGATGGATTTCGTCTGGTGGACCTCGCTTCTCGATGACATCAGCGTCCGAGACATCGCCTATGGCGCGTTCGACGGCGATTTCCTGCGCCGGATCGGGTCCGAGTACATCGACGCCGACCATACCCATCTCGCCGCAACCGTGGATCGCGTGCGCGCTTCCATCGGGCGTCGGCTGCGCGAGGTCCTGATCGAGCACCCCGAGCAGGAGGCGTTGGTGCGTGCTGAGGCCGGCAAGTCCCGACGGCACCAGGCCCTGCGAGATCTCCTGCCCCGAGCCAGCGAGACACTCACCGCGATCAAGCCCTGCTGGGCCATGAGCCCCTTGGTCGTCGCGTCGATCCTGCCCGCAGGTCGCTGGTTCGACGTGGTGATCTTCGACGAGGCGTCGCAGATACCGCCCGCACAGGCGGTCTCGGCTATCTCGCGAGCCACCCAGGTGGTTGTCGCCGGTGACGAGCGGCAGCTGCCGCCGACCAGCTTCTTCACCGCGGCGTCAGACGAGGACGCTGCCGCGGACCCCACCGACGACTCCCTGACCGAGGGGTTCGAGTCGATCCTTGACGTCCTCTCGGCCGCGTTGCCGGTGCGCCGGCTGAACTGGCACTACCGCTCGCTGGACGAGCGGCTGGTCGCCTTTGCCAATGCCGAGATGTATGACGGCACGCTCATCACCTTCCCCGGCACCGGTGATGAGGCCGTGGTGCGACTCGAGGTTGTCGACGGGTCCGCGCCGGTCCAGCCTGGGCTCGAGGCGATCGAGTCGACCCAGGCTGAGGTCGACCGTGTTGTCAGGCTGGTTCTCTCGCACGCGCGCACGCATCCGACGGAGTCGCTCGGTGTCATCGCGCTCGGCATCAAGCACGCGACCCGGATCGACGAGGCGCTGCGCATCGCCCTGGTCGGCGCCGACGGCGTCGGCGACTTCTTCAACGAAGACGTCGACGAGCGCTTCTTCGTCAAGAACCTCGAGCGGGTCCAGGGCGACGAGCGCGACGCGATCATCCTCTCGATCGGCTACGGCAAGACGCCGCATGGGCGGGTGCTGCACCGCTTCGGACCGCTCAACCTTGAGGGTGGGGAGCGCCGCCTCAACGTCGCGATCACCCGCGCTCGCCGCAGGATGACAGTCGTCTCTTCGTTCACCGCCGCGGATCTCGATCCGGCGCGGCTCAAGGCACGTGGCGCCCTCATGCTGCGGGACTTCCTCACGTATGCCGCAGAAGGCGGCTCCCAGTCGGTGTCCCGTCGGGATGGCGACGTCGGGGCGCTGTCGGATCCGTTGGTTGTCGACCTGGCGTCCCGGCTGCGCACCGCAGGTCTGGTGGTGCACGCCGGATATGGGACGTCCGCCCAGCGTCTGGACCTCGCCGTCGAGGACCCCAACAAGGTCGGTCGGGCTCTGGTGGCGGTCGAGACCGACGGGCCGCGCTATGCCGCGATGTCGAGTACCCGCGATCGCGACCGGCTACGGATCGAGCAGCTACGCCGTCTCGGATGGGAGCATGTGCGGGTCTGGAGCACCGACCTGTTTCGCAACCCGGCTCGGGACGTGGCTCGGGTCAGGGCTGCAGTACTCGCGGCCTCGGAGGCGCTTCCGGACGTCGACGACGCACCCGCCGTTCCTGAGTCCGAGGGCGAACGGACCCAGGAGTCCGCAGACACCACGGCGGCGGACACCAAACCTCAAGCAGGCCCGGTCGGGTCCAAGCTCGAGCAGACCCGTGATGACACCGATGCCGGTTGGGGCGAACGACCCCACGAAGGCTCACACGACCAATGGCTGCAGGAGCAGCGTCCGCCGCACTGGGGCTGACGCTGCTCCTGCAGCCGAGATGATCGGTGGCCGGCTCAGCTCTTGGGGCTGCTGATCCTGCGAACGGCAGCCCATGCCAGCGGCAGCAGTCCAGCGGCCAGCAACGCCTTCATCGCGTCGCCGAACAGGAAGGGCAGGACGCCCTTTTGGAACGACCAGGCCAGATCATGCCCGGTGAAGAGGGCGAGCACTGTGGCGCCGAAGACGTAGATCACGAGTGTTCCCACCGCATACGACGCGAACACACGGACAGGGGTGCGGCTCCAGCCGCCTTTTGCCAAGCGACCGACGATGTAGCCGGCCACGATGAAGCCGAGCAGGTAGCCAGCCGTGGCGCCGAAGACCGCGTCGGTGCCTCCCGCGCCCTGGGCAAGGACCGGCAGTCCCACCAGGGCAGCCATCACGTAGAGCAGCTGGCCCAGCGCCCCGCGCAGCGGGCCGAGCGCGGCGGCGGTCAGCAGGACGGCCAGGGTCTGGCCCGTCACCGGGACAGGGGAGCCGGGCACGGGTATCGCGATCTGGGCGCAGACCGTCGTGAGCGCGGCAGCGGACACGACCGTCACCGCGTCAGCCACTCGGGTGCGCGACCACAGATCGGCGAGCACGAGCGGCATCGGTGTGGGCAGCGCCAGGGACATCAGGACCACCTAGGGTTTCGAACGATTGGCAGGACGGGACCAGCGTGGGCACCGATGATTACGGTACCCGCCGACTGGTTTCGCTGAAGCCTGTGGGGTCGCAGCTGAGCCTGGCGACGTCGGAGCCGCGGCTGTTCGAAGAAACCCGATCCGGGGCGCGCCCCCCGTTCGGGCGACCTCGCGGCTGGGGGCTGGCTCAGCTGCGAGCCCGACTTGCCGGCGACGGCGGCGATGAGTGGGTTGAGGAAGCCATCGCCGAAAGCTTTGACAACGCTGCCGAAGGCCGCACCGATGACGACAGCGACGGCAAGGTCAACAACGTTGCCGCGCATCAGAAAGTCCTTGAATCCCTTGAGCATGAGCGTGGGTCCGTTTCAGATTGACGGATCAGCTTCAGATCGATGGATCAACGCAAGCCAAGGTAGTGAAGAGTCGGTCGTGGCGACAGATGCGGTCGGCTGGCAGCTCAGCTGGGGGGAGATCGCAGGACCAGGCTGAACGCGACATCGGACAGACCGGATGGGTCGGTCTTTGCCAGCCGCATGGCCTCGTCGCTCGAGACGGCCACGACCACGCCGCCAGGTGGCCCGGTGCCTGCGGTGGCCGACCAGCCTCCGCTGTCCGCCGCACCCGCGTCCACCGCCAGCACCAGGATGCCCGCAGCCACCGTCTGGCCGGACGAGCTGATGAGATCGACGTGGTCGCCCGGCGTAGCCATGGCCCCCATCGCAGGGTCGGCGAGCCGGACGTGGGCTGCCACGAGCCCGGGTCTTGCTCCCGTCAACAGCCCGGGGCCTCGCACGCGGGCGGCCGTGACCGGCTCACCTCGCGACATGCCGGCGGCCAGCGCCATACCCACGAGCGTCGCCGGATCTGCGACGGCACCCCCCGGTTTCAGGTCAGTGGGCCAGTCCGCCACGGCAAGGTCGCCACGCGTCAGCACGTGCCCGGGCATCAGATCCTGGGCGGTGACCACGACTGGAGCTCCTCGTGGAGTCGACTGGGGAAGAAAGGCGCTCAACGCCAACCAGACAGCGGTCGCGACAAGTCCGGCCGTCACAGCTCGACGCAGCCGGGTGCGTCGCCAGTCCTGCCGCCGACCCGGACCGACCAGACCATATGGTAGGAGGCGTGTGAGTCCAGCCCTCGCCGCGCCCGGGGCACCGTCAACGCCTGGCATGGCCCTCGGGCCGGGTCATGTTGGCAAGGTGATCGGCAGCTTCAGGCCGTCCAGCGACCGCCGGCACGCGCAGGTCGCCGTGGCGTCATCCTCAGCGGCTGGCATGGCGACGATCGTCGACTTCAGCACTGCCTTCATCGAATCGATGCTGCGCGCAAACACCTTGAGCACCTCTTCGTGGGTCACGGCCGCGCCGCCATCGACACCGGCGTCATGGTCGGTGACCAAGGCGATCGTCGTGAAGCACATGGCGAGCTCGCGCGCGATGGAGGCTTCCGGCATACCGGTCATGCCGACCACCGTCCATCCGGCCTGTTGATGCCACAGCGACTCGGCCCGCGAGGAGAACCGCGGGCCGTTGATGACCACCAGCGTCCCGGCATCCACCACGGTCTTGCCGGCTGAGCGACCGGCGTTGACGGCCGCCGCTCGACCGCGAGGACAGTAGGGGTCGGCGAACCCGACATGCACCACCGGGCCAACGCCGCCGTAGACCGTGTGCTCGCGCCCCCACGTCCGGTCGACCACCTGGTCGGGCACGACGACGGTGCCGGGTCCGTGCTCTGGTTTCAAGGAACCGACGGCACAGGGCGCAAGCACCTGCCGAACCCCGACCGAGCGCAAGGCCCAGAGGTTGGCGCGGTAGTTGACCAGGTGCGGCGGAAAGCGATGACCCTGTCCGTGTCGGGCGAGGAAGGCCACGCGGCGACCCTGGACCTCACCGATCAGCACGTCGTCGCTGGGGTCACCGAACGGCGTGCTGACCGTGACGCGTTCGGTGTCGTCGAGGAACGTGTAGAACCCTGAGCCGCCGATGACGCCGATCTCCGCGCGAACCGGGCCGGTGCCTGAAGAGGAGCTGGCGACGGTGTCTGTGCTGGGTGTCATACGCCGAGACTAGCGGCGGGCCGACTTCTGGCCAGAAGCCATCCGGTGCCTGTGGACGGTGGGGCAGATGGCCGACGAGATGTGGAGAAGCCCCACGAAGGGACGCGGCCTCGGCCCCCTGGGCCTAGGAGCTCGAGGTCGCTTTGGCACCCTCGGACTTCGAGGCTGTCTTCGTCGTGGTGCCGCCGCCCGAGGACGAGTCGGACGACGTGGAGGCGGAGGAGGAGTCAGAGGACGAGCGCCCTGACG
>DATCNE010000066.1:0-2936 GCA_036565395.1 Dermatophilaceae bacterium
ACCTGGCCGGTGACGAAGCCAGGAAGGTCAGCGTCGGGGCGAGCGGACCAGGTAGCGGTGCTCAGGTCGCCCGGTTGTCCCATAGGCAAGGTCGAGGTCGATTGCCTGCTTCTGGACCAGTATCGCGAGGTAGCGCTGCGCCGTCGGGCGGCTCACTCCAAGACGCTGGGCAACGTCAGCGGCGCCCAACGGCGTCGCCGAGGATCGCACGATGTCGAGCACTCGCGCCATCGTGGGTGGCAGGTTGCTACGGGTAGCAGCGGTAACAGCGGGGGAGCGCAACAGGCCGTACAAGGCGTCTACGGTGCCCTGATCTGCTTCGGGTGATCGTTCGAGGCGCTGGCGCCATTGTCGGTAGGACTCGAGCTGTTCGCGCAGCGCCGCAAACGTGAATGGCTTGACCAGGTAGTAGATGGCTCCCAGTTGCATCGCAGAACGTACGGACTGGATGTCACGGGCGGCTGTTACCAGCAGGAAGTCCGGGACGTGGCCGGGCGCATCCGGTCCGGCGGACCCGGCTGACTCGCTGGTCAGGCGCCGAACCAGGTCCAGGCCGCTGTAGTCGGGAAGGTACATGTCCAGCAACAACAGGTCCGGTCGCTCATCCTTGATGAGGAGACGCGCCTCCTCAGCCGAATGCGCCTCTCCGGTAACGGAAAACCCGGGCACCCGTCCAACGCTCAAGGCGTGGGCGTGCGCGACGTGATAGTCGTCGTCGACGACGAGGGTGCGGATCACGACACGACCTCCAACCGGTCCAGCGGGAGTCGTACCTCGAACCGGGCTCCCGTCTTCGAGGTCACGACGATCGAGCCCCCGGCCCGCAGAACCAGGCGGTGAACCAATGCGAGACCCACTCCCCGATGCAGCCCGCCTCGCGGTGCCTTCGTCGAGTAGCCGTCGACGAACACCTGCTCGAGCTGGTCAGGCGCTATGCCGGGTCCGGTGTCGGAGACCGAGAGGTTCACTTCCTGGTCGGTTTCCCCGAGGTGCACGATCACCTGACGAGGTTGGCGGCCACCCGGGCCTGCGGCCACGGCGTCCACGGCATTGTCGACGAGGTTGCCCAGAACGGTCAGGAGAGCGGTGTGATCACGGGCCCCGCTGAGCATCCGGCTGTCTGGATGCAGCTTCACCTCGACGCCCCGTTCGGCAGCCACGGTCATCTTTGCGAGCAGCAGGGCGGCCACCACCGGTGGACCGATGCGGGCTCGCACATCATCGGCCACGAGGGTGGCATGGGTCGTGAGCTGACCGGCGTACGAGGTTGCCTCTTCGATCTCGCCGAGCTCGAGCAACACGGACAGTGCATGCAGCCGGTTGGAGAACTCATGTTCCTGGGCCCGCAGCGCGTTTGTGATGCTCTCGACGGAATCCAGCTGTCTCAACAATGCCTCCATCTCGGTGCGGTCCCGGATGGTCACCACCCATCCGGTCTTGCGGCCGGCCACGGTGACCGGCATCCGGTTGATCACCAACAGGTTTTCGTCGGTGACCGCAACGGCGTCCGCCTCCGTCACTGCTCCGGAGAGGATGTCGCGCAGCCGACCCAGCGGCACGAGCTCGTCCAGATGTTGCCCGATGGTGGCTCCGGTCAGGCCGAGCAGTCGCCGGGCCTCGTCGTTGAGGACGTTGATCCTGCCCTGCGTGTCGAAGGCGATGACGCCCTCGCGGATGCCGTGCAGCGTTGCTTCGCGCTCCTGGACCAGCGCCACGATCTCGGCTGGTTCGAGGCCGAAGGTCACTCGCTTGATGGCCCGCGCCAGGATCAGTGACGCCAAGACGCCCACCGCCAGCGCCAACCCGGTGTACAGGATCGCGGCCCCAAGCACCTGACGCAGCTGTGCCGCCACCTTGGTCTCGAGGATCCCGACCGAGACCTCGCCGATGGGCTTCCCGGTGCTGTCGCGGATCGGGACGCGTGCGTTCGCTGACCGGCCCAGGCTGCCGTTGTCCACGCCGGTGTGGGTGCGACCGTCCAGAGCGACGACCTGCTCCTCGATCCGCCTGCCGATCAGCGCCGGGTTGGGGTGGGAGTAGCGGAGCCCGTTCGCGCCGATTACCACGACATAGGCAGCGCCGGTGTCCTTCACCACCTTGTCCGCGATCCCACGGATGGTGCCATGAGGATCTCCCGCAGCAAGCGCCGTCGCCACGACCGACATGTCGCCAACAGCAGCGGCAATGTTGGACGCGCGCACCCTGGCGTTGGTGTCGGCCGTTGACCGGGCGAGGGAGGCATAGAGCCCGAACCCGATCGCCATCGTGACGGCGACGATCCCCAACACGGCGATCAGGATTCGCGAGGCGAGCGTGGTGCTGTGCGGACGCATACCTCAGGATGGCTGAGAAAAATGCACAGAACCACGTGTATCGCGGGTATCCGCCCCAACGCTCACAAGACTTCCCGCTGTGCAGGCCTCGTTCATATGGTGACGCCCATCACATCGACGAGAGGCGATCGCCATGGCGGCCATCGAGTTGCGCAACATCACCAAGAAGTTCGCCACGGCGGACGGCGGCACTTTCACAGCGCTGAAGGACATCAGCCTCACCGTGGAGGACGGACAGTTTTGCGCGGTGGTCGGCCCCACAGGATGCGGCAAGTCGACAACCCTGACGTTGATCTCGGGCCTTGAGTCGCCCTCTGCCGGTGAGGCGTTCGTCGACGGCAAGCCCGTCATGGGCATTGACACTGGCACCGGGTTCGTCTTCCAACAGGACGCGGTTTTTCCCTGGAAGTCGGTGCTGGACAACGTGTCAGCCGGGCCACTCTTCCGTGGGATCGGTAAGACCAGCGCCAAGGAGCAGGCACGCGACTGGATTCGCAGGGTGGGACTAAACGGGTTCGAGGACCGCTACCCCCATCAGCTCTCCGGCGGCATGCGCAAACGAGTCGCACTGGCGCAGACCCTGATCAACCGGCCGCGAGTTCT
>DATCNE010000067.1:0-2698 GCA_036565395.1 Dermatophilaceae bacterium
GAACCTCCGGACCTCGACTCGCTGCCTGACATACCGCTTCGCGTCAATCACGTAGACGCCGGCCGGACCGATGGCGATGTGGTCGATGTTGGAACGCTTATGGGGGATACGGCGATCATGCAACGCGGGGATCGAGTGGGCTGCCAGAGAGTCCAAGACTCTCGCGACTGCTATCTCACCGCGCTCGCCGGACTGCCAGGCGCGAATGTGCTGCGGGTCAGGGAAGACTGTGCGAGCAAGCTTGCGTAGCCCGTAGGGCAGCGCGTCAGTCTCCGCGTCGCGCTTGTCCTTCCGGCGTTGATACTCGCGGCCGGCAGCGCCGCCGGCAGTGCCGAGTTGCGGCGGAATGGTGGCGCTCGCCTCAACGCTCGCGGGCAACGCTGCGCTGCGCTCAGGGACCGATGCACTGCTAGCTGGGACCACCAAAGCGGTTGCGGGATCGAGGTTCAGGCAGTCGAGGCACGTGACCGTTCGGGCGTCGGCGTCCCAACCTGCTTTGGAACCAGGGGTGAGATGGGCACCGCAGCCGCACCGGCCGGCATACCGAAGTTTGATCAAACGACCGGACCCGGACACGGTCTTCTTTGGGGTGCTCTCAGCCATGGGCGAAGTCTCGATGATCCGAGCGCGCTGTGTGAGCAAACGACCCGGGTGTCGGCCGAACGGACGACCGATGGCAGTAAGGCCATTGGCGAGGTCAGGTTCTTTGGCCGCCGTCAAGAGCTCGACCCGTCGTGGCGAGAACGGTGAGCCAGTCTGTGTGGCAGATCTGTCACAAGTCGGGTAGGCAGGTGCCTCTTCCGAGCGCAGCTAGGCCGGTGAGGTCTCCCGCGCGGAAGTCGGTTACGCCGGGTTGGATTTGGGGATACATCAGTTGGTTGGGTGCGGAGACGTGGTCGAGTCCCACGAGGTGACCGAGCTCGTGCAGCACGATTGCCCGGACGACCTGGTTGCCGCGAGGGCGTTTCAAGATGCCGGATATCTGCCCGACGTCCAGTTCCACTGCGCCAGTGACATAGCCGCTGGGCCGGTTGGGGAAACCAACAGGGCTACTGCCTCCTTCACCTGTCACGTCAGCGGCGAAGTCGGGATTCTCGTTCGGGGTGACCCAGGAGATCAGGACGGGTGCCCAGCGGTCGCCATACCTCTTGGGCTGGTAAGACGGGCGTTGGGGCGAGGGAGCCTCGGTGGTTGTGCCGTCATACACGAAGCGCAGACCTGTCGCCTGGGAGACGCGCTTGACTGCGTCCGTGACAATCTTGGCGCCGCCTGCAGGTTGACCCTGTTGTCGAATCACATAGTGGATCGGGCGGCACGGGTCATAGGCCACAGGCGCCGTGCCATCAGACTGGTGGGCGAGGAACCGGTATGAGTTGCTGGCGGCGACCGCGGGGGCTGGCAGGCCCAGGGGCTTGTCGGCTTCCTCGTGACCCGGTGTCGGCCAGTTCGCCGGGCGCGATGTCAACGTGCTGACGCCTGGCTTCACGGTGCCGCTGGCCTGCAACCACGCCGCGGTACCTATGACCCCCAGGATAACCAGCGCCCAGGCGAAACCCGCTGACCATCGCCGACGTCTGTGGCCCCGCTGACGTCCGCGACTCCGGCGCTGTTCGGCCAAAGCCGATTCGTAGGAGCCACGCCACGGAACGGCGTGTTGCGGAGGGCGGCCCAGAGCCTCGTCGATAACCCACCGAGGCACTCGACCAGAGCGGGAACGAGGCACACCGGCAGGAACGGTTCTCCAACCCTCCGCCCTTGGGGGATTACCGGATGGACCAAATCGTGATCCGGGTGGCGGCTCATGAGATTGGTGTGCGCGCGACTGTTGCGGTCGAGCGCCAGTTGAGACGGGTGCGGTCGAGTTCTCACCATTGCGCAGAGATGCGTCGTACTGCGACCTCTTGACGGGGTCCTTGAGAGCGTCGTACGCCTCGTTCACAAGATCCAAGATTGCCGAAGAGCCCCCCATGTCGGGGTGCGCCTGACGAAGAAGTCGCCGGTATGCGGTCTTTAGCTCCGATGCTGACGCAGTTGGTGCGATCCCGAGAATCTCGTAGTACGTACGGACGGCTCTCAACTCGCCCCTCCCTGGTCGATTTCGACAACCCGAACCCTCTTGGAGAACACACCGGATCACTTCGTCCCGGGACGTGGGGCGAGTGAAAAGCGGAGGCAATCCCACCAGCAGCCAAGGCGGCGGTGCTAGGGACGAAATGTAGGAGCAAGGGCATCGCTGCGTCTCTGGAATCGGTTAAAACTGACCGAAGGGACTACTGCGACAAATCGCCGAGTGCTCGCCGGTTCCGGTCCGTACTTGGAGCCCTCCGAGCTTTCTCTGCGGTGCTCTCAGCCATGAGCGAAGTCTCGATGATCCGAGCGTGCTGTGTGAGCGAACGACCCGAGTATCGGCCGAACGGGCCATTGGTGGGGGCTAGCTCAGCGGCTCGAACGTGGCGGTGAAATTGACCAGGGCCGGCCCTAGTCGCTTAGCGGCCTGAGCTCACGTCTGCCGTCGGCACCACTGCGGCATATCGATCGTCGAGCCAGGAATTCACTACGCGGAGACGAGCGGGTTCCACGGCGCGGTACTCGCTGGTGAGAGCTCGGACTCGACCAGTTCGCGCTCGTCGTAAACCGCTGCAGCCTGGGTGATCTTGGGGCCGTGCTGGGCGTAGTGGTGACCGCAGAAAACTATCTG
>DATCNE010000068.1:0-1716 GCA_036565395.1 Dermatophilaceae bacterium
CTTCTCCATCAGGAACCAGGTCGAGTCGTCGAGCGGGTGCTGGGGGTCGCGGTGGTAGGTGAACCCGTAGTCGACCAGCCGGAGCTCGGGGTGGGCGTCCAGGATCTCGCCGGCGAAGTCGCGCTTGAACAGCGCGTGCTCGTGGCCGCGGTAGGACACCTCGACGGGCGTGGGGTTGTAGTACTCGCAGACCATGACGTAGCGCGCTGAGGCCGCAACGAGCTTGTCGTAGACGTCCGGCAGCGACTCGGGGGGCAGGTGGATCAGCACCCCTTTGGTGAACGACAGGTCCCACTGGCGCGTGGGCTCGAAGTCCATCAGCGAGGCGACCTCGACCGTGGCACCCCCCCAGGCCTCGATCTCGGCCGCCGCCGCAGCGTTGATCTCGACCGAGTGCAGCTCGGCCTCGGGCAGCAGGTCGCGGATGGCGCGCAGGTTGTTGCCGATGTTGGACCCGAACTCGATCGCCGAGGTCACCCCCTGCGTGTGCGACAGGATCTTGCCGAACAGCGCACGGTTGTTGTCAAGCAGGGCGCCGTCACGATTACGGGTGATGTAGTCGTTGCCGAACTCGCCGGCCCACAGCTGTTCCTGGGGGGTCCGGTCGGCGGGCGTCGGAGGGGTCGGCGTCGGGGCAGTCATGGGGTTCACTGTAGGACGCGCCGACCAAGCCACAGCGTCCCGAGGCCGGCGAGCGCGGCCACGGCCACCCGGACCAGCGCGACCGCCCCGGATGTGGGCAGAACGCCTCCGAGGACACAGAGGACGAGCCCGACCCCGGCCGGCACCAGCAGGGCGGTCTCGCTCCAGCGCGCGGCGTGGAGGTACCGACGTAGCCAGGCGGTGCCCAAGGCCAGCACGGCGTAGGTCGCAGGGAAGCCGACGGCGAGAAGCACGAGATTCTGGCGTCCGACCAGGTAGGCGCAGCCGAGGCCGATCAGGAGACTGAGCGGGGTGACCACGGACAGCCCGAGCGAGCGCCCGGCAGCGAAGACGAGGTGCACGTTGGCCAGATACGCCACGGACAGCACGCAGCCGAAGGCGACGATCGCCACCGCGGGAACGAGCTCGAGCGGGGCAAAGCCTGCATCCGCGACGAAGCGCATCAGCCACGGCGAGAGGAGTGCGACACCGCCGGAGATCAGCGCGACCAGGGTCGTGATGTCGCGCGCGGTGTGCGCCAGGATCGCTCCGCGCTCGTGAGCGGGGGCGCGATAGACGATCGGCGCCCACGAGTTGTTCAGCGCCGAGGTGATCACCGCCGGCGCGCTGCCCACCAGCAGGGCCAGCTGGATGCGGCCGGCCGAGGCGATGTCGAAGAGCTGCCCGGCAAGGAACACCAGAGCGCCGTTGGCCAGGAACAGGGCTACCAGATGCGGTATGACGGGCAGCCCGAGCCGCAGTGCCGCGCGGGTGTCGCCGGGCTCACGCTTCGGACGACCACCCCGCATGCACAGCAGGAGCCCCACCGCGGCGGCGGCGGCATAGCCTGCCGTGAGCCCGACCAGATAACGCTGCGGGGAGCGAACGGGGGCTGACGAGACCAGCAGCGCGAGCCCGAGCAGCGGCCCTCCCAAGGTGGCTGTCAAGGACAGGGAGACGAACGCGCCCGGGCGGTCGAGCACCCGCAGCAGCGCCTGGGAGTTCTCCACCACGACGAAGAAGGCGCTCGCGGCCAGAGCCAGCAGAACCGCGTTGCGCAGCGGCACCTGAACG
>DATCNE010000069.1:0-4887 GCA_036565395.1 Dermatophilaceae bacterium
CGGCCGCGGGCAGTCGCTGATCACCGGTTGCCGTTCGGCAATTGGGACGGCGGACGGTCGACAAAACACGACCCCACATAATGCCGAATTGAGTGCGTTCTCTGGACACCGTAGGTCCCTCTGTCCGAGTCTTCGAGCTACGAGCTGGAGGGCATGATCGGCGTCCTCGGAGAGGGTGGTCGTCGGTGAGCTCCCGCGCCGCCAGAGGGGACTGTCGACGGCGACCACGCCGCTTCGTCGCGACGGTCGGGAGAACCGGACCGGACAGCGGGCGCTCCCCACCGGTGACAACCCCCACACTGGGGAGCAGTTCCTGACCGGTGGGACGGAGGAGGACTTCGTCGAGGCGCTACGGGCGGGGGCGCCTGCGACCCAGAACAACGACCCTAGGACCTGAGCATGTCGACTGCCCCGCCCTCCCCGCCACCCCCGCGACCGGGGCGAGGGCGTTTGACCGTGACTGCGGGGACGCGGGTATCGGCGGGGACTGATGTGCTCAGTCGTGCTCGGATTCGTCGTCTTCGTCGGCGGGCAGGTCGGATGATCCACTCACCCCGACCAGGCCGGCGGGTCCAGTACGCGTCGATCACCGGGGGCATCTGGGGTCGCGAGTTCGCCCGGGGAGGTTACCTGTGAGGGAGGTCTGGCGGGCATTGGCGTGGGCGCATAAGGAAGGCACACAATTGCGTGTGCCCCACATCCAGAACGCTGCCATCAACCTCCGTCTGGCCCAACTCGGGCTGCCCCTGCCCGAAGGGTTCGAGGACACCGAGTCGGCCAGGCTCACGCGCCCGATCCTTGCCCGCCAGCGTGAGCTCAGCCGCCGGCTGTCCGACCGGTTGTGCGCGGCGGACGGGCGAATCCAGACATTCCTGGACGACTACCTGGCCGAGACCGGTGAGCGCCCCCAACTTCCGCGGCGAACCCTGGACCTGGATGAGCCGGGCCTGGCCCGCGACCTGTCCCTGCCCTTAGACGGCGACAGTTTCACCTCGCCGCTGATGAGCAGCTACCGGCTGGTCAACGGCGTGCTGCACAACCCGGCCAACGATCGCCGGACCACCGCGGGGGTCTTCCACATCGCCGAGGGTGGACTCCCCATCCCCGATGACAAGATCGCCGTGCCCAAGGTGGCGTTCGCCCGGCTGCTGGCCCGCGCGTTCGAGCCGCCGGAGATCGACAAGGTCCTGCCCTACACGGCCAACCAGCCGCAGCCGGCGGCATGCTTCGTCTCGTTGCTGCTTCGCCCGCTGGTGTCCCCAGAGGTACCCGGCTCCGTGCGCGAGAAGCGGATGGAGACCCGCTTCATCGTGCCCGGTGGCCTGGTCGCCAACCTCGACTTCGTGGAGGGCATCTTCGGCAATGGGGGCGACCCCTACCTGCCCGAGAACGACGCGTCCCTGGCCCCGGAGACCTGGACCGGCCACACCGGCTGTGTCATCCTCGCCCCGCACCTGACCCGGCTGACGAAGAAGGAGCTCGGGCTGCCCCACGTGAGCCAGGCCACAGACCGGCAGAAGCGCGACGGGGTGTGCTGGGAGCAGGAGGATGAGCGGTACAACGGCGGGCGCGCCTTCAAGATCTGTGCCCGGGACACGCGCGGGGTGATCGTGACGGTGATCGCCGACACCTACTTCGGCTACTGCAAGAAAGAGGTCAAGACCCAGATCTCCTACTCGGCGAACCTGTTCGGCAACGCCGAGGAGGAACACGCCGGCGGCGCGCTGGTCTTCGCCAGCTACAACCTGGGCCAGGAGCACACGGAGACCTCGTCGGCTGACTCCTATACCCTGGCTGAGGTCCTCGAACGCAATCCGGGGCGGTTCGCGGCCCAGCCGCAGGGACATGCCCTCGACCTGCAGCAGCCGCACATCGTGCTGGTGCCGGCCAACCCGCACTACTCGCTGCGCGCCATGACCGTGTCCTGGTCTGGCGCCGACGGCCAGCGCCAATCGATCCCCCTGCGCGCCGACCAGGTCTACCTGAGCCCGAACGGCTACCGCGTCGGGATCGCCCAGCAGCCCGACGACCGCACGGCGTGGAGCCTGATCGGCACCGCGCCCAACGCCACGTCATGCCACAAGCCGGCGACAGTCTCCGGTGGCGGCAAGTCGGAGATCTCCAAGGCCATCACCGATGCGTTCATCTTCGGGTCTCAGTTCGTCGCGGACTTCGACACCGACATGGACTCGGTCGCCGCGATCCTTGACCGGGACTTCTCCAGACGCTTCCTCGACCCAGCGAGGAACGACCAGGACGACCGGCCGATCCTGTCGGAGGAACGCTCGATCGGGTCGGTGATCAAGCTGCTCACCCCGTCTCGGTCGGAGTACCACGCCGATTACAACGCCTGGCTGGACCGCATCCCGCCCCACATCAAGGAGTTGGTCTACGTGGTCAAGCGCTCCTATCGCCCGGAATGGGGGGACGACTGGCGCAGCCACTTCAGCGTCGCGGCCATGGACGGTCGCCAGGGCAACAGGCTGCGACTGGACGGCAACAGGGTCACCATCAACATGCTGCGGGTCGGCTACAACGCCGACGCATCCTGGCGCCTGTTCAGCCTTCGCCACGACTTCTCACCGGCGGTGAAGGTGCAGACCCAGGACGATATCACCGCCTCGACGGTGGTCCCGGGCGGCCAACTGGGAATGGATGCGGCGCGTTCGTACAAGCTCGTGGAGAATTGCGAGGACCTGCTGTTCCAGCGCCCCGACGACGCCATCCACCGGGGGTACGACAAGCAGGCCGAGCGCGACATCGCCGCCCCCGGGACGTTCCTGTCCAACTTCGAGCCTTTGACCCGGGCCGATGCGATCGCGATGCGCGACGATGCCGTGGCCTTCAGCGCCTTCAGCGAGCCGATGGCGGAGATGATCAGCCGATTCGCCGACACGGCCGAGGGTGACGGCCCGACGTACTTCGTGAGTTCGGCCAACCCGCGGCTGGTGGAGGGCAAGCCCTCGAAGAACCCGCGCTACCTGCAGCAGCGACCGGACCGCACCAATGCCAGGGCCACTGCAGTGGCCGAACTGTCCGCGCGCCTGGTTCGCCGGCTGCCGTCTGGAGCGCCGCTGCTGCTGCCGGTGGAGGTGGTCGCCGCGGGGCGGCGGAACAACCCTCCCGACGGGCCGGTGCCGCCGCTGTGCTCGTACAGCCCGCTGCATTACATGGAGGTGCCCGAGCTGTTCATGGAGTTCATCTCGTCGATGACCGGTAAGTCCCCCTCCACGACCGGAGCTGGCTCCGAGGGTGCGCTGACCAAGGGCCCCTTCAACGCCATGCCGGCCATCATCGACCTGAACGCCTCGGTGCTGTCCTACGCGCTCACCGGCTACGACGGCTGGGTGTCCGCAGCCGGATATGTCGGGCCCCTTGTGCGGGTGGACCACGACTTCTCCCTGCTCGTGCCGGAGTTGTTCTCGCGGATGACCCCGGACGAGCGGGACGCCCGTAACCTCATCGCCGAGGGCGCTCTGGAGAAGCTGACCGACTTCGAGCACGACGGTCGGCGCGTGGCCGCCAGCAGGCTGGGCTACCGGATGACTGACAGGCTGGCCACCAAGTACTTCGGCCGGATCTTCCTGCATCCGGATGTGGTCTTCACCCCGGAGATGCTGCGCCCGGAGTTGCAGGACGTGGGCATCTTCGCCGAGTCGATCGCCACGATCGTGACCACGCACGAGCGGGTGGCGCGCTCATACTTCCAGGACGGCACGATCACACTGGCCGTTCCACCGCTACGGGCGCTGTTGGAGATCATGGCTGAGGGGTTCACTGCAGAGGGATGGGGCCTCGAATCGCCGGAGTTCCGGGTCATGTTCACCCGCGAGGCCATCCTGGCGTCGGACTGGTACGCGCAGCGGTTGGATACCAAGCAGGCCGCAGCCAGCGCCCGAGCCAACGCAGGACTCGCTGCGATCGAGAAGTTCGTCTCCACTCCCGGGAACGAAGAGCCCACGGCCCGGCTGGATATGCCCGAGCGGGTGGAGGCAGCGCGGGTCGGGGCGCAACAACTGGCCAGCCCGGAGTACCGCGAGCAACTGGTCGGCACCGTGGGCAGCACACCCCTGTAGATCGTGGCCGCCCCGCTGACAGGGGGCGAGTCGGTCACGCCGACCGGCCTCCTCGAGTGGGTTCGCAGTCTCGACGACCACTGCAACGCCACACGGATGACATGGAAGTGCGAGCGTACGGGGGGACGCCACACGGTGAGGAGCGCCAGTGTTGGCCTTCGCTAGGTGCCTCCTCGAACCAGCGCTTCTGTCACGGCACTTCTGAGTGGTCTCGATCCAACGTCCTCAACTAACGGCATGTGTTGCGCGTTTGAGTCAGTGGCGGATCGGTGACCGGTCACCGATCGATCACCGAAACAAAGCACGGGCGGCAACGCACTCTTCTAGTCGCGATCAGGCTGCGCCAGGAATCTCACCGGCTACCAGTGGCGTGGAGTGTCGACGCCAGACGCGCCACTCGTCATTCTGTAACAGCCACACGTCAGAGATCACGAACAACCCACTCCGATCCGAACCGAGGACCGTAGCCTGCATAGCAACGCGTTGAATCATCGCCGCACAGGTGCCGCTCACATCAAGAGTTTTCTCCTGGACCTCATACGAGTGCACAACATAGTCGGGCAGAACCTCCAGCCAACGTGACCGGGGCATGACAGCCAACACGGGCTGGACGAGCACCAATGCGTAGTCGAGGGCCAGTACCGACTCGGCCATTTCTTTGTCGCGCTCGGCAACGCACCGGTCGAAGTTGGTGATCTGGGTCAGCAATGCGTCATCGATCATCCCCACATGATCGCGCAAATCCAGGCGAGCGTCCCGCAACGTCCGGAAATGCCTGCGATGGGTGTGCGTGCTTGTCCGTAGACCGATC
>DATCNE010000070.1:0-14965 GCA_036565395.1 Dermatophilaceae bacterium
GAAAGCATCAGATGAGCCCAGTGATCGACTGCACGACCGAGGCGGGTCTGGCGCAGGGCGTCGCCGCTGCGGCCGACGCCGTTCGCCGCGGTGAGCTGGTGGTGCTGCCCACCGACACGGTCTATGGCGTGGGTGCCGACGCGTTCTCTGCCGAAGCCGTGGCCGCGATCCTGGCGGCCAAGGGTCGGGGCCGTGAGATGCCTCCACCGGTCCTCATCCCGAACCCACGAACGGTTGACGGATTGGCCACGCATGTCCCCGACTATGCGCGCGACCTGATCGCCGCCTTCTGGCCCGGCCCCTTGACACTGGTGCTGTACGCGCAGGCTTCGCTGATGTGGGATCTGGGCGACACCAACGGAACTGTCGCGCTCCGGATGCCCCAGGACGACACCGCGCTCAAGCTCTTGGACGAGGTCGGTCCCATGGCCGTCACCAGTGCCAACGTCTCGGGCCAACCGCCGGCCAGGACCATCGTGGATGCGGCAGCACAGCTCGGATCGGCGGTCAGCGTCTATCTGGATGCAGGTCCATCCGCCGGCGGCCTGGCCTCAACAATCCTGGACTGCACCGACGAGGCCCCGGTCATCCTGCGCGCCGGCGCCCTGTCCGTCAGCCAGATCCAGCAGGTTCTCGGCGACATTGAGCTGCGCAACTGAGCATCGAGGCGCGCAGCAAGTATCGAGCTGCGCGCACTGACCAGCGTCATGCCGTCGTGATCATTCACCTGGACGAGCTGGGCTGAGGGTTGGCGTCTCGAGGACTCCGGGGAGGCGTTCCTCGATGCCTCGAACCAGATCGGGCAGGAACGGGGCGGCCACCGGGCGCCCGAGGCCAAAGCCCTGGGCCGCGTAGCAGTCCATGTCCCGGAGCCTGAGTAGTGTCGCGTCGTCCTCTACCCCCTCGGCCACCACATCGAACTGAAGCACTCGCGCCAGCTCGATGGTCGAGTGCACGATGGCGGCGCTGGCGGCGTCGACCGTCATCTCGGTGACGAATGATCGATCGATCTTCAGCCGGCTCACCGGCAGCTGTTGGAGGTACGCCAGCGAGCTGTGCCCCGTGCCGTAGTCGTCGATAGACAGCTTCACACCCATGGCCGCGAGCGCGCCGAGGACGTGGATCGAGCGACGCGGATCCACCATGGCGGTGCCCTCGGTGATCTCGAGCTCGAGGCATTGTGGCTCGAGGCCATGTCGCTGTAGGGCCAAGCGCACGTTGTCGACAAGGCCAGGATCCAACAGGTTGCGTGCCGACAGGTTGATCGCGACCGTCAGGTCCAGGCCCTCGCGCCGCCAGCTCGCGCATTGGCCAAGGGCGCATTCGAGCATGCACGTCAGGAGTGGCCCGATGAGACCCGCCTGCTCGGCCGCGGTGATGAAGGCATCAGGTCCCAACAACCCGTGTCGTGGGTGCTGCCAACGCGCGAGAGCCTCAACCCCATACACGCGCCCGGTGACGATCTCGACCTGCGGCTGGTAATACGCCACGATCTCGCCGCCCCCGATCGCTTGCCCCAGGTCGGCGATGAGCAAGGGCGCGAGCGCGTCTCCGGACTTCACCTCGATGCCGTAGCTCGCCGTGTGCCCGGATTGCCGATTGGCGACCGAAAGCGTCACGTCGGCTCGCAGGAGGGCAAGCGCCGGCTTCGCAGCGTCTTCGGGGAGGACGAGAGCGCCGACGCGTGCCTCGACCGAGACGCTCAGGTCGGGCAGCTCGAGAGGGAGCTCCAGAGCCTCCCGGATGCGCCCCGCCGCGCAGCTGGCTTCCTCGCCGGTGGTGATCGAAGGGTCCAGGATCCCGAAGGTATCGGTGCCCATCCGCGCCACGAGGGCGCCTTCGCCGGTCAGCCCGCCGAGTCGAACGCCAACCGCATGCAGAATCGCGTCGGCCGTGTAGTTGCCGAGAGTGTCGTTGATCTCGGAGAACCGTGCCAGGTCGACCAGCAGGAAGCCCGTGGCCGCCGGGTGAGCAACGCCGAGGAGCTTGTCGAGCCGGTCGACGAAGTGTCGGCGGTTCGCCAGACCGGTCACGTTGTCGGTGTCCGCGAGGCGCGCCAGCCGATCCGTCTGATCCTGCAGCAGGCGCATTATGCGGCCTATCCGGGTGATCACGAGCGCCACCGTGGCGCCCCCGGCGATGACGATCGGCCCGGCGTCCAGCGGGCGACCGGCGATCAGTTCGCCCCCGGCGATGACCGGGCCGACGGACATGGCCACCGCGAGCATCACCAGGCGGACAGCGGAGAACCTCAGAGTGCGAGGGGGTTGCTGCACGGAGAGGTCCCGCATGGACGGGTGCAGGGCCGCCGCCCCCCACAGTACGTAGGAGAGCAGCCACCCGAAGTCCAGCAGGTACGTATGGGCGGCGATGGCGGGCACGAACGCCCCGGCCGCGAAAACAACGTCCGCGACCAACATGGCGACGACGGAGCCCGCGACCAGACGGAACGAGCTGTTGCGTGCACCCCCGGACGTCGCGAGCTGCATCAGCACGGCGAAGAGCAGCAGGTCGCAGAGCGGGTAGGCGATGCCCACGAGCCGGTTGACCAGCGGTTCTTCGTAGGCGGCCCAGGTTGGTGCGATGAGGAACACCCATGCGAGAAGTCCGACAGAGATCGTGAGGATCAGCGTCTCGTCGAGCCCGCTGGGACCCTGCTTGGCCCTGCGGGCCCTACCGAGCACCAGCAGCCCGACGGCGAACAGTGGGTATACGGCGAAGTAGAACACGTCGGCGAGGGAGGGGAAGGGCGCGGTGAGAGCCACATGCTCATACCAGCCGTACAACCCATCGGCGAAGGCCCAGGTGGTGGTGGCGCCTGCGAAGAAGTACCACGCATTGGGGTGGGCCGGACGGTTCCTGCGGACGCCGATCAGGATCGCGGCGGCGCTGGAGGCGCCGATGAGGCAGTACAGGGCGTCGCGGCCGACCCCGAGCGGCAGCGCGACACACAACGCGCTGACCCCGAGGCCGGCGAACAGGTAACGCCGCCAGATCGCCATCACCACGTCGTCGTCATCTGGTCGTTCAGCGACTCGAGTTGACGGTGATCTGCTGGACGGCACCGGTTTGGACGTGCCACCGGGCGAGGACATCGGCGTAGACGCCGCTGTGCAGAAGCTGCTCGAGGGCGCCCTGGACTGCGTCGCGCACTCCGGTCTGGGTCTTGGCGACGGCGACGCCGTACATCGCCGGCTCGTACTGCGCGTTGGACGCGAGCTGGTACTGCGACCTGGTGCGCTCGTTGTTGACGAGGAAGATCGCGGGGGGAGTGTCGTTGAGCACCGCGACCGCACGACCCGTGCGCAGCTCCAGGAGGGCGTCCGAGTTGGTCGGGTAGGCCTTCACGATGATGGGCTCTGTGCCGCAGTTCTTCTGCGTCCGCGCGACCAGGTCCACCTGCGTCGTATCCTTCTCGACGGCGACCACCTTGCCGCACAGGTCGTTGATCTCGGTGACGCCGGCTGGGTTGCCGCGTTGCACGACGATCGACGTGCCGGCCGAGAAGTAGTTGACGAAGTCAGCCGTCTTGGTGCGCTCGGGGGTGTCCGTCATGGCCGACATGGCGAGGTCCAGATCTCCGCGCCCGAGGTTCGCGAGCAGCTTGCCGAAGCCGGTGTCGACGAACTGGAGGCGAACACCCAGGACGCGCCCCATCTCGACGCCCAGGTCGGGCTCCATGCCGATGAAGGTGCGACCATCGGGCGCGTACGACTCCATGGGCGCGTAGGACGCCTCGGTGCCGACCCGCAGGAAGCCTTGGTCCTTGACAGCCTGAGGGAGCAGGTCGTGCAACTTCGGGTCGAGACGCACCTGCCTCGTGGGCGTCGAGCCGGTGGGGGTCGAGCCGGTGGGGGTCGAGCTGCACGCTGCGAGGAGCGTGATGGCTACCGTCAGAATGAGGGCAGCTGCAACCCGGAGGGGACGAGTCGTTGGGCGGTTCGTGGGTTGTTTCATCTCGGTTCTCCTTGGCTCCTGGGCCCGACTGTCGCCGGTTCGACCTCCGTTGCCGTTGAGCCTGACGAGGTTGAGTCCGAAGCGGTCGGGCGGTTCGTGGTGCTGAATGCTCGGGCAACCTCTGTCCAGGCACTCGGTCGCAGCCAGAGGTATCCCTGCGCGTGGTCGCACCCGGCGTCCACCAGGGCGTCGGCGACGTCCTGCGACTCCACCCCCACCGCGGTGACCAGGCATCCGAGGCTGTGGCCGAGATCGATGACAGAGCGCATGATGGCGCGATCCTGCTCGTTGCCGGGCACATGGGCAAGGAGCGTCCGGTCGATCTTGACCTCCGACACCTGAATGGTGCGCAGCTGGGACAGACCCGTGAAGCCGGTGCCGAAGGCGTCTATCGATATCGAGACGCCCAGAGCCACGAGCGCCCCGACAACCTGTCTGGCCAGCTCGGCATCCAACGCCAACGCCGTCTCGGTCACCTCGAGGTGGAGCCGGTCGGCTGGCACACACGCCTCCAGCAGGATCTGGCCAACCGTGTCGGCGAACTTCAACGACGCGAGGTTTCGGGGGGAGACGTTGACTGCGACCGTCCAGTCGTGGCCGGCCGCCGTCCACGCTGTGTAGTCGGAAAGCGCGCGCCGCAGCACCCAGCTCGTCAGCGGTTCGATCAGCTCGGAGTACTGCTCTGCCACCGACAGGAACTCCGCCGGCAGCAGCAGCCCGCGTTCGGGGTGCTGCCAACGCAGGAGCGCTTCGACGCAGCTCACCCGGCCGGTGCCGAGCTCCATCTTGGGCTGATAGTGGAGCACGAGCTCGTCGCGGGCCAGCGCCACGCGCAGCTCGTCCTGCATCACCAGCACGTGGGTCGTGTGCTGTGGGGTCCCGGGTTCGTAGACCACGACGCCCGCCGGGCCGTGCTTGCCCTGGTACATGGCCGCGTCCGCATGCCGCAGCAGCTCCTCGACGGTTTCGGCGCCCTCCGGATAGAAGCAGACGCCGAAGCTCGCCCCCACGCTGAGCGGGACGCTGTCCAGCACGACCTCCTCACCCAGCTCATGACGGACCCGGGTCAGCAGCGCGACCGTCTCCTCACGGCCGCCTGCTCGCGGCAGGACCAGACCGAACTCGTCGCCACCAAGCCGGGCCACGGTGTCGTCGGTGCGCAGCGACTCACTGAGTCGGCGCGCCACGACCCGCAGCAGCTCGTCGCCCGCGTGGTGACCCAGGGTGTCGTTGACCTCTTTGAAGTGGTCAAGATCGATCAGCACCAGTGCTCCCGGCTCCCCGTGCTGGCTGCGGGCAAGCGCCTCCTCCGCCGTGCGCAGGAACAGCTGGCGGTTGGGCAGGCCGGTCAGCGAGTCGTGGAGGGACTGGTGCTCGTGTTCGGCGGCATTCTCCCGGAGCGCGCGGGTGGTCCACCACGAGATGAAGGCCAGGACGCCGAACAGCCCCACGAGGCTGACGGCGAACCGAATGATCTCGGCACGTGCCTCGCCCTGCACCTTGGTGGCGATCGCGTCGTACGGCAGGTCGACCTCGAGCACCCCGGTGGCCCTGCCGTTGGCCGCCGCGATCACCAGGAGGGTGACCCGGACGGCGGCGGGCGAGTCCTGCTGCTTCTCGATGACGCGCACGTCGGTGCCCCCAGCCGCAGCGGTCCGGAACGCCGGATCGCTCGCTGGCACGGAACCCGCGACGCTGCCGTTGTCGGAGAACTGCACGGTGCCCGTGAAGCTCAGCAGTCGTAGATGCGACACCCTGCCGTTGAAGATGGCGAGGTCGGTGGCGGACTGGAGGCGCTCACGCTCGGTGCCGTTCAACCCCTGGGACAGGTCCGCGCCGCGCAGTGCTGGCGCGACGACCATGTCTTCGATGATGGCGCCCTGGGCACGACCCCAGTCCAGACCGAACTCATCCGCCGACTCGGCGTCTCCGCGCATGGCCAGAGCGCCGATGACGCTGATGGGGAGCAAACTCGCGAGGACGTACAAGGCGAACAACCTGGAAGCCTGTCTGCGACGTCTCCGGATGGTCATACTTTATTCCCTTTGGCTACCTGGTCAGCCGGGTGGAGCATCCAAACGTATGGCCAACGTTGGATGCGCTGGGGAGGCACACGAGTGGTGCAGCTCGGTACGCGTGATGCTCCTGGGTGCAGTATGGCGTCAGGGCGGGGACGGTGTGGATGATTCCGAGGATTCAGCACCCCATAGAGTGAGTGCGCCAGCCCGCCCACTGTCACCGTTACGTCTTCTGGAGCGACCCATGTCCATCGACCAGACCTTCTACGGCTCCGACTTCGGTCAGCTGAGCAGCCAGGATCCGGAGATCGCGGGGGTGCTGCTCTCCGAGCTCGACCGCCTCCGCGGTGGTCTTCAGCTGATCGCCAGCGAGAACCTCACCAGCCCCGCTGTGCTGGCCGCGCTGGGCTCGACCTTGTCCAACAAATACGCCGAGGGCTATCCGGGGCGCCGCTACTACGGCGGTTGTTCCGAGGTCGACAAGGCCGAGGTGATCGGTATCGCCCGCGCCAAGGCGCTTTTCGGCGCCGACCACGCCAACCTCCAGCCGCACTCGGGCGCCAGCGCCAACCTGGCCGTCTATGGAGCCTTCTGCCAGCCGGGTGACACCATCCTGGCGATGTCCCTGCCGCACGGTGGTCACCTCACGCACGGCTCCAAAGTCTCCTTCAGCGGCAAGTGGTTCAACGCCGTTCACTACGGAGTGGACAAGGAGACCGAGGACATCGACTACGCGCAGGTCGCCAAGCTGGCACGGCACCATCGGCCCAAGCTCATCGTCGCCGGCGGCTCGGCCATCCCGAGGCTGATCGACTTCGAGTTCTTCCGCAACCTCGCCGACGAGGTCGGCGCGATCTTCTGGGTCGACGCAGCGCACTTCATCGGGTTGGTCGCCGGCAAGGCGATCCCGAGCCCGGTGCCGTATGCCGATGTCGTCACCTTCACGACGCACAAGGTGCTTCGTGGACCGCGCGGCGGCATGCTGGTCTGCAAGCAGGAGCACGCGGCCAAGCTGGACAAGGCCGTGTTCCCGATGATGCAGGGCGGCCCGCTGATGCACTGCATCGCCGCCAAGGCGGTCAACCTGCACGAGTGTGCCCAGCCGGCCTACGAGGTCTATGCCAAACAGGTCATCGCCAACGCCCAGCAGCTGGCGAGCTCATTGGGGGAGCGGGGCATTCGCCCGATCACGGGCGGCACGGACACGCATCTGTCACTGCATGACCTGCAGGGGATCGGTGTCACCGGCAAGGATGCTGAGGCCCGGGCGGATGCCGCCGGGATCGTGCTGAACAAGAACGCCATCCCGTTCGACCCGCAGCCTCCGAACACGGCCTCCGGCATCCGCGTCGGCACCCCGTCGGTGACCACCCAAGGCATGGGCACAGCCGAGATGAAGGTCATCGCCGACCTCATCCATCAGGCCTTGACCCAGACCGACGGAGACCCGGACAACGCCAAGGCAACAGAGATCCGCGGGCAGGTGACCGACCTCGTCGGCCGCTTCCCGGCATACCCTCGTTCGGGTAGTTGATCCTTGAGTAGTTGATCCTTGAGCAGTCCATCTCCGCCGCGCCGTTGATTCTTTCGGCTGCACCCATCTCGACCTAGGCGCTGATCCGTGCGGGAGTACCTTCTGATCTTCATCGTGGCCGCCGCGATGACCTATGCAGCCACACCCTTCGTGAGGTGGCTCGCCGTTGTGACCGGTGCGATCACCGCAGTGCGCGACCGCGACGTTCACGCTGTCCCCATCCCGCGTCTTGGGGGGGTGGCGATCCTCATCGGGTTCGTCGCCGCCCTGCTCGTGGCGACCCGACTGCCCTACCTGTCCCAGATCTTCCAGGGCGGCGAGATGAAGGGCGTGCTGGTGGCCGCCGTCATCGTGTGCGCGGTCGGGGTGCTGGACGACATCCGTGAGCTGGACTGGCTGACGAAGCTCGCGGGGCAGATGCTGGCAGCGGGCGTGATGGCATTTCAGGGGGTTCAGCTGCTGTCGCTGCCGCTGTTCGGCGTGACCGTCCTGCCGACGCCCGTCCTGGTGGCACTGACGATCCTCATCGTGGTGATCTCGGCCAACGCGGTGAACTTCATCGACGGCCTGGACGGCCTGGCCGCGGGCGTGGTCGGCATTGCCGGGACAGCCTTCTTCGCCTACTCCTACTTGCTCTCTCGGACCTACGACCCACCGAACGTGTTCTCCTCCGCGACCTTCATCACCGCCGCGCTGGTGGGCTGTTGCGTGGGCTTCCTGCCCTACAACTTCCACCCGGCCCGACTCTTCATGGGCGACGCGGGTGCTCTCCTGCTCGGCCTCCTGCTCGCCGCCGCGACCATCTCGATGACTGGCAGCATCGACCCCAACGCCCAGATCGGTGGCAATGCTGCCGCCGCGATCCTGCTGCCAGTTGTGCTCCCGCTGGCGATCCTGTCGCTGCCCCTGCTGGATGTCCTTCTCGCGGTGGTTCGTCGCACCCGTGCCGGGCGGCGGCCGTGGCACCCTGACGCGCAGCACCTGCATCACCGGATGCTGCAGATCGGTCACACGCATGTGCAGGCGGTGCTGCTGCTCTACCTGTGGGCGGCCCTCTTTTCCCTCGGCGCGGTGTCCTTCGCCTTCGTCGATGGCTGGATCCCGTTCGTGGCCATTGCCGTCGTCGCCATCTCGGCCATGATTCTGACGCTCCGGCTACCCCGATGGATGCCCAAACGGCGCTTGTGATAGCTTTCACAAGCTGTCGTGCGATGACGTCGGGTTGCGCTTCCCGGGTCTGTCCAGAGCCCGACAGATCCCTCGAGACGCCACGTCAGCAAACCGATGACGACTCTGACCAGGCAGGCCACATGATGCAGCCGCAGGCACCGCCGTTCGCCGCGATGCTCCGTGCTGCCGTGATTCCCATGGTCTGCACCGCCCCGGTGATCGTGCTGGGCTTCTGGGCCACGCGTCAGACCCGCGGCGGTCTGGCAGCGCTCTTGGGCGTCTCCATCGCGGTGGCCTTCTTCGCCAGCGGTCTGTACGTCATGAAGCGCGTGACCACCGCGAACCCGCTGTCGGTCCTGGCCGGAGCGCTCGCCGTCTACCTCGGACAGGTCATCTTTCTCGGCATCGTGATCCTGATGCTCTCGGGCGCCGCCTGGCTGGACGGACGGGCCTTCGGGCTCTCGGTCCTGGCCGTTGCGCTCGTGTGGCAGCTGTCCCAGCTCGTGGCATTCGCCCGGTTGCGCAAACCCGTGTACGACGAGCCGGCCGACGAGCCTGAGCCGGCCGGCGAGTCGGCCGGGGCGCCGGCGCGGGAGCGGCTCTCGTGAGCGAGGGCCGACCGGATCCAGACGCCGGGCATCCGCGGCTCGAGGAGGCCCGGATGTGGAACGTCGTCTCGTATCTCATCTCGGGGCCGGTGATGTTCGGCGGGATCGGCTGGGCACTGGATCGCTGGCTCGGCACCAGTTTCCTTGTGCCGGTGGGCATTCTCGCCGGGATGGCCGTTTCGCTGTACCTCGTGTGGTTCCGGTACGGTACGCAGCAGTGACCCCCGAGGAGACCTTTTGAGCCTGTACGTGCTGGGCAGCCTGGCTACGGCCGACGGCGGCGGCTATCAGACGCCGACCACTGCGGAGTTCTATCAGCCGCTGTGGAACGACGGACCCCTGGCGATCACCCGTCCGGCGGTCGTCATGCTGCTATCGGTGGCCCTGATCGCGTGGTGGCTCATCGCCACGACCAAGAGAGCGGCGATCGTCCCGAGCAAGGGCCAGTGGGTCACCGAGGGCCTCTACGGGTTCATCCGCAACGGCGTCGCTCGAGACATCATCGGCAGCAAGGACTTCCTGCGCTTCGTCCCGCTGCTTTTCTCGATGTTCGTGCTGATCCTGGTCAACAACCTCTTCGGTGTGCTCCCGCCGGTCCAGTTCCCGAGCATGAGCCGCATCGGCTTCCCGATCGCCCTGACCGTCATCGTCTACGTCGTCTATCACACCATCGGCATTCGCCGAGTGGGCCCGCGCGCCTACTTCAAGAACCTCGTGCCCGGCGGCCTGCCCGGCTGGATCGTGCCGTTCATCTTCTTCCTCGAGATCATCACCTTCTTCGTCACCCGCCCGCTGACGCTCGCGCTGCGACTCTTTGGCAACATGTTCGCCGGCCACCTGCTCCTGCTGCTGTTCATCACCGGGGGCGAGTACCTGATGATTCACGGCAGCTTCGGCCTCAAGATCGCCGGCGCCGGGTCGTTCGCCATGGCCTTCGTGCTGACCGTCTTCGAGATGCTGATCGAGTTCCTTCAGGCCTACATCTTCACCTTGCTCGCAGCCATGTACATCGCCGGCTCCCTGTCCGACGAGCACTGATACACCAGCCACTGATGCACCAACCACTGATACATCCACCCAGACTTCCGCTCGGTGACGTGCCGTTCGGGACACCACGAACGAAAGAAGGATCATCGTGAAAGGCAACCTCAACCTCGTCGGCTACGGCCTCTCCGCCATCGGGCCTGGTGTCGGTATCGGCCTGATCTTCGCCGCCTACATCAACGGCGTCGCCCGTCAGCCCGAGGCCCGCGGCATGCTGCAGTCCATCGCCATCCTGGGCTTCGCCCTGGCCGAGGCGCTGGCCATCTTCGGTCTGGTGCTCGCCTTCGTCTTGTAGCTCGATTCTGCGGACACCACAGCCCAACACCATCTTTGGCACTTAGGCACTAGGAGATACCCGTGCAGCTATTCGCCGGCGCGACTCACGTCGCCGCTTTGGTGACCGCTGGCGAGGCCGAGCAGCTCCCCGTTCTGCCCCACTGGGGAGAGCTGATCTTCGGTCTCATCGCGATCGCCATTCTGTACGTCATCGTGCAGAAGAAGGTCGTACCCAACCTCGAGAAGGCATACTCCGACCGCACCGCGGCCATCGAGGGCGGCATGCACAAGGCTGAGGAGGCTCAGCAGGAGGCACAGGCTGCCCTCGAGCAGTACAAAGCCCAGCTTGCCGAGGCTCGTGTCGAAGCCGGCCGCATCCGGGCCGAAGCCCAGGAACGGGGCGCGGCGATCATCGTCGAGCTTCGTGCCCAGGCCCAGGTCGAGACAAACCGCATGACCGAGGCGGCGCACAAGCAGATCGAGGCCGAGCGTCAGCAGGCCGTGGTCTCGCTGCGCAGCGAGGTGGGTCGCCTGTCGACCGAGCTGGCCAGCCGCATCGTGGGGGAGTCCCTGCATGACGAGGCCCGTCAGAGTGGCATCGTCGAGCGTTTCCTCACCGAGCTCGAGTCGGGTGCCATCCGGCCCGAGACGGTCGGGCAGGACGCCTGATGCGGGGATCTTCGCGCGCAGCGTTCGCGGCGGGGCACGACGCCTTCGCGGCAGCGCTGGGTTCCGGAGCCTACGGGTCAGCACTTGCCGGGGATCTGTTCGGCGTGACGGCTGCACTCGACTCGAGCGCATCGCTGCGTCGCGCGCTGGTCGACCCGTCCCGGGACGCCGCAGCCAAGCGCGGCCTGGTCGAGAGCCTCTTCGGGTCCAGGATCAGCGCCTCGGCAGCGTCCGTGCTGAATGCCCTGGTCTCACAGCGCTGGGCGGACGACCAAGATCTCGGTGATGCCACCGAGACGCTGGCCGTCGAAGCCTTGGTCGCCTCGGCCGAGGCGGGTGGTCGGCTCGACGCCCTGGAGGATGACCTCTTCCGGTTCGGGCGGCTCGTCGCTGCGGACTCCGGCCTGCGCGACGCATTGTCCGCGCACGGCGGGGACGAGAGCGTCAAGGTTGCCCTGGTCGAGGCTCTGCTCGAGGGCAAGGCTTCGACCGAGACGATCAGACTGACCCGTCAGGCGGCAGTCTCCCCGCGGGGGCGACGCTTCGGCCGGGTCCTCGAGAGCTATCTCGCCATTGCGGCCAGGCGCCGCAACCAGATGACGGCGACTGTCACCGCTGCCGTGCCCTTGGACGACACCCAGCGCCAGCGCCTCGTCCAGGCTCTGTCGGGGATCTACAACGGGCCGGTGCAGGTCAATCTCGTGCTCGACCCTGCGGTCGTCGGCGGCATCAGGGTGCGGGTCGGCGACGAGGTTGTCGACGGCACGATCTCGCGCCGGATCCAGGAAGCGGAACGATCCCTGCTGTTGTAGCCAGGCGCCGGCCACGAAGCGGCACCACGGCCTGGAGCTGAAACCACGTTTTGAACACACGACAATCTCGGTCCGAACAGAATTCGGGCCGCATACGAGGAGAGAGACACTGATGGCGGAGCTCACGATCCGTCCGGAGGAGATCCGGGACGCGCTGGACAACTTTGTTCAGTCTTACGAGCCCGGCGCGGCCTCCCGCGAAGAGGTCGGCCGAGTGATCGACGCCGGTGACGGCATTGCGCACGTCGAGGGTCTGCCCTCGGCGATGACCAACGAGCTGCTGCAGTTCGCAGACGACACGCTGGGTATCGCGCTGAACCTTGAGGCGCACCAGATCGGCGTCGTCATCCTCGGTGACTTCTCCGGTATCGAGGAAGGCCAGGAGGTCAAGCGCACCGGCGAGGTCCTCTCGGTCCCTGTCGGTGACAACTTCCTGGGCCGGGTGGTCAACCCGCTCGGTCAGCCGATCGACGGTCTGGGCGAGATCGTGGCCGAAGGCCGCCGTGCGCTGGAGCTGCAGGCACCCGGCGTGATGGCGCGCAGGTCGGTGCACGAGCCGCTGCAGACCGGCATCAAGGCCATCGACTCGATGATCCCCATCGGCCGTGGCCAGCGTGAGCTCATCATCGGCGACCGCCAGACCGGCAAGACCACGGTTGCGGTCGACACGATCATCAACCAGAAGGCCAACTGGGCGACCGGCGACCCGACCCAACAGGTCCGCTGCATCTACGTCGGGATCGGCCAGAAGGGCTCGACCATCGCTGCGGTGCGTGGCGTCCTCGAAGAGGCTGGCGCGCTGGAGTACACCACGATCGTCGCCGCCCCGGCCTCCGACGCCGCCGGCTTCAAGTACCTCGCGGCATACACCGGTTCGGCCATCGGCCAGCACTGGATGTACGCCGGCAAGCACGTCCTCATCGTCTTCGACGACCTGTCCAAGCAGGCCGAGGCCTACCGCGCCGTGTCGTTGCTGCTGCGTCGTCCGCCGGGCCGAGAGGCCTACCCCGGCGACGTCTTCTACCTGCACAGCCGGCTGCTCGAGCGTTGCGCCAAACTGTCCGACGAGATGGGTTCCGGCTCGATGACGGGTCTGCCGATCATCGAGACCAAGGCGGGTGACGTCTCGGCCTATATCCCGACGAACGTCATCTCGATCACCGACGGCCAGATCTACCTGCAGTCCGACCTCTTCAACGCCAACGTGCGTCCCGCCATCGACGTGGGTGTCTCGGTCTCCCGCGTTGGTGGGTCGGCGCAGATCAAGGCGATGAAGAGCGTCGCCGGTCGACTCAAGCTCGACCTCGCGCAGTACCGCGCCATGGAGGCGTTCGCCATGTTTGCCTCCGACCTCGACCCCGCCTCGCGGGCCCAGCTTGCCAAGGGCGCTCGTCTCATCGAGCTGCTCAAGCAGAAGCAGGCCTCCCCGATGGCCGTCGAGGAGCAGGTCGTGGTCATCTGGGCCGGCACCACCGGTCAGCTTGACGACATCGCGGTTGGTGACATCAAGACCTTCGAGGAGCAGTTCCTGGACTACCTGCGTCGCAAGCAACCCGGTCTGCTGTCGACCATCCGTGAGTCCAAGAAGTTTGACGACGACACCGAGGCCGGGGTGCTGGAGGCGATCAACACGTTCAAGGAGCAGTTCCTGTCCGGCGGCAAGGAACGCGTGCCGATCGGTCACGAGCCGGAGCCGGGAGCCCTGCCCGAGACCGAGGTCGAGCAGGTCAAGATCGTCAAACGCAAGCGTTGACCCGTATGCCGGGTAGTCACCTGTGACCACCCGGCGTCCGCTCACCGGGCAGCCAAAGGTGGGCACACGTCATACAGGATCATTTTTTCGGGATCACACTTCACTGAGGAGAGGCGGGAACACATGGGAGCGCAGATGCGGGTCTACCGCCAGCGCATCCGGTCCGTCCAGGCGACCAAGAAGATCACCCGCGCGATGGAGCTCATCGCGGCCTCGCGGGTCGTCAAGGCTCGCCAGCGGGTCATCGAATCCACGCCGTATGCGAGTGCGCTCACCCGAGCCGTGTCGGCGGTGGCCACGTTCTCCAACGTCGAGCACCCGTTGACCACCGAGCACCCGCAGGTACGACGAGCGGCCATGGTGGTCATCACCAGTGACCGCGGTCTGGCCGGGGCCTACTCCTCGGCGGTGCTGAAGGAGAGCGAGAAGCTCGCCGAGCTGCTTCGCGACGAGGGCAAAGAAGTCATCCCCTACCTCGTGGGTCGCAAGGCAGTGGGCTTCTACAAGTTCCGTCGCCGCGAGTTTGCCCAGGAGTGGTCCGGGTTCTCCGACAGCCCGACCTTCGAGGTTGCCCGCGAGATCGGTGCCCGGATCACCGAGGACTTCATCAAGGACTACGACACCGGTGGTGTCGACGAGGTCCACGTGGTCTTCACCCGGTTCGTCAGCATGGTCACCCAGGAGCCCGAAGTCATCCGGCTGTTGCCCCTCGAGGTCGTTGAGGGCACCGAGGCTCCCGAATCGGACGAGGTGCTGCCTCTTTACGAGTTCGAGCCGAGCGCCGATCAGGTGTTGGATGCACTGTTGCCGAAGTACGTCACCGAGCGTCTGTTCAACGCGTTGTTGCAGTCGGCGGCCTCCGAGCTCGCTGCCCGTCAACGGGCGATGAAGTCCGCGACGGACAACGCCGAGGAGCTCATCCGCAAGTACACCCGCCTGGCCAACCAGGCGCGCCAGGCCGAGATCACCCAAGAGATCAGCGAAATCGTCGGCGGCGCCGACGCCCTCGCGTCCGCCAAGTAAGAAGGTAGAGAGAGCTCATGACTGCCGAAATCAAAGAGGGCACCCCCCCCACGGCTCAGAAGGGTGGCGGATCTGGCCGCGTCTCCCGCATCATCGGCCCG
>DATCNE010000071.1:0-5507 GCA_036565395.1 Dermatophilaceae bacterium
GTCATCTTGCGCGCTCGTGGAGACGTTGCGCGATAGTCCGACGATCGCTACCAAATGAATGAGTGTGGTGCCCGAGGTCCATGCCCAACGTCCGGACATGCCGCAGATAGCGTGCTCGGTGGCCAACCGGATGCCTGCCGCATTTAGGTGAGCGGACTTGCATTCGAAGCTGGTCCGAGTCACCGGACCACGAACCGCTGGAGGCCGCCCGGTTCGCGTTCAACCGTAGCGACTCGTTCCACGAGAGCGCCACGTGGACCGTGCTGACACCACTCGCACATCGTGTCGACATCCTCCTTCGCGCCCTCGAACCACGCACGCACGCACCCGTCGGGCTCATTCCTGACCCAGCCAGCGAGGTCCCTCCGCTGGGCCTCCACCCGGCAGCTCGCACGGAAGAAGACACCCTGTACGCGGCCGTACACGGCAACCTCCCGAGCTACCACGTCCAATGTGGCCATCACCCCATCATGCTGTTCCGACCGAACGTCCGCACCGCGATCCGGCCAAGACCAACGCACTCACATGCCGCAGAGCGGTAAACACTGAACTGCATGCCGATGGTTACAGGCGATCTGGCAGTGGCTCTCCCGAAGCGGCCGACAGGTCGATCCTGTGGATGTCCAGGTTCCGTGGATAGACCAGCGCCGCGAGCCCGACCCCAGGGTGAGTGGGATCGGTGTACAACGTGAGCCGCTCACGTCGTCCGTCGGACAGGGTGACTGTTACGCCTGCTACGTCGCCGGCAAGTCTGAGGATGATCTGATCGGGGCCCACGTCGTCGTGCCGGGTGTACGTTCCCAGCCGCATCCCCGGGCTCAGCGGAGGCGACCCGTAGCCGCCCTTCGAGTGATGTCCGTTAGGAGTCTCCACCTCGAGCCACATGATCGGATCGTCGTCATCGACGTCAGTCACGAGCGACCATCGGTCGCCCTCGAGCGAGGTCCCACTCCCGATCACCGTCATAACCGCATCATCGCGCAGAACATCCGCTTCTGCCGCGTTGGGGTGCACCTGGTCCACCTCGGTCGCCCCCGGGATGATCTACCAGCGGACGCTTTGAGGATGACCTCCTTCATCGTGCCGGCCGGCGCCGGCGAACACGCCGTACTCGACGATGCGCTGCTGCCCTTGGCGGCCGCTGCCTACCTAGCCCGGTTCAAGGGCCTATCCCGGGAGCACACCGACTCGGACCTTCGAGCCTTCCTCAACTGGTGTGTCGGACGGGACATTGAGCCCCTCCGGGCTCAACGCGCCCAGCTCGAGCTGTACGTCCGCTGGATGCAGGAGACACGCCGCTACAAACCATCCACCGTGTCCCGGCGCACCTCAGTACTCAGCGGGTTCTACCGCACCGCCGTCATCGACGGCGTCCTTGCGCACTCCCCGGCCGAGTACGTCCGCCGACCCACCGTCCCACCCGAGTCGCCCACACTCGGTCTCACGCACCTTCAGTTTGAGGCGATGCTGACCGCAGCACGCGAGTCCGCGAACAGGTTCGACTTCGCCCTGGTCGCGATGCTCGGCCTGCTCGGGCTGCGGATCTTCGAAGCAACCGGCACCGACGTGACCGACCTCGGCGAAGAGCACGGACACCGGGTGTTGCGGGTGGTCGGCAAGGGCACCAGAGTCGTCTTGGTGCCTCTGCCTCCGGCCGTGGGACGAGCCGTGGACCGGGCGGTCGACGGCAGATCGTCCGGGCCCATCCTGCTCAACACCCGAGGCGCCAGAATGGACCGCCATGCCGCTACCAGACGTCTGCGGCGCCTGGCCGCCACGGCCGGGGTCCGGCTCCCGCGCATGCACCCACACATGCTCCGGCACACCTTCGTGACCACGATGCTCGACGCCGGAGTCGACCTCCGCGACGTGCAGATCGCCGCCCGCCACGCCGACCCACGCACCACGATGCGCTACGACCGGGCCCGCAAGAACCTCGACCGGCACCCCAACTACATCCTCGCCGCCTACATGGCCTCAGGAACCTGACGGGCCAACGGTCACACACCCCAGCCCGCAGAATACGGTCGTGCCGATGAGCGGGCACTGCTTACTCGTTGCGGATCGGCCACTACTTCAGGTTGGTGGCGGCTCGCCAGCTGTCCGCTGTTGCCTGGTCGTAGTATCGGGTGAAGCCGCAGCCCCAGGCGATGGCGTTGGTGAGCGCCCCGCCGCCCCAACGCGGCTCCCCGCTGACGAGCAGGCGACTCCCTACCCCGTATGAGGGCACAGCCTCGCCCAACGACTGCCCGGCTTCCGGGGGGGTGATGTCGACACTGACTGTTGAGCCGGAGCCGCCCCTAAACCACTCGTTGACAGTGAACGTCGCAGCGACCAAGGCGAGAGGGGGGGCGCCCGGACGACCGCTGCGCGATGGCCCGATCGCCGTGAGAGTGCCGTCAAATGCGAACGCCCGCCCGGTCACCCTCCTGGGGGAGTACTCCTCGACGCACGAGGCGGCGCTGCCTATGTTGAGCGGGCCCTTCGGTGCGATGTCGGACGGGGTAGACAGCGGACCCTTCGACGCTATTGGTGGGGTGGCCAACTGGTTGCTGCCCGGTTGCCCGCCGAGCAGACCACCACCGACGACAGCCACGGCTGCCACTGTCGCGGCCAGTGCGCCGGTGGCCCAGGCCAGATGGGCGTGCTGGCGCTGACGCAGCCGGCGACGTGCCCCCTGCGCGAGCGTCGCCGAGATCGGCGCCTTTTCGGCGTCTTCGGCGAACAAGTGCCGTAGTTCTTGCTCCAATTGCTCGGTCATCGTCTCTCCTTCACAATGTGCAGGTCGCTGCCATTCCTTAGGGTCGCCAGAGCCCTAGAGGCGGTCGCTCGGACAGCACTCGCGCTGACGCCCATCGCCTCAGCGATCGCCGCGTCGTCTAGGTCGGCGTAGTAGCGCAGTACCAGGACCGTTCGGGCTCGTGGCGCGAGAGTCGCCAGCAACTGCCGGGTTTGGTCTCGGGATGCGATTGTGTCGGCTGGGTCGGCCTCGGTCTTTGGTGTGTGGGCCGTCAGGTCGCTTGGTCGCTCCGTCGAGGAGCGACGTCGGTGCCAGCTCAGGTGCGCGTTGACAAGCATCCGCCGGACGTAAGCGTTCGGGTGGCGGGCCGTCTCGATCCTCTGCCAGTGGCGGTAAGCGTCTGCCAAGGCCGTCTGTGTCAGGTCCTCGGCTAGGTATCCGTCACCGGTCAGCACGTACGCCAACCGGAGCAGGGAGTTGCCCTGCTCGGTGACGTAGTCCTCGAACCTCACACGTAATCCTCTCGTTGGCGCCTCACTGAAGTAGACGCGTCGAGTGCTGTCATCCGCTGCATTGGCCCGGCCTAATCATTCCAAGACGAGGCCGCCACGAGGTCAGATCCGCACAATCTCTGACTTCGGGAGCCGAGCGAAGGGTGCCGGGATATCGGACCGCGACCACTGTCGCCCGCGTGAGTTATCGGCACTGCCCAGATGATGTGCCGTCGCGCCCAGTTGCTTTCGGCGCCAACGCACTCTTCTGCCGCGATGGGCGCGTGTTCTTGTTCGGTGAGGGATCCTCCACCGTGACGGTTGACGGTTGACGGTTGACGGTTGACGCTGACTAGCGGACACTGAAGACATGGCAGATACCCGTTGGCTCGTGCACGAGAGCTTCAACGAGCGATTTGAGCAACTGCTCAAACAGCATCCAAGCCTCGACCGACTCACCGAGGAGGAGGCGCTACGCCTGGGCCGTGAAGCGGCCGACGCGATCGCAGGACCGGTCATCTGGCGTGAGCTGCTCGGGGAGGACCGCCTCGACACCACCAACGTGGCCATGTTGCTGGGCATCACTCGACAGGCAGTCCACAAGAAGGTCAAGACCCACGCGCTGTTCGGAGTTGCCGGTCGCGGCACCACGTGGTTTCCCAGCTGGCAGTTCGACATTCCCAAGCAGCAGGTGCGCCACGTTGTTCCGGCGCTGCTTGCGCAGTGGGCCAAAGCTGGCCCCGATGGCGCAGACATCTGGGACCCCCTCGCAGTGCTGTCGTGGGCGGCCACACCTCAACAGGAACTGGGCGAGCAGACCCCAGAGGAGTGGATCGCCTCGGCCAAGGAGGACCAGCCCGTCCTGGACGCGGCGTATCGTGCGGCCAAGGCGCTGTCGACGTGAGGACGCCGCCGCCACCCGAGGACCCTAACGTCCTGACCCGTGAATTTCCGACCTTTACCTGGCCGGCCCAGCAACCGCTGTCGCGTGTGCACCGGGTCGAGCACGACACGGCCTACTTCGCTACGGGTCAGGACGGCAGGTTCAACCCGCCCCCGCCCCCGCCCGAGGCCGGCTTCGGCACCCTCTACCTCAGTTCCCACCCTCGAGGCGCGTTCGTGGAGACTCTGGGACGGTTCCGCTACATCAGCCAAGCGATGATCAACGAGCGCGTCCTGGCCGAGGTGTACATGCCATCCGACCTTCGCCTGGCGGACCTGACCAACCCTCAGGTGCTCGGCAAGTTCGGGATCAGCAACGACCTGACCATGGGCAACGAAGATGACGCCTATGCGCTCGCCCAGCAGTGGGCGCTGCGTCTGTGGCAGGCCGGATTCAGCGGGCTCTACTACGGCGCCCGCCGCGACGTAGAGCTGCAGAGCCGCAGTGTTGCACTGTTCGGCAAACCCGGGGACGAGGGCGAGAGCGCCGTCCTGTCGACCTTGCACCCCCTGAGCGAGATCGCCGCCGAGATGGCCGACCACTACGGGTTCGTCATCGTCACGGGGCTTCCGTTGTAAGAACCGGTCCAGTTAGGAGTCCCGGTGACGGGGGCAAAGCGGCACGGGCTGTGCACGTCCGCGTCGGGTAACAATGTCGTGCTGGTCGGGGAAACGGAGCCTCTGGCGATAGAGATTTCGCCGCCATGCACGGATCCGGACCAGTCCATGTGCACCAGACCCCGTTCACACTGGGCACCGGGCGTCGGCCGCGCCCTCGAGCACGACGCGACGGGACTCAGCGCAAGGGAACGATGACCGGACGCACCGAAAGCCAAACCTCGGTGTCCGTAGACCGATCGGTGACCGGTCACCGATCGTCATACGAGACCGAACCTGACTCAAGTGCGTCCGGTCATCGTTCGCCAATCGGGACTCACTCTCATGCACGACAGCGCTTTGCGCGAGTGCGACGAATCGCGTGGCACCCGGCACAGCGAGCGTCAATCCGCCCAGATTGACCTGCATCAAGAGCGGCGGCGGGGCAAGGTCGAGAGCGATGCTCTGCGACTCGGTCCGCACTGCGTGGCGCACGATGACGGCCCACGGCCGGGCTTGGGATGCCAGTCTCGAAGCCCCATGTCTACTCCTAAGTGCGCAGTGAGTCGGATCGTGCGCGACTTTCGTCGCCGGCAAGTCTCCCTGAGCGACTGCCGTTCCCACCGACCGGCTAGACCACAGGAGCATTTGGCGGCGCCAACCCGGGCGCGTTTCCGGATGGTTGAGTGGCAAGGTAGCGGTCAGCCTCGGCGCCGAGCGGGTCGACCGGTGGAGCC
>DATCNE010000072.1:0-3195 GCA_036565395.1 Dermatophilaceae bacterium
GCGGTCCTGGGTCGTCAGGCACCGGCTCGGTCGGATCAATCGGCGGGTAGTTGTCGGGGTCTGGCCCTGGTTGCGTCATGTCGACAGTCCTACATGAACCTGTTGGACCTTGTGAGCGGAATGGGCTGTGACCGATGACCATCGGCCTGCGAAGACGGTCGATCGGTCTCTACGTCCCGTAGACCACACCGATGCGGGCACCTTCCGGTGACAGGCATCCGCCTGCTCATGGTCGCCGTATCTCGTTCCGCCATCGGGACGGCGGACAGCCGACAAGGAAGTACCGGATTTAGCCGATGCCAGGACGTCTTGGCCCCCGTCATCTTGCCGGGATGGGGTGAACGGCTGCTTCTTGCTCAATTGCTCGCCGCAAGCGCTTCCCGGACGTAGGCTCCATGCAAGCATGTGGCGCCTGAGCGGTGACGCACGATCCTGTTGGTTTCGGTCCCGCGCTGCGGCGAGCCGCCGACCCGGCGGCGTAAGCCGAGGGACGCCAAGAGATGTATGACCAGCGGTTGTTCATGAAGACGTTGTCACGATTCTCCGTGGTTCTGCCGGAGCACCACGACCTTGACGCTGCAGCGCTGGCTGAGCTCACCAGGAGCGTCACCGCAGTGTTGGGCCTGGGCGGCAGCGGGGTCACCATGGCCGAGGAGGGGCAGCTGCACTTCGTGACGGCGGTGAGCCCGGATTCCAAAGAGCTGGAGCGCAGCCAGGAGGAGCATCAGGAAGGCCCGTGTCGGGACGCCTACGAGACCGGCGAGGTGGTCCGGGTGACCGATGTGCGCCAGGAGTCAGCCCGATGGCCGGACTACTCGGCCACCGCCACTCGCCTGGGACTGGCCGGCGTGGCCGGGATCCCGATGCGGGATGGTGGCGAGGTCATCGGCGCCCTCAACATCTACTCGCGCGAGCCACGGGAGTGGTCGGATGAGGACATCGCGGTGGCCGTGGTCCTGGCCGACGTGGCGACCAGCTACGTGCTCAACGCCGCCAAGCTGCACGACCAGGAGCAGCTGAGCGAGCAGCTGCAGCAGGCGCTGGAGTCACGGGTCGTCATCGAACAGGCCAAGGGGATCACCGCCCATAGGAAATCGGTCACGGTCGATCACGCTTACCAGCTCATGCGCGGGCACGCCCGCAACAACAACGCCAGCCTGCGCACGGTCGCTGAGGCGATCGTTGGCGTGGGACTTCAGGTCTGAGCCCGGCGGCCGTCCCCGCCGATCTGGCGTTTCCCACAGAGCACCCACATCTTGTCCACAGGACCCGTCTTCAGTTCCAAGTCTGGTATCGAACGTCCTCAAAATGCCGCGCTGGGTGTGTTTCTCGTGTCCGTGGACCGATCCGCTTGCGAGACCATCAGCGCGGCGGCCGCGGGCAGCCGCTGATCACCAGTTGCCGTTCCCTGACCGGCACAGCGTGGACCCATTCGTCAGCGTCCAAGTCGAAATGCTTTGGGCTTCAGTCAGTGTTGGTCGAACTTCGTCCCCTGTCCACCCACGTGGGTCCAGCTCATGGCCTAGCGACGGCGCATGAACCTTCGGGATGGTGAGCCCGCGGGCGCCACGTCGACGCGATGGACGGGAGGGACCGCAGGCACCTCGCCAGGGGTCAGGATGCGGCTTTCTCCGGGGTAGGGCTGGGTGAAGCCGTGGGCGGCGTACCAGATCGCGCGGTTGAGCTGGGCCGGGTTGGCGCGGTCGGGGCCTTGCCAGTCTTGCTTGGCTGACCACTGGGCCCACGCCTTGGCGGGGCCGGCGAGCTGGGCGGCGGGGGTGTTCATGGTGTCCAGGGGGATCTGGTTCGGTCGAGCGGTGTATGGGGAGTTGTTGGGGTGGTTGGTGAAGGCCGCGTACATGGGTTCGGCGGCCAGGTCCATCTGGGTCATCGGGGGCAGGGCGAGGATCCGCTCGATGGTGCGTACGACGTTGAGCTGGGTGTAGAAGTTGTGCACGACTGCGCCGCGGGTCGCGTACGGGCTCCAGACCAGTGTGGGGTTGCGGTGCCCGTCGACGTGGTCGACACCGTCTTGGCTGTCATCTTCCATGACGAACACCGCCGAGTCCTTGCCGAACTTGCTGTGCGAGATGTTGTCGATGATCCGGCCCAGTGCGAGATCGTTGTCGGCGACCATGGCTGAGGGGGTGGGGAAGCCGGGGGAGGTGCCGGCGGTGTGGTCATTCATGATCGTCATGAGGTTCAGCTGGGGCAGTGTGCTGGCCTGCTCGGCAGCGTGCAGGTCCTTCTGGAACAGGTCGGCTCGGTGCTGGTCGGGGATCTGAAGCTGGAAGCCGGGGAACTGAGGTTGCAGGATCTTGGTCAGGGACGGCACGTCGGTTGAGGCGTGGTAGGTGTCCTTGGGGATGGTCGCGGCGCCGCCCTTGCCCTGCTCGGCCAGGGTGTTCTGGTACCACTGGGTCCAGGTGTGGGCGTCGGCGGCACCGGCGGCGTCGGTCCATTTGTTGGTGTACTCGACCCAGTCCCTGGCGCTGACGCCATGGCGGGCGGCGTTGTCCCACAGGAATCCGGTGCCGGTGTAGGCCAGCGGGTCGCCGCCGTTGTAGGGGTAGCTGCGGGTGTAGTTGCCGATCGAGCGGGTGAGGTACTCGTCGACGAATGCCTGAGTCAGCCACTGGTGGCCATCGGCGGACATCGTTCCCGACGAGTAGGTGTTGTCCAGCAGCGGCCCTTCAACGGCCAGGGCGTGATTGTTCGGGGTGGTGGTGCTGCCGAACTGGGCCAGGGCGGCAGCACCGTTACCGCGGGGGTCGTCGCCGAGGACCTGGTCGTAGGTGCGGTTCTCCTTGACGATGAGGAACACGTGCTTGATCGTCGAGGGGTCGCCGTCGCGGCGTGGAATGGCCACGGGCGCCGTGCCCTTCGCGCCGCGGGACTCCTGCTGGGCCCGCCAGGCGGTCCACTGGTTGTTCTGCCACACCTGCTTGGTGTAGTTGGGGCCAACGTCATCGAAGGCCAGCTCAACCTGCGCGACGCCCTCGACCGCACCATCGACTTCACCTCGCCCGAGGGCAAGTCCTATGCGCTCGGAGCGGACCTGGCCACGATCGTCGTCCGGCCCCGCGGCTGGCATCTGCCCGAGAAACACATCGTCGTGGACGGGCGCCCGATGTCGGGCGGCCTGGTCGACTTCGGTCTCTACTTCTTCCACTGCGCCCAACGCCAGATCGACGC
>DATCNE010000073.1:0-20771 GCA_036565395.1 Dermatophilaceae bacterium
TCTGCAAGGACAACTGGTACAAGGCGATCGACGCTGTCATCGACAAGGACTACGCGTCGGTGATGCTGGCGGCCGACACTGCCTGCGACGCCATGGCCATCCTCACCGGTGTCGAGAAGGTCTCCATCAACTTCAACACGCCCCACCAGCAGGACCTCGACGAGCTCGCCGTCGCCGACGCCGAGAAGTACATCGCGCAGGGACAGTTCCCCGAGGGCTCGATGCTGCCCAAGATTCGGGCGGCCATCCGGTTCGCCACGTCCGGGCCTGGTCGCAAGACCCTGATCACCTCGCTGGACAAGCTGGTCGAGGGCCTCAACGGGCAGACCGGCACCTGGATCGTCCCCTGATCGTCAGACCCCGCTGAGCCGGACGAGCGTAGCGGTCCTCCACGCGCCATAGTGCGTGTCCAGGAGTCGCCGTCGTTAGCGGCGTCTCTTCCCCTTTTCTCGGTTGTACGCCTCGACTGCCCGCCTGGAGCTGCGCCACAGCCCGTCCGATCCTTGGACCGCGTCGAGCCGGCCTCGCTGCGCCGCTTGACGAAGCGCCGCCAGACTGTAGGCGTCGTTGACCAAGGCGGCTAGCGGCACAAGACGCGCGGGCCCCGCGACGTTGGGGACGATGAAGCGGTTGAGGTTGTCGTACATCGCGCGTGCCAGCAGTTCGCCCAGCGGGCCGAAGTCGCCGTGGTCAGCTTTCTGCATGGCGGCCAGGTACTGCGCGCGCTGCTGCTTCAGCACGATCACGGGCGGGTAGCCGAGGCGGACGAGCACCAGATTCAGCACGAGGCGACCAGCTCTGCCGTTGCCGTCGATGAAGGGGTGCACGCGCTCGAACTCGTTGTGTACCTGCGCAAGCGGCTCTGGCAGGGACTGCCCGGGATGGGGCGATCGAAGGGTGTCCTCTCGCTCGTTGAGACCGTCGGCCCAGTCCTGGAGTCGTGCGCCGACCAAGGGCCACGACGGCGGGGTCATGCCCCCGCCGAACGGGCGGATGTCGTGTTCGCGGAACTGGCCCGGGCCCTCGCGGTCTGTCGCGTCCGGGTGTGGGGTGATCTGCCAGACCGGAGTCATGGCCAGGACATGGATGTGCCGAACCTCCTGAACCGAGATCAGGTTCCCGTCGTGCCAGTCACCAGGCTCCAGAGCTTGGGCGTACACCCACCGGGCCGCATCGCCGTAACCCCTGACCTCCAGGTACTCGCGCAGGGGCTTTGCGCCCACCGCGCGGCCCTGCTCAAGCAGTGCCTCCACCTCGCGAAGGACCAAGGTGTTGCCCTCAAGGGCCGTTGAGTGATGCGCCTCGACATGCCAGATGTCGGACCAGATCGGCTCTGACTCCTTCGGCGAAGGCAGTCCCCCAAATCGCTCCCGGAGCTCGGCGATGGCCGCGTCGAGCCTCGCATAGACGGTTGCCCGTGCCGGTCTGCCGCGAGCCATGCCGCCTCCTAGTTGATTACCCTTACAAGTACCTAATTGATCTTATCAACTAGCAAGTTGATATGGCCCGAGCGCGTCTAACTGATCTAATCAGCTTGGCGCAAGAAGAGGTGCTCAGGTCCCGGTGATGTGCTCCGGCCGGATCGGCACCTTCGACAAGGGCTTCCCGACTGCCTGACGGATCGCGCCGGCGACGGCCGGCCCCGCGGAGATCGTCGGTGGCTCGCCGACACCCCTCAGGCCGTATGGCGAGTGCGGATCGCCATGCTCGAGAACCGCGATCTGCATCGGCGGCATGTCGAGGATGGTGGGCAGCAGGTAGTCGGTGAACGAGGGGTTACGAATCACGCCGTCCTTGACGATGATCTCCTCCATGATGGCCAGGCCGAGCCCCTGGGCACTGCCGCCCTGTATCTGACCGACGACGGCCTGCGGGTTGATCGCCTTGCCTACGTCCTGCGCGCAGTCGAGCGCCACGACCTTGACCAGCCCGAGCTCGACGTCGACGTCAACGACGGCACGGTGTGCCGAGAAGGCGTACTGCACATGGGCGAAGCCCTGACCCGTCTCGGGGTCGACCGCCTCGGTCGGGCGATGCCGCCACTCGACGGTCTCCTCGACCACCCGGTCGCCCAGGACGTCGACGAGCGCTGCGACGACGCCATCGCCATCGCCGACCACCTCGCCACCCTCCAGCCGCAGGTTGGCGATCGTGTGACCGAGCTGTCGCTGGGTCATCCCGAGAACGACGTCACGGACCTTCTCACAGGCTGCCTTGACCGCGCCCCCGGTGACGTAGGTCTGGCGGGACGCGGAGCTCGAGCCGGCCGACCCGACCTTGGTGTCCTTGCTGTGCACCACCACGCGGTCCACGCCCAGCTCGGTGCGACAGATCTGCTGCTCGACGGTCACCAGCCCTTGGCCCACCTCAACCGCGGCGGTGTACACGGTCACTGTGGGCTCACCATTGACGACCTCGAGCCGGACCCGCGCAGTCGAGTAGTCGTCGAAGCCCTCCGAGAACCCGACGTTCTTGTAGGCCACGGCATATCCAACACCCCGCACCACACTCTCTCCGTGGGTGACGTTGGAGACGCCCCCTGGCAGGTCCCGCAGGTCGGTGGCATCGTCGGGCGAGCGCTCCGGCGGCATCGGCATTGACTGCACGCGCCGCAGCAGCTCCTCGACCGGCGCGGCGCTGTCGACGACCTGGCCGGTCGCGGTCTGAGCTCCCTCACTCATCGCGTTGCGGCAGCGCAGCTCGACCGGGTCCATCCCGAGCTCGACGGCGAGCTTGTCCATCTGCGCCTCGTAGGCGAAGGCGACCTGCACGGAGCCGAAGCCGCGCATGGCACCGCACGGCGGGTTGTTGGTGTAGGAGCCGAAGCAGTCGACATGCACGTTCGGGACGACATACGGGCCGATGCCCATCGTTCCCGCGTTGCCCACCACGGCGGGGGTGCTGGAGGCGTAGGCGCCCCCGTCGAGGTAGATGGTGGCCTTGACGTAGACCAGCGTCCCGTCCCGCATGGCTCCGTGCTCGTAGCGCATCCGGGCCGGGTGCCGGTGGACGTGCCCGAAGAAGGACTCCTCGCGGTTGTAGACCATCTTGACCGGCTTGCCTGTGTGCAGCGCGAGGAGGCAGGCGTGCACTTGCATCGACAGGTCCTCGCGGCCGCCGAAGGCTCCGCCGACGCCGGCGAGGGTCAGCCGCACCTTCTCGGGCGGCAGTCCCAGGGCCCAGCAGATCTGCCGCTGGTCGGCGTGCAACCACTGGGTGGCGACATACAGCTCCACGCCGCCGTCCTCCGCGGGGACAGCCAACCCGGACTCCGGGCCGAGGAAGGCCTGGTCCTGCATGCCGACCTCGTACTCGCCGACCACCACGACATCGGCGACCGGCACCGGGTCGCCCTTGCGGATCTTCAGGTGTCTGACCAGATTGCCCTGTGGGTGCAGGTGGGCTCGCTCGCGGTTCAGCTCGCGGACCGGCGGCGTCGTGCCCTGGACCAGATTCCACCCCGGGTGGCCGAGGGCCTCGATCGGGTCGGTCACCGGCTCGTAGACCTCGTAGTCGATGCGGATCTTCTTCGCCGCCTGCCGTGCGACGTCCGGGTGGTTGGCGGCGACAAGGGCGACGGGTTCGCCTTGGTAGCGCACGACGTCGATGGCCAGCACCGGCTGGTCGGATATCTCGAGGCCGTAGAGCTTCTCTCCCGGCACGTCTTCGTGGGTGAGGACCGCAGATACCCCGGGAGTCGCCAGCGCCGGCCCGATGTCGATGGAGCGGATCCGGGCATACGGATGCGGGCTGCGCAGCGTGACCCCCCAGATCATGTCGTCCATCCAGAGGTCGCTCCCGTAGGCGAACTCGCCGAGCGCCTTGAGGTTGCTGTCCGGCCGCGGTGGGCTGTCGCCGACCCGTCCCTGGCCGACCTCGGTGCGGCGCTGGGTGTCTGTTGTGGTGCGAGCTGGGGCGGTGGTCATGGCGGTCAGCCGGCCTTCCGGACGAGGGACTGGTGCACGCTGGTCGCTTCACGGGCGATGGCGCTCTCGTTCACGGTGACCACGCGGTCCTGCTCGACGACGACCCGGCCGTCGACGAGCAGCAGCTCCAGCGGCGGCGGGCTGCCGAGGATGAGAGCGGCGACGGGATCGGTGATGTCGGCATGCGCGATCGTGTCGAGCCGCCAGAGGGCGAGGTCGGCGAGCTTGCCCGGCTCGATCGAACCCAGATCGTCCTCTCGGCCCAGAACCCGGGCGCCCCCGATCGTGGCGAGCTCCAGCGCGTCTCGCACCCCGAGCGCCTTGGGGCCACCGCGAGCCCGCGCGAACAGAACCGCGTGACGCGCCTCCTCGAGCATGCTGGCGGACTCGTTGCTCGCGGCGCCGTCGACGCCGAGGCCCACCCGGGCGCCGGCATCCATCAGGTTGCGGGTCCGTGCGATACCGGCTCCGAGGCGGGCGTTCGATGTCGGGCAGTGCGCGATCCCCGTCGACGTCTCACCGATGCGTTTGACGGCACGGTCGTCGAGGTGGATGCCGTGGGCGAACCACACGTCGTCGCCGAGCCAGCCCAGTCGTTCGGCGTACTCCAATGAGGAGCAGCCGAAGCGCTCACGGCAGAAGTCCTCCTCGTCGAGGGTCTCCGCGAGGTGGGTGTGCAGGCGCACCCCGAGTCGACGGGCGAGGGTGGCCGCCTCGCTCATCAGCTCGCCGGAGACCGAGAACGGGGAGCACGGCGCGACCGCGACCTGCAGCATCGACGAGGGAGAGGGATCGTGCCAGCGGGCAACGGCCGCCTCGGTGGCAGCCAGAGCTGCGTCCCGGTCCTCGACGACGCGGTCGGGGGGGAGGCCTCCCTGACTGCGCCCGAGGTCCATGGACCCGCGCGCCGGGTGGAATCGCAGCCCGACCGAACGGGCCGCCTCGATCTCGGCTGCGAGAAGGTCGCCGCCGTCGCGCGGGAACACGTAGTGGTGGTCACTGGTCAGCGTGCAGCCGGTGCGCGCGAGCCAGGCGATGCCACCGCGGGCGGCGACGTTCACGGCATACTCATCGATCCCTGCCCACACCGGATAGAGCGTGGTCAGCCACTCGAAGAGCGTGGCGTCGGCAGCGAGCCCGCGCGTCACCCACTGGTAGAGGTGGTGGTGGGTGTTTACCAGGCCAGGGGTGAGCAGGCAGCCCGAGCCGTCGACCACCCTTGCGCCCGCGACCTCGGGCGCGGGTCCCTCGCCGACGGTCTCGATCCGGTTGCCCGAGATGACGACGTGGCCGTGGGACAGCTCTGTGCGGGTCGGATCCATCGTCGCGATGGCACACCCCTGGATGACCGTGCGGGCGAGGTCTGGAGCCGTGGGCGTGGGAGACGCCGGGGACGTGGCGGCCATGGCTAGAGAGTTCCGGGGTTCGACAGCCGGTCCGCGGCGAGGTGCACCGCGTCGAGGATCTTCTCGTATCCCGTGCAACGACAAAGGTTTCCGGCGAGCGCCTCCCGGATCTCTGGGTCGCTCGGGTTTTCGCTTCGCTCGAGCAGGTCGTGGGTGGCGACGACCAGGCCGGGGGTGCAGAAGCCGCACTGGATCGCGCCGGCCTCGACGAAGGCCTGCTGCACGGGGTGCAGCTCGTCGTCATCACGCAGCCCTTCGACGGTGACGATCTCGCGACCCTCGGCCTGACCCGCAGCCACGAGACACGAGCAGACCGGCACGTGGTCGAGGTAGACGGTGCACGCGCCGCACTCGCCCTGCTCGCACGCATTCTTCGATCCCGGCAGACCCATTCGCTCGCGCAGGGCGTAGAGCAGGCTCTCGCCCTCCCAGACATTGTCGACCTGACGCTTCTCGCCGTTGACCGTCGTGTTGATGCGCATGTCTCAGGCCGCCTTTCGGTAGTCGTTCCAGGCCCAGACCAGGCAGCGTCGGGCCATGACGGAGAGGGAGTGCAGGCGGTATGCCGCGCTGCCCCGGACGTCGTCAATGGGGGCAGCCGCCGCGCTCACCTGCGCTCCGAACTCCCTTGCGAGAGAAGGCGGTAGCTCGCCGCGTGACTCCCAGAGCCCCGCCTCCTCGAGTGCGTTCCCGGCAAAGGCGCCCGCCACGGCGGCGACGCGCGGGGTTGGCGCGGCGGAGCCGATGCCTGTGCCGACGGCCTTCTGGCCCGGGTGCAGCGCGAGCCCGAAGGAGCACACCGCGATGACCATGGCGTTGCGTGCGCCGATCTTCGAGAACTGCTGGGGCCCGGTTGCGGGGGCGATCCAGATTGCCCGGATGAGCTCGTCGGGCTGCAACGCGTTGCGCTTCACGCCGAGGTAGAAGTCGGTCACCGGTATGCGGCGTGGGCCTCGGATCGACTCGACCTCGATCTCGGCGCCGGTGGCGAGGAGCGCTGGGTGGGAGTCACCGGCCGGCGAGGCGGTTCCCAGGTTGCCGCCCACGGTTCCGCGGTTGCGGATCTGGGGAGAGCCGACCGTCCGCGACGCCATGGCAAGCCCCGGCAGCTGGTCGCCGAGCTCGCTGATCAGCTGCGCGTACGTCACGCCGGCACCCAGGCGGACGAGGCCGTCCTCCTCGTACCACTCGTCCAGCTCGCGGACACGGGTCAGGTCGATGAGCGCGGTCGGGCGGAGCCGATCGAAGTTCATCTCCACCATGACGTCGGTGCCCCCGGCGATCGGCACCGCGTCGGGGTGCTCGGCCTTGGCGGCGAGTGCATCGGTCCACGAGACGGGTCGGAGGAAGTCCATGTCGGCTCCTGGTCCACTGGATGTCGGCACCGAACGTGGGTGCTGTGCCTCAGTAGATCGCAACGGGGCCCTTCGGAAGACCACTTTGGGCACGATGGCGTTGACGAATCGCCACTTGCCGCGACCACTTCGCAGGTTGAGGCTCCCCGTCCCGCCTCTGACCGGCGCCCACGCAAGGCGGGCACCGCCGATACAGCCAGTTCGCATGACGACATGGCTACGATCGATCGATGAGCAGACTTCTCGACGGCCGGGTCTTCGTGGTCACCGGCGCTTCCAGCGGCATCGGCGAGGCCACCGCCCTTGCCGCGGCGGCTGAGGGGGCCGCGGTGGCGCTGCTGGCCCGGCGGACCGACCGGGTCATCGCGCTGGCCGAGAGGATCGTCGCTGGCGGCGGCCGCGCACTGCCGCTGACCGCTGATGTTCGGAAGCCGGACTCGCTGCGCGAAGCGGCCGAGCGGGTGGCCGACGAGCTCGGGCGTGCCGACTGCCTGGTCAACAACGCCGGCCAGATGTTGCTGTCGGCGTTCTCTGACGGCAAAGCCGACGAGTGGCGCCAGATGGTCGAGATCAACTTGCTCGACGCGATGTCCGCGACCGACGCGTTCCTGCCGGCTCTGCGCGCCGGTGGCGGCGACATCGTCAACATCAGCAGCGTCGCCGGCCGCAAGGCCCGCCCGACCACCAGCGTCTACAGCGCGACCAAGTGGGCCCTCGGCGGCTGGTCGGAGGCCCTGCGCCAGGAGCTGATCGACGATCGGGTGCGGGTGACGCTGGTCGAGCCGGGCGCTGTTCGCACCGAGCTCTCCGACCACATCAGCGACGAGACGATCCGCGAGCGCAGCCGCCAGTCGTACGACGACTACGACGCCCTGCGGGCCGAGGACATCGCCGCGGGCGTCCTCTACGCCGTGTCGCAGCCCTCCCGGGTGTCGATCAACGAGCTGCTCATCCGTCCGACGCTGCAGGCGTACTAGCTCGGCGCACCACGAGGCCTCGTCATTCAGGACCAACTGAGGCCGCCTGCTGACTGCCCTTGTCTTCCCGCTTCGGTCATACCTCGTTATACTTTGGGTATGAAGACCGCGATCTCGGTACCTGATGAGACGTTCGAGAAGGCATCCCGTCGTGCGCACGATCTAGGCATGAGCCGATCGGAGTTCTTCTCCCGAGCTGCAGCACGCTACCTGGACGAGCTCGATGCCGAGTCGGTGACTCGCCAGATCGACCTGGCAGTGGCCGCATTGGCAGAGCATGACGACTCCGCAGCCGATGCCGTTGCCGTGGGGCGGCGCGTTCTGGCGGACGCTTCGGGCGACTGGTGATCGAGCGCGGTGGTATCTACTGGGCAGATCTGGGAGCGCCCGCCGGATCCCGCCCAGCCAAGCGCCGGCCGGTACTGGTCATCTCGGCAGAGACATACAACAACAGCCGGTTGGCGACCGTGCTGGCCGTCGTGATCACATCCAACACCGACTTGGCAACGATGCCCGGAAACGTCTTCCTGCCCGCCGCTGCGACGGGACTACCCAAAGACTCGGTCGTGAACGTCACCGCCGTGGTCACCCTCAACAAGACAGATCTGTCCGAACAAGCCGGCCAAGCACCATTGGCGCTGCTGCGCGAGATCGATCGCGGCCTTCGGCACATCCTCGATCTCTAGTCGACCAACGCCCGGATACCGGACGACCGGCAGAGGGACACCGCCCGAAACAACGCACTCAACCAGCCGATGAGCGGACGTTGCTCAGTCCAGCCCGTGAGCGGCCCACAGAGTCTCAGCCGTGGCTGATCGGCGGTATCCCGGCCAGTTCGGCGAGATGCTCCACCCGGGCCCGTACCAGGTGGAGGTGTTTGTTGACGTCCTCGATCTGGTCAGCCTGCTCAGGGCACGGCGGACATGCCAGGGCCGAACCGAGCAGTGCGGCCACGGCGGCGGCGTCGATGTCCTCGAAGAACGTGTCAGGCGCGCCCGCCATCGCGGCGGCGACGGAGTTCCGCATGTCCTTGGCGGCCCGCCCTTCAGACACCCAGCAGTCCTTGACCCCGCCACCCAATAGATGATCGACCAAGACCATCACGACATGCTCGCGGCCTCGGTAGTGGAACAGCACCCCGACCGAGGATTGGGCCCCGAACACGTCCCCGTAGCGCCACGCCCGCAGCATCTCCGGGCGGCCGACCCTGCCTGCCCACGGACGGTCAGCCACACCGGCGGCCGCCAGCCGGCCCGCGCTCTCCTGCGCCGCGCTGCGGCTTTTCGCCGGCCCCAGGACCGAACAGACCCGCAGCAACGCCAACGCCTCCACGCTCGCAATCATCTCGCCATGGCCGATCACCTGGCCAAGCATCAGCGCCAGCGCATCAAGCCGCTCCTGCTCATCCGCGTCGTCGGGCAAACCGGTCGCCATAGCTCCGAACGCCCCACACAGCACCAGCTCCGCCGCCAGCGCGCTACGCGCATCGGCGATCGCCGCCAACAACGACGCGGTCGCTGCGCCGATCAGCCCGTCCGCCGCGGCGACATCCCCGGCGAGCCCGCCCGAGACCTGCTCCGAGCCTTCCACCGGCGGCGGGTCGCTGCTCACGAGCAACATAGACGGCCGCTTCCTCGTCGCGCTGCGCCGGGGTTCGCGACTCCTGCCTCTTCCCATCAGCGCATCCTGCCATCCCGTCCCCGACTCGGGCGACAACTGTTGCGAGGGATCGCGGCCAGATCCGGTAGTGGGCCGGGACAGGATTGTGCGCCTGCGATTGCATCAGCGTTCTGGCAGTGCGGTCGATTTGTCCTTCACCAACGACGTGGACCACGTACTTGATCCAGCGACCGACGTCTCCTGTTCGCCTGGCCATGAGCCATGCGCGGACTTCAGTCCGCTGTTGGCCAAGGGGAAGGGGCCTGTCATGTCCGGGGCTTGGTGGCCGCCTCCCGATTAGGGGAGACGGGGGCTCCGTGCCTGGAGTCACCTGGACGTACTTCGTGTCCGCCGACGAGGTCGTCTGGGACTACGCACCAACCGGACGCAACCAGATCAAAGGAGATAGTGGGCTCTTTAGTCGATCAACAAGCGAACGAGTCACCGCGCTTCACGACGATCGACAGACCAGAGCCGCGCCAGAGCCGCGCCAGTACTCATGCCTCCGTTACCGGATCCGAAGGACTATGGCGCGGCGTGGCGGACGACCACGACAGGGCATTCGGCGTGGTAGACACAGTGCGCGCTGACCGAGTCGATGAGTTTCCCGATGAGCTCCCCATGACCGTGACTGCCGACGACGAGCATCTGGGCGTGGCGGGACGCGTCCACGAGAACATGGCCGGGATGCCCGGGAACCACTCGCCCGGTAACGCGGGAACGCTGGTCGGGACTGAGTGTCTCCTCGATGGCGGCCTGAAGTTCTAGGCGGGCGTCGGCCTCGTAGTCCCGTGACACGACTGCATACACCTCCGGCAGGTGCCAGGCCATGACCGCCTGCACGGCCGCGCCGCTGAGTTCGGCCTGAGCGACCGCCCATTGCAGGGCTTCCCGGCTTCCCGCCGACCCGTCCATGCCCACCACGATGAGCGGAGTGCTGGAGTCATTTGTCATGCCGATCACTCCATCCGATCTCTGCCGATTCGAGTCTGTGCGAACCGGTCAGACCTGTTGCCTTGACACACGGAGAAGGAGTCACGGCCGTCCAGCCGGGGTGGGCCCTGTTCTGTGCGGCCAGGACAGGCGGCGACGTAGCCACAAGGCGACGTAGACCAGCGCCAGGAGCACGGGCACCTCGATCAGCGGTCCGACCACCCCGGCCAGAGCCTGTCCGGAGGTGACGCCGAAGACTCCGATTGCCACGGCGATGGCGAGCTCGAAGTCGTTGCTGGCCGCGGTGAAGGCAAGGGTCGTGGTTCGTGGGTAGCTGAGGGAGAGTGCGCGCCCGATGGCGAAGCCCAGGAACCACATGATGAAGAAGTAGCCGAGCAGCGGCAGGGCGATCCGTGCCACCGTCAACGGTTCGGAGGTGATGGTGCTGCCCTGCAACGCGAACAGGACGACCACGGTGAACAGCAGTCCCCATAGCGCGATCGGGCTGATCCTGGGCAGGAGCGTGGTCTCGTACCACTCTCGACCCTTCGCCCGTTCCCCCAGTGTTCGGGTGAGGTATCCGGCGACCAGCGGGATGCCGAGGAAGATCGCGACGATCTTGGCGATGCCGAGCATGGAGACATCCAGAGTCGACTGCTCCAGCCCCAGCCAGCCGGGCAGCACCTGAAGGTAGAAGTAGCCCAGGGCTGCGTAGGCGAACACCTGGAAGACCGCGTTGAGAGCAACAAGGACCGCCGCCATCTCGCGGTCGCCACAGGCCAGGTCGTTCCAGAGCAGGACCATCGCGATGCAGCGGGCGAGCCCGACGAGGATGACCCCGGTTCGGTATGCCGGCTGGTCGGCCAGCAGCAGCCACGCGAGGGTGAACATCACCAGCGGGCCAACGACCCAGTTCATCACCAGCGACGCCGCCATCATCCGTCGATCCGCGGTGAGGAGGCCGATCTCGTCGTAGCGGACCTTGGCCAGAACCGGGTACATCATCAGGAGCAGTCCGAGGGCGATCAGCAATGAGGTCTGGCCGATCTTCACCGCGTTCAGGGCCTCGTCCAGGCCGGGGACGAGCCGCCCCAGGACGAGTCCGAGGACCATCGCCAGGCCGATCCACAGCGGCAGCATCCGGTCCATCGCCGACAATCGGACAACGATCGGCGCGTCTGCCGGTTCGGGCTCCCGGGCGACGGGAGTGTTTGAATGTGAAGTCACGGGCACGGCCTCCGGGTCTGCTCGGCATCGCGGGCTTGGACCGCGAGCTCGGTGAGGGTGCTGGCCAAGGAAGCCAACGCTTCTGGTCGGAGCCGGTAGTAGGTGTAGCGTCCGGCCGGCTCGGTCACCACCAGGCCGGCTTCACGGAGCACCCTCAGGTGGTTGGACAGGTTCGTCTGCCGGGCCCCGGTGAGCTCCACCAGGTGGCAGGTGCACAGCTGTTCTTTCGCGAGAAGCTCGACGATCTGGCGTCGGAGGGGATCGGCGATGGCCCGAACTAACTCATCAGTGGTCGCTGACATCAGCATATACTGATCCTAGCGCGAGCTGCTTCGACGCCAGGGCATCGACCCGAAAGTCCGGCCGACCCCGCTTGCTCGCCTTGACAGAATAGACGTGCGTCAACATCGCCCGAGAACGACGACAGGAGTCCGATGACCGAGACCACCGACCGCCCCAGCGTCCTGTTCGTCTGCGTCCACAACGCTGGCCGATCCCAGATGGCGGCCGGGCTCCTGTCCGCGATGTCCGGCGGCGCGGTCGAGGTCCTGTCGGCCGGCTCGATGCCCGCTGGCGAGATCAACCCGGTTGCGGTCGACGCCATGCTGGAGCTCGGTATCGACATCCGTGCCGAGCGCCCCAAGGTCCTGACGACCCAGGCGGTGCAGGCGTCCGACGTCGTCATCACGATGGGCTGCGGTGACGCCTGCCCGATCTTCCCCGGCAAACGCTACGAGGACTGGAAGCTCGAGGACCCGGCCGGACAGGGCATCGAGTCCGTCCGCCCGATCCGCGACGAGATCCGCGCACGGGTGCTCACGTTGCTCCACGAGCTCGGGGTCGAACCCGTCGAGCTTGCCGTCTGAGCGCACCGCTGGGCCCGGTCTGTCATGTCGGCGGTGGTGTTGGGGTACTTCGCTGCGGTACGGCCGGCTCGCGCGTAAGGCTTAGCGTCGTCGCGGAGTTCGCATCACGTGGTGCGGACTCCGGCACCCCATGCGGCCAGTAGGTCCTCGGGACGCAGGACGATGTCGGCGGTGGCACCGGGTGCAAGCCCGCTGGGGCAGACCGCGAGTAGACGCGCACCGCCGGCATGGGGGATGACGTTACGGGCGTCCGCAAGCTCGGCCATCTCAGTCCTGTTCACTCCGCCACTCGGTCGCCATTTGATGGTGCCCAGGGTGGCGATGTTCTCGGCGGTGCGGGCGACGATGTCCACCTCGAGGGAGTTGTCGCGGGTCCACCAGGCGCCGGCTTGTTGCACATCGGCCAGTTCTGGGTGCGTGGCGCCGAGCCGGGTCAGGGCTTCGTTGACGTGGGGTTCGATCGCGCGCCCACGCCAGCTGGCCCAGCTGGCGTCGAATGCTGCGACCGCGATGTCACCGCGGCTGCGGCTGATGTCTTCGATGTGGCGGGCGACGAAACGGAACCAGAATCGCAGGTAGGGATCGGTGAGCCGGTACCGGCGCAACTTGCTGTTGGAAGAGGCTCCGGAGGGGACCTCGATGCGGATCAGATCCTTGGGGCCTTCAAGGATCCTCAGCGCCCGGGTGATCGCGGTCTGGGCGGCGCCGCGTTCGTCGGGGTCACTGATGGCCGAGACGACGTCGTTGAAGCCGGGCCGGGTGACAGCTTCGGCGCCGATCGCCGTGAGCACCTGACGGGCGCTTGCCGCATCCCTGAACTCGGCATCCAGCACGAGTTGTGCACTGATCACCAGGTGGCTGAAGGGGTCGGTCAGAGCGGTCTTGACATAGGCGGCGGTGGTCTTGGCGGCGGCGCATCGCTCGACGAGCCGGGGATAGCCCCCGGTCACCAGGTAGGCATCGAAGATCTCCAGGGCGGAGCGTCCGGGTAGCGCCTCAGCCACCTCGGCCGGATTCAGGGCCGGGACGACCATCGGAGTTACCCGCCCGAACAGTGGTCGGTCATGCTCGATCAGGCGACTCATCATGGCGACGTCCGAGCCAATCAGGATGAGCAGGATTGGCAGCTTGCTCAACGTCGTGTCCCACGCCACTTGAAGCTCGCCCTCCAGCGACGGATCGGCCTCGACAGCCCAGGGGAACTCGTCCAGGACGACGATCACGGGGGCGTTTCGGGCGGCAAGGGCCCACCGGTTGAAAGCCTCTCGCCACGTCGTTGGCGGCGAGTCGAAGAGCAGGTGCACGTCGGCTACGGGGTGTCGGCTCCCCAAGAACGCCTCCGCCAGCAGCTCCAGCTGGCGGTGCATTGGTGCCACCTTGACCCCGGTGAAGTAGGCATGAGGCGTGTCCACCTGCTCGACGAAGGCGGTGACCGCAGTCGACTTGCCCACTTGGCGGCGGCCGCGCATTGCGAGGATGCGACCCTTGCCGGTGGTGTGCACCTCTGTGAGGCTGCCGGCGAGCCGATCGAGAAGGTCCGTGCGTCCAAACATGAGCAACCTAACTGTCAACCAAGTATGTTACACGACAGTATGTTACAGAAGCGTTGGTGCAACGCTTGCAGCTCACTGGCGGTCGGTGCTGACGGTCACGGGAGGTAGAGGGCTTCCTCGACGTCGTGGGTGACCAGCAGGATGGTCGTCAGCTCGGCGGCATGGATCTTCAGCAGCAGGTCCTGCATCTTGAGGCGGGTGAGTGCGTCGAGGGCGCCGAACGGTTCGTCGAGCAGGAGCACCCCGGGGCTGCGGGCCAGGGCGCGGGCCAGCGAGACGCGCTGCGCCATACCGCCGGAGACCTGTCGTGGTCGGCACCAGGCGGAGACGTCGAGGCCGACGAGCGACAGAAGCTCGGCGACCCGACGCGTCCCGACCTCCTTCGGTGTGCCTCGCGGCAGCCCGAGTGCGACGTTCTGGGACAGGGTCCGCCAGGGCAGGAGGCGTGGCTCCTGAAAGGCGACAGCGCAGCGGTGGTCGATGCCACGGGTTGTCAGCCCGTCGATCAGGATCTTCCCTGAATCCGGTTTGTCCAGCCCGCTCGCGAGGCGCAGGAGCGTGGACTTGCCACAGCCGGACGGTCCGATGAGGGCAACGATCTCGCCCGCGGCCAGCTCCAGGTCGACGCCTGCGAGCACCGGGCGTCGACCGGTGGGCGTGGTGAGGGTGCGGCTGACGCCGCGCCTGGCTCGGTCGGGCGAGCAGGCGAGCGCGGTGTGACGCAGGCCGGGGAGAAGAGCGTGGGGTGGCCGACCGGATGTATCGGCGGCACGGCGGCGAGGACCGCCGGAGAGAAGATGCGAAGTCCTTCAGCAGGGGGAGAGCGGGTACATCGAACAGCGCATGTCAGCACGGCCGCTCAGGCCGCATGCGGAGGCACTCATCGGCGGAGCCTGACGGGCGGTCGGCTGACCGGTCATGGTGCTCTCCCCTCTGCGTGGACACGGGGTTCCTCGCCGGATCTGATGCGACAGGCACCGGCACACCGAGAAATATTCAATAATCATCCGTTATCTGTCAAATAACGCATCGTTATGTCTCAGAGGGTGGATGCCGCGTCGTGACCCTTCCGGATCGGTGGTAACTTGCCCATTCGTCAAGCCCATCCGGAAAGGGAGCACCTCGTGAACCGCGTCGCCGCCACCGAGCACCACATCCAGTTGATGTGTGACATGCCGGGTGTGTGCTGCGGGCTCATGTGCTGTTGCCCCTGCATGCGGTAGAGCCGTCACCGGCTCTGCTCAACCGGTTTCCAGCGGGACCACCCACCGCCTGACTGGCCTGACTGTCCCTGTCTGAGCTCCACCGCGAGCCTGCACCCAGGGCAGCCCCCATGGCACCGAAGCCTGTTCAGGGACCGCCCATTCGGTCACGGCCCGGCCGAATGCGCCCCACCTCGCACCAGGACTTACCACCACTCGCACGACACAACACTGACAACTTGTCGAGAAAGGCACTCCCATGAAGCGCAGACTCACTGTCCTGACTACGGCCATCGCCCTCACTGCGAGCCTCGCGGCCTGCTCATCTGGCGGGCCGGTCGCCGCCGGTGCCACCACCACCGCCAACCCCAAGAACCCGGTCACCGTCTCGGTCGGCGTCACCGACGCGAGCCAGGCGTACTGGACGACGTTCGTCGCGTTGTCCAAGAAGGAAGGCATCAACGTCGAGCTGAAGAACTTCACCGACTACCAGCAGCCCAACCCGATTGTCACCCAGGGCGGCCTGCAGCTCAACCAGTTCCAGCACCTGCTCTTCCTCGCCAACTACAACGTTGCGGCGAAGGCCGACCTCGTACCGATCGGCGCGACCGCCATCTACCAGCTCGGCCTGTACACGGCCAAGGGCTACAAGTCGCCTGCTGACATCCCGAACGGCGGGGAGATCGCGATCCCGAACGACCCGACCAACCAGGGCCGTGCGCTGCTCGAGCTGCAGTCGGCCAAGCTGATCACGTTGAAGAACGGCGGAAACGCGCTGTCGACCCCGGCCGAGATCGTACCGGGCACCTCGCGCGTGAAGGTCGTTCCCGTGGACGCGAACCAGACGACGGTGCAGCTCAAGAGCCTCGATGCCGCCATCATCAACAACAACTACGCCTTCGACGCCAAGATCGACCCGGCAACCGCGATCTACTCGGATCTGAAGGATGTCAAGGCGGCTGCGCCCTACATCAACGTCTGGGTCGTCCCCGCCAAGGACAAGGACAACCCGATCTACGCCCAGCTCGTCAAGATCTACCACGAGGCCGCGGTCATCAACGAGCTGCTCGCCGAGTCCAAGGGCACCGCGGTGGCCCAGAACCAGACGCCGGCTGAGCTGCAGGCGATCCTCACCGGGCTCGAGAGCGACATCAAAGCCGCCAAGGTCTGACCCGGCCTCCATCGGGTGTGACCGGCCGGCCGCCAGAGCCGACCGGTCACACCCAGGCCGCACTCACAAAGGATGGATTCGACGTGACCGCAATGGTTTCCCTGCGCAACGTGTCCAAAGAGTTCACCGCCGGCGCACAGCCGGTGCGCGCCGTCGACAGCGTGAGCGTCGAGATCGAGCGTGGTGATGTCTTCGGCGTCATCGGGTACTCGGGCGCGGGCAAGAGCACGCTGGTGCGGCTCATCAACGCGCTCGAGACCCCCACCAGCGGGACGATCATCGTCGACGACGTCCCGATCACCGGCCGTACCGAACGCGAGCTACGGCCCGCGCGGGCCCGCATCGGTTTCATCTTCCAGCAGTTCAACCTGCTCAGCTCGCGCACCGTCGCCGGGAACGTCGCCTACCCGCTGCGGGTGGCGCGCTGGTCGAAGGAGCGCAGGGAGGCGCGGGTCGCCGAGCTGCTCGAGTTCGTGGGGCTGTCCGACAAGGCGCGCCAGTACCCCGACCAGCTCTCGGGCGGGCAGAAACAACGAGTCGGTATCGCCCGCGCGCTCGCGACCTCGCCCGCTCTGCTGCTTGCCGACGAGGCCACCAGCGCCCTCGACCCCGAGACCACCCGCGACGTGCTCGACCTGCTCCGCCGGGTCAACACCGAGCTGGGCGTCACGATCGTCGTCATCAGCCACGAGATGTCGGTGGTCAGCTACCTGTGCAACCGCGTCGCGGTGATGGATGCCGGCAAGGTGGTCGAGCAGGGCGACGTGTACGACATCTTCTCGTCACCCAAGCAGACCGTGACGCGCCGCTTCATTTCCACCGCCCTTCATGACCGGCCCTCTCCGGATGTCATCGAGCGGCTGCGCCTGCGGCATCCCGGGCGAATCGTCACTGTCGATGTGCGCGATACAGGGGGCTCCGGCACCCTGCTCACCGAGCGGCTGCGCGCCCACGGCGTGGACGGCTCGATCGTCTACGGCGGGATCACCGACGTCGGGGCGCGGCCGATCGGCTCGCTCACGCTCGAGCTGGTCGGGGTGGACGCGGACATCGATGCCCTCCTCGCCTCGCTGCGCGAGCGCACGGACGTTCTGGAGTACGAACGCGAACCGGGCCATCACGAGGCAACCCTTCAGGACGTGGCCCGATGAACAATGGCGGCCTGAACCTGTGGCCCCTGTTGCTGTCGGCCATCGGGCAGACCCTGCAGATGGTGCTTGCCACGCTGGCCATCGGCGGGGTCGCCGGGCTGGTGATCGGCACGCTTCTGTATGCGTCGCGGCCGGGCAACCTGCTGGCCAACCGGGCCGTCTACATGGTCCTCAACCTGCTGGTGAACATCGTCCGGCCGATCCCGTTCATCATCTTCATCACTACGATCCTGCCGCTGACGGTCCGGGTCACCGGAAGCAGCTACGGGACGCGGGCCGTCATCTTCCCGATGGCGGTCATGGCGACGTTCGCCACGTCGCGAATCGTCGAGCAGAACCTTGTCGCCCTGGACCCCGGCGTGATCGAGGCCGCGCGCGCGATGGGTGCCGGCCCGCTGCGGATCGTCTGGACGGTGGTCGTGCGGGAGGCCCTCGCCCCCCTGATCCTGGGATTCACGTTCCTGTTCGTCGCCATCACGGACATGTCCGCGATGGCCGGGGCGGTCGCTGGCGGCGGCCTCGGCGACTTCGCCCTGCAGTACGGGTACCAGCGCTACAACTACGCGGCCATGGCAGTCACCATCGGCGTCATCGTGGTGATCGTGCAGCTCGCCCAGATGTCCGGCAACAAGCTCGCGCGCCGCGTCCTGCGTCGCTGACCTGCCTGGTCAGGACCTGGTGGCAACTTCCAGGGCGAAGATGACGGACTGGTACACCGAGCCTGTGGCCTGTTCCAGGCCCACCTCGCAGGTCCGGTTGGCCGACAGTTGGGCCGAGCAACCGGCTGCGGCGACCTGCTCGGCCTCCCTTGCGGTGGCTGACGTCGTCAGTTCCGGGTGGAGCATGCCGCGGTCCCCGGCGTAGGCGCAGCAGGTCATCGACGCCGGCACATGGACCAGCTCGGCGACGGCCCCAGCAAGAGCAAGGAGGTCGCCGGAGAGGCCCAGGTGCTGCATCGTGCATGTTGCGTGCACGGTCGCAGAGGGCACCTTCTGTCTCACCTGCAGCTCGGGCAGCAGTTGCGCCGCAGCCCAGGTGAGGGAGTCGAGGATGGTGAGCGACTCGTGGCGGCCACGTCGGGCGTCGTCGAGGTACGGCAGCAGCTCGCGGCCTGCACCCAGGGTGCACGATGTGGCGTCGACGATGATGGGCAACTGGCCCCCGTCGCTCCACACCCAGAACCGGTCCGCGGTGCGCTCAGCCATGAACCGGGCAGCTTCGACGTACGCCTTGGAGTGCCACGGTGGTACAGCAGGTGCCCGCGACATCGTCGGGTATCCACAGCGGCAACCCGGCCCGGGCCGACACCGCTACGAGAGCCTGGGGCAGCGACAGCACGCGCGGGGGCGTTCTGAGCACGGAATCGGTGCGTCTGGTTCGTCCAGCGCGGTCCGGTGGGCCTGGGTTTGTTCCTTTTCTGTTCCCTGGCCGACGTTCTCCGCCCTTCGCCTGGGCGGTGGCTCACCAGAGCAACAAGGAATTGCGAGCAGCACCATCATGGGCTGGCCTGGCACGCCTCTTCTTGCGGGTTATCGGGATGGTGGACGGTCGACAACATACGACCGGACATGCTTGATGAGCGGTAACCACTCCGCCCGCGGACTCCTGCGGGCACTGCACTGCGTACGCGAGCAGGTCGCTCAACACGTGTTCACGCCCGTCGGCTCGGCCAGAGGATCCGTGGCTAGCTACAGTGCCGGGGGTGAACGCCGCCGACCTCGTGCCCAGATGCTTTCCCTGCGACCAGCAGGCGGCGATCGCCCTGCCACCGCGCGAGGACGTCGTACACACCGATCACTGGCGAGTAGCCCATGCGTTCAACAGCACGCTCCCCGGGTGGCTCGTCCTGTTACCGACCCGGCACGTCGCGTCGTTCACGGAGCTGACGCCGGAGGCAGCCGACGAGCTCGGTGGGCTCGTATGCCGCCTTGGCACCGCACTGGAGGTTGTCACCGGTTGCGTGAAGACGTACCTCATGCAGTTCTCCGAGGCTGAGGGGTTCTCCCACCTGCACCTCCACCTGGTGCCAAGGCTGCCGAACCACCCCGAGGACGCCCGCGGACCGAGGGTGTTTGCCTACCTGACTGACGATCAGGCTCAGTGGCTCCCCGCGACGGAACGCGACACCATCGCGCTCTCCGTGCGTGCAGCGCTTGCGTAGAGTTCCGCGAACGCGCTCATCTGCGGCGGAGCGTCAACGTGCCGATGATCGCGCTTCCTGTTGGTGAGGGTGTTCGCGGCGGGTCGGTGGCAGGCGCTTAGCGGGTAGCGATGCTCGTGCGCGCGAACCCCTTGAAGCGGGTGCCCTGGTAAGTGAGCTGACCGGTGTCGCCGTCGGCGATGAGCCCGAACTCACGAGCTGGCAAAGCCAACTCACACCGTTCGCCCGTCGGCGTCTCAAACGTCGCGAAATATGCGGTCCGGGCACGGCTCTCCCCGGTGCCGCCGTGCACCTCGCCGCGCTTCGTGACGAGCCGAGCCATGGTGGTCACGACAGGCGACGCATTGTTGCGGCGCCACTGGCCGACGCCCCTGACCATGACGGTGGCGAAGACCGCGACGACGATCGCGGCGACGATCGCGGCGACGATTCCGCCGAAGACAAGCATGCCGGCCGGTGCGACACTGAGAAGTCCGACGTCTTCAGGCATGCGCGTGTCCTTAGCAGGAGCCCTCGGACGCCACGGTCGTTTGGCCGCAGTCTGGTCTCGCGGGATCGCTGAATCCTTCCATGGCCGCAACGTCGCCGCCTCCGGACCGGCCATGGATCGTCAGCTGCCAAGCGTCCTTTCGTAGCCGCATTGGGTGTGCGTTCTTGCCCGGTGATGGATCGCTGACCGGGTTTAGCCATTTGGCCTATGCGTCTTGTTTGTGGCCGTAGCGCTGGCGGGCTGCTTCGCCGGAGGTTCCGACTAGCGAGCCGATGAACGCCCAGGAGTAACCGCGTTCGCGTGCGTGCTTGACCGCGTCTCTGATCGAGCGTTCGGCATCCGATCGCGACAGGACAGCTCGGCGAAGCTCGCCGAACACCGCTGGGTCGCGTTCGTCTGTCGGCGATGGTTCGTAGTCCTCGAAACGCTTGGCGAGCTCCTCAGCGTGGTCGAGGATGTCTTGGACGGTGCGTGGCATGCTCATCACCTCAGAAATTTCTCGCGTGCTCTCATCGCGTGGACGATGACCGATGCCGAGACACCATCGACGACGCCGATCTCGTAGATGATGGCCGCGAGGTTGGCCCCGATGACCATCGTGAACCCTTCGTCGAGGTCGAAGACCCGAATCGGGTTTGCGTACGCGTGCAGGATGTCCTCGTCACTCACACCGTGCTTGCGCGCGCTTTCCGCG
>DATCNE010000074.1:0-10310 GCA_036565395.1 Dermatophilaceae bacterium
GTCCTTGAAGGCGCCGTCATAGGCCTTGAGGATGGTGTTCTTGGTCGAGAGGTAGACCGGGTACTTGCGCTCCAGGCCGTAGTTCAACGACGCGCGGGCGAAGTCCTCGATGGACTTGTTGAAGTTGTACATGCCCATGACGACGCCACCATCGACCGGGATGTCGACGACCTCCATCTCGATCGGCTCATAGGCGGTCGGGTCGGTCGGGTGCCAGGAGATGGTGACCTTTCCGGCGCCGGGAACCTTGAAGTTGGTTGCCTTGTACTGGTCGCCGAAGGCGTGACGGCCGATGATGATCGGCTTGGTCCAGCCCGGCACCAGCCGTGGGATGTTGCTGCAGAGGATCGGCTCGCGGAAGATGGTGCCGCCGAGGATGTTGCGGACCGTACCGTTCGGCGAGGGCCACATCTTCTTGAGGCCGAACTCCTTGACGCGGGCCTCATCGGGGGTGATGGTCGCGCACTTGACGCCAACGCCGTACTTCTTGATGGCGTTCGCCGCGTCGACCGTGATCTGGTCATCGGTCTCGTCGCGCTTCTGGATCGACAGGTCGTAGTACTTGAGGTCGACGTCCAGATAGGGGTGGATCAGGCGATCCTTGATGAACTGCCAGATGATCCGCGTCATCTCATCGCCATCCAGCTCGACGATGGGGTTCTGCACCTTGATCTTGCTCATGCGTGTGGCTCCTCGGTTCGACCTCTGGTTGCTTCGCTGAACTGACCCCAGAATACCTTGACATCAAGATACTTTGAATTCGGCCTTCAGACTTCGGCGGCCCAGAGGCTGGCGCGCCCGCCGGTGGCCCGCATCTCAGGCTGTATGTCGGGTGCTCGAGGCCCGCTGCTAACGTCGACGGGTATTCACACACTCCGTCCGAAGGGACACAGCACAGTGAGCACCTCTCCCATCAAAGTCGCCGTCACCGGCGCCGCCGGCCAGATCGGCTACAGCCTGCTCTTCCATATTGCCAGTGGTGCGCTGTTCGGCCCTGACACTCCCGTGGAGCTGCGGCTGCTCGAGATCACGCCGGCGCTGAAGGCTCTCGAGGGCGTCGTCATGGAGCTCGACGACTGTGCCTTCCCGACGCTGGCCGCTGTCCAGATCGGCGACGACCCGAACACGATGTTCGACGGCGTCAACCTCGCACTGCTCGTCGGCGCGCGTCCACGCGGCCCAGGCATGGAGCGCAGCGACCTGCTCTCGGTCAACGGTGCCATCTTCACCGGCCAGGGAAAGGCCCTCAACGACCACGCTGCCGATGACGTCCACATCACCGTGACCGGCAACCCGGCAAACACCAACGCCCTCATCGCGATGAGCAACGCGCCGGACATCCCCCGCGAGCGCTTCTCTGCACTGACCCGCCTCGACCACAACCGTGCACTCGCACAGCTGGCCGCCAAGACCGGCGTCAGCGTCAACGACATCCGCAAGATGACGATCTGGGGCAACCACTCAGCGACGCAGTACCCGGACATCTTCCACGCCGAGGTCAACGGGCAGAACGCCGCGCAGCTGGTCAACGACCAGGCTTGGCTGGAGAGTGACTTCATCCCGACCATCCAGAAGCGCGGCGCTGCCATCATCGCCGCCCGCGGTTCCTCCTCCGCCGCGTCGGCTGCGTCCGCGACCGTCGACAACGCCCGTGACTGGCTGGGTGCCTCCGCGGACGGCGACTGGCTCTCGATGGCCGTCGTGTCCGATGGTTCCTACGGTGTCCCCGAGGGCCTGATCTCGTCCTTCCCGGTGACCACCAAGGGCGGCAGCTACGAGATCGTCCAGGGTCTGGAGATCGACGACTTCTCCCGCGCGCGGATCGACGCTTCAGTGGCCGAGCTGGCCGAGGAGCGCGACGCCGTCAGGAGTCTTGGCCTGATCAAGTAGGCCAGCCGCCCACTCGTCAAAGGCAACTGCCCGTCAGCACGGTGTGCTGGCGGGCAGTGGTGTATGCCGTTGGCCCGGCTCAGCTCCTCAGACGGATCAGCGCCTCAGATGATGGCTCAGCGTCTCGACCGCAGATCCAGGGCGCTGACGATGACAAACAGCCCAAGGCCCATGCACAGGAGGAACGCCACGTCGGCAAGGCGGGAACGCACGACCAGCCCGCCCGCCGGTCCTCGAGGCAGCATCAGCCTCAACGCCGCCGCGGCAACCAGGGTGCCGGCAACCACGAACCCGCCCGGGCGAACATGGCCAAAGCCCATCAACCCGACGCCAGCCATGAGCGCCACCGCGACCAACCACAGTGCGCCGAAGCGGGCAGAGGTGACGCGGGCAGAAGTCATGAACGAGCCGTACGCTCGGCAGCCTCGACGACGTTCATCAGCAACATTGCGCGGGTCATCGGCCCAACACCGCCGGGGTTCGGGGTGAGCCATCCGGCGACGTCGGCCACGTCAGGGTGGACGTCGCCCACCACGTGCGACTTCCCGTCATCGCCCACCTCGCGGCTGACGCCCACGTCGACCACCGCAGCGCCCGGCTTGACCATGTCCGCCGTGATGATGCCGGGAAACCCTGCCGCGGCGACGACGATGTCCGCCTGCGCAACGTGCTGCGCCAGATGGCGGGTTCCGGTGTGGCACAAGGTGACCGTGGCGTTCTCGCTGCGCCTGGTCAGCAGCAGTCCGAGCGGTCGACCCACGGTGAGGCCACGCCCGACGACCACGACATGGGCCCCGGCGATCGGGACGTCATAGCGGCGCAGCAGCTCGATGATGCCCACAGGGGTGCACGGCAAGGGCGCGGCCTGCCGGAGGACGAGGCACCCCAGGTTGTACGGGTGCAGCCCGTCGACGTCCTTGCTCGGATCCACCCGGGAGAGCAGGGCGAACTCGTCGAGCCCGGTCGGCTGCTGCACGAGGTATCCGGTACAGGCAGGGTCGGCGTTGAGCAGGTCGATGATGGCCTCGACCTCGGACTGGGTGGCGCCGGTCGGGAGGTCATGACGAATACTCGCGATGCCGACCTCGGCACAGTCCTTGTGCTTCGCGTTGACATACCACTTGGTGCCCGGGTCCTCGCCGACCCGCACGGTCCCGAGACCGGGGACGATGCCGAGCTCGGCCAGCGCCGCAATACGACCCTTGAGCTCTTCCTTGATGGCCGCCAGGGTCGCTTTGCCGTCCAGAGTCTGAGCAGTCATGACGCGAATCTTTCCACAGGCAAGCTGGAGCCCACCCACGCGACCCCGTTGCGTGAAAAACTGTGGCTGCAAGGACACACCGGGAGTCAGATGCCGCTCCGCGGAACGCGCTGCGGGCAGGTCAAACGGTGAGTCGGCATACGAAGGGGGCCTTTCAGTGCTGGTCGACGGAGCGCACGCGCAGAACCCCGTTGGGGAGCCTGACGCTCCCGAGGGGTACGAGGATCTGGAACGGATCGACCAGGGAGGCTTCGCCACCGTCTACCGGGCCCGCGACATCCGCTTCGACCGGACCGTCGCCCTCAAGGTCTTGCGTTCGGACACCCTCAACGACCGTCAGCTGCGACGTTTTCGCGCCGAGTGCCTGGCCACCGGCAGGGTCTCCTCACACCCGAACATCGTGACGGTCTACGGCGCCGGGACGACGCGAGGCCACCGCCCGTGGCTGGCCATGGAGTACTGCTCGGGTGGGTCACTGGCCCGCAAGGTTGCCGCGCAGGGCCCCTTGCCGGTCTCCGAGGTCGTCTCGATCGGAGCTCGCCTGTGCAGCGCATTGCACGCGGCGCACGAAGCGGGTGTCCTGCACCGCGATGTCAAGCCACACAACGTGCTGCTCACGGCCTACGGCGAGCCCGCGTTGGCCGACTTCGGGATCGCCAGCGTGGTCACTGTGGACGACACCGGCAGTGTTGCGACCGAGACCGCCGCGTACACGGTCGTCCACGCCGCTCCCGAGATCCTCGAGGGCAGGGCCGCGACCGCTGCGTCTGACATCTACTCACTCGGTTCCACGCTTTACACGTTGTTGGCCGGGCAAGCGCCGTTCGCCAAGGAGGCACGCACGGGCCTTGCCCCTCTGGTCTCCCGCATCCTGCGCAACGACCTTCCGGCCATCGCACGGCCGGGGGTGCCTCCCGAGCTCGAACAGCTCCTGCGCAGGTGTATGGCCGCTGAGCCCCACGACCGTCCCGCCTCCGCTGTGGAGCTCGGCGTCTCCCTGAACGAGCTGGGGCAGGGCCTCACCACCGTTGCATCGGCCCGGCGTTCGCCTGAGCCCACCCTCGATACACCTGCGATCAGCTCCAGACGCCGGTTCCTCGTCCTCTGCGGCGCGCTCGCCGCCCTGCTGGCTGTATCCACTGCATGGAGACTCGCCCAGCCCGCGACCGATCCCGATCAGATGTCATCGAGCCATCTGACCGCGACGGCAGCACAGGCCGCCGCCAGGTACACCCCCAGGAATGCTGTCGTGGCCCAAGGCCCCGACAGGGGTGAGCTGATCGTGTCCTGGGCGATGCCGATTCGCCCCGACGTCGTTGCCACGGTGATCTACGAAGGAGCGGACGCCAGCAAGGCAAGGGCGATCGTCAACTACGACGCCAGCCCCAACGCTGCCCCATGGGTGGCGCTGCGTGGGCTGCCGAGCGGTCAGCAGACGTGTCTGTCCGTGGCCCACCTCGTCTCGCCCGGCGACGTGGTGACCTTCAGCCACCCCGTGTGCGCGGCGGCGCGCTAGCTGACCCAGCGGGTCAGCCGGCCTGATCTGCCGAGACCTCCATCACGAGACTTCCGTCACGAAGGTTTCCGTCAAAGGCAGCCGGCTCAGTGGGCGAAGTGGCGGGTGCCGGTGAAGTACATGGTGACGCCGGCTGCCGTGGCAGCCTCGATCACCTCTGCGTCGCGCATCGAGCCACCAGGGGCGACCACGGCCCGTATGCCGGCGTCCAACAGGACCTCCAGCCCATCGGCGAACGGGAAGAACGCATCCGAGGCTGCCACCGAGCCAGCTGCGCGTTCCGCACCGGCGCGGGTGACAGCCAGGTGGCAGGAGTCCACCCTGTTGACCTGGCCCATGCCCACGCCGACGCTGGCCCCGTCCTTGGCCAGCAGGATGGCGTTGGACTTGACCGCGCGAATAGCCCGCCATGCAAATGCCAGGTCTGCCAGCTGTGCGGCGTCCGCCGCGTCGCCAGTGACGAGCTTCCAGAGCGACGGGTCATCGCCGCCACCGCCCTCGACAACCGCATCGATCTTGTCTCGTGTCTGCATCAGAACCCCACCGCTGACGGCACGGAAGTCGATCTGTTCGGCGCCGCGCTCCATGCCCTCGGGCAGTCTCAGCAGACGAATCGCCTTCTTGCGCTTCAGAATCTCCAGCGCCTCGGGCTCAAAGTCCGGAGCGATGACGACCTCGGTGAACACCTCGGCGACCCGTTCGGCCATCGCCGCCGTGACGGGACGGTTGGTCGCGATGACGCCACCGAACGCCGACACCGGGTCGCACGCGTGTGCGCGGTCGTAGGCCTGTGCGATGTCGGCGCCGATCGCGACACCGCAAGGGTTGGCATGCTTGATGATGGCAACGGCCGGCTCGGCGTGGTCATAGGCCGCGCGCTGGGCGGCATCGGCATCGATGAAGTTGTTGTAGGACATCTCCTTGCCGTGAAGCTGGTCGGCAGTGGCGATACCGGGGCGCCAGTGGGCATAGAGGGCAGCCTTCTGGTGCGGGTTCTCGCCGTAGCGAAGGACGGTCGCCCTGTTCCACGTGGCGCCGACCCATTCCGGGAAGCCGGTGCCGTCGCTGGTGTCGGCGAGGACGTTGCCCATCCAGCTGGCGACCGCGAAGTCGTAGTTGGCCGTGTGCACGAATGCTTCAGCCGCGAGGGTCTTGCGCTGGGAAAGGGTGAAGCCACCACCACGAACGGCAACCAACACGGAGGCATATTCGACAGGGCTGGTCACGATCGCGACGCTCGCGTGGTTCTTGGCCGCGGCCCGCACCATGGAGGGTCCACCGATGTCGATCTGCTCGATGCACTCATCCTGCGAGGCGCCCGAGCCGACGGTGTCAGTGAACGGGTAGAGGTTGGACACCACAAGGTCGAACGGCTCGATGCCGAGACCGGCCAGCTGAGCCATGTGGTCGGGGTTGCGGGTGTCGGCCAGGATCCCGGCGTGGATCGTGGGATGCAGGGTCTTGACCCGGCCGTCAAGGCACTCGGGGAATCCGGTGAGGTCCTCGACCTTGGTCACGGGGATGCCGGCGTCGGCGATGCGCGAGGCGGTCGAACCTGTGGACACCAGGGTGACCCCGGCATCGTGCAGCCCCTGCGCCAGGACCTCCAGCCCCGTCTTGTCATAGACGGAGATGAGCGCCCGGTGAACGGCGCGCTTGCCGAGTGCCTTCGAGTCGCTCACGGGATGGTGACCTTTCGCTCGGTGACGGTGAAACCCTCGCGGACCATCCGGCCCACGTAGTCGACGAGCATCCGGCGCTCGGCGGTCTTGATGCGTTCGTGCAGGGTCTGGACGGTGTCGTCGTCGTCCACGCCGACGGCGCTCTGGGCCACGACCGGACCGGTGTCGACGCCGGAGTCGACGACGAACAGGGTGCAGCCGGTCACCTTCACACCGTAGTCAAGGGCTTCCTCGGGAGCCCGCATGCCGGGGAACGACGGCAACAGGGCCGGGTGGGTGTTGACGGTGCGTCCGCCGAACTCGCCAAGAAACGCCTCGCCGGTGAGCTTCATGAAGCCCGCCAGGACCACCAGGCTGGGGCTGTACGCCGCCACGTGCGACGTGAGCGCGAAGTCCCATTCTGCCCGGGTCGCGAAGTCGGCGACCCGGCATACGAAGGTGGGGATCTGTGCCCGACGCGCGCGGGACAGGGCCTCGATGTCGTCGCGATCGGCGCCAACCGCCGCGATCCGCACCCCGTACGCCGGATCGGCCGCGGCATCGATGAGTGCCTGCAAGTTGGTGCCGCTGCCCGATACGAGAACCACGATCGAGCCGGCATTCGACCCGGTGTCCGGCGTAGTTGTCACGATGGGAGACGATATCGGACGACCTTGTCCTCTAGGCCCACCAGTCCATACCAGGAGCGTCCCTTGGCCTCGGCCCGCACGCCACGCGCCCTCCCACCAGGGATGGCGCATGCGCGACGGTCGGCGCTGCTGATGCTCGTGGGACTGGTCGCCTCCAGCATCCCGTTGCCCTACACCGCGGTTGCCGTGCTCCCGCTCGTGTGGTCCGGGGTCGAGTCGGTTCGCGCGATGCGAGCCATGTCCAGGGGCGGGGCATCGACCCGCAGCCTCGTGTGGAGCGCCGTCGGCCTCGTCATGGTGTGTGTCCTTGCGGTGATGGTGGCGCTGCCATATGTGGTCTATGGCCCGGCCAAGAGACTTCAGGACTGCACCAAAGGGGCCAATACGGCGGTCGCGGTCGCGGAGTGCAAGTCGCATTTCTACGGGGGTTTCGGGTCGTTCCTCGGTGGCTTGCCCGGCGCCAACCGCTGACCCGGCAGTCTGAACCGCCGGTCTGAGTTTCTGGTCTGAGCTGCCGGTCTCGATACCGCTCAGCGTCGTGCTGCGTGCAGATGGCTGAGGCCGACCGCGACCGCAGCCCCGAGCATCAGCTCCCCGAAGACGGCCGCTCCGAACACCAACGACGGCGCTCCGACGACGCTGAGCCGGGCGGCGCCCAGCGAACCACCGGCGAGCGCGCTCGCCAACGTCAGAGTCAGAGCGGCCACCACGCAGGCCGCTGCCGCGACTCGTGCCTTGACCTGCCACGAGGAGAGCCGAGCGACCGAGCGCACGGCTCGCCAGCCGACCAGAACCCCGGCTGCCACGGGGACAAGGACAACGAGCCACAGACCGGCGGGCAGCGTGCCTGGGTCCGGCAGGGCGCCCAGACCGGGGATCAGGGGGAGCAGACCAGGGTGTGAGTGCGACCACGTGATGGATGTGCCCTGGCCGAAGGCGAAACCGGGCCCCACCATCCATGACGCGGCCCAGAGCGCGACATTGGGCAGGGCCAGGAGCTGGCCGAGAGTGAGCACGCTGATGCCGACAGGATCACCGCCCAGAGTGTCGTAGAGCTGGCCGATCCGGTCCCGGTGCGCCACGATCACGCCGATGGTCAGGACCAGTCCCGCGCCGAAGACGGCAAACGCGCCCCCCAGCCCGGGAAGGATGGCCCGGCGCAGGTTGACCGGCAGCCGGGCCTTCAGCACGCGACTCAGACCGGGCGCAACCGAACCGATGTCGCCCCTGAGCTCCAGGGCGACGGCGGCCAGCACAGCCAACGCGCCAATGACGGCCGTACCCAGAACCGAGCTCAAGGCCGATGCATGGAGAGGGTGGCCGGAGGTGGCAAGGGCGACGAGCAGCCCCACCGCGGCATACGAGCCAATGAAGGCCACAGCCATGTTGGCAACGTCGCGACCCGGGCCACCCCGGGTCTCGAACCTGCGTGGCCTCTCGTCGTCGAGCTGCACGAGGACCCGGCGCACGGCGATGATGGCGATCCCGAGCGGAATGGCGGTCAGCAGCCACGGCATCAGTGAGATCGTGGCCTGCCCAGCCCCCAACGGCGCTCCGTTGGCCAGCAACCAGATACTGGAGCCGACGGAGAAGGCTCGGGTCCACTCCACGGTGCTCTCGGCGCTGGCGACCCAGACCAGCAGCGCAGGCAGGGCGATGGTGAGCATCGACACCACCGCTGCCGAGCCCCCGGCCACCATCGAGCGCCACCTCAGAGGGCCGCCGGTCAGCGCATCCGGGGGCAAACGTGTGGTGGTGACGCGGCGATCGCGAAGAAGCTGACTCATGAGGTCTCCATGGTCGCGGTCGACAACCGCGGGGTGGGTCAGGGCGCGCCGACGAAGGCGAGATTGTGCCGAACGGGCCGGCAACCACGAAGCGCCAAGCCCCCCGGCAGGCGACGGGCCGGCCACCTCAGCGAGGTGACCGGCCGGTCAGACGTGCGGGGTATGTCAGCCCAGGTTCTTCATGATCTCGCGCATGAGCGAGGCGGTCGCAGACGGCGTCTTGCCGACCTTGACACCGGCGGCCTCGAGGGCCTCCTTCTTGGCTGCAGCCGTACCCGACGAACCGGACACGATCGCGCCAGCGTGGCCCATGGTCTTGCCCTCGGGGGCCGTGAAGCCCGCGACGTAGCCGACGACCGGCTTGGTGACATGGTCCTTGATGTATGCCGCGGCACGCTCCTCGGCGTCCCCGCCGATCTCGCCGATCATGACGATCGCGTCCGTGTCGGGGTCGTTCTCAAACGCCTCGAGGCAGTCGATGTGCGTGGTCCCGATGATCGGGTCGCCGCCGATGCCCACGGCTGTTGAGAATCCGATGTCCCGCAGCTCGTACATCATCTGGTAGGTCAAGGTGCCCGACTTGGAGACCAGGCCGATGCGACCGGTGCCGGCGATGTCGGCCGGGATGATGCCGGCGTTGGAGGCTCCGGGGCTGATCACTCCGGGGCAGTTCGGGCCGATGATGCGCGTGGTGCCGGCCTGCAGCGCGTAGGTCCAGAACTCCGCACTGTCCTTGACCGCGACGCCCTCGGTGATCACGACGGCAAGCGGGATCTTGGCGTCGATGGCCTCGATCACGGCGGCCTTGGTGAACTTGGCCGGGACGAAGACGACCGTCACGTTGGCGCCGGTCGCCTCGATGGCCTCGGCAACGGACCCGAAGACGGGCACCAAGGTGCCGGAGTCGAACTCGACCTTCTGGCCACCCTTGCCGGGAGTCACGCCGCCGACGATGTTGGTGCCTGCGGCCAACATCAGCTGCGTGTGCTTGCGGCCCTCGGAGCCGGTCATGCCCTGGACGATGACCTTGGAGTCAGCGTTGAGAAAAATTGCCACGGTGATTGCCGCCTTTCAGTTCGTGTTGGCGGCCGAAGCCAGCTCGGCGGCCTTGCGGGCCGCGCCGTCCATGGTCTCTTCCACCGTCACCAGAGGGTGCCCGAGCTCGGCGAGGATACGACGACCCTCGTCGACCTTGTTGCCGTCCAGTCTGACGACCAGCGGCTTGGTGGCTTCGTCGCCGAGGACCTTGAGGGCGCCGACGATGCCGTTGGCCACCTCGTCGCACGAGGTGATGCCACCGAAGACGTTGACCAGGACCGACCTGACGTTCTCGTCGCCCAGGATGATGTGCAGACCGTCAATCATGACCTCAGCGGACGCGCCGCCGCCGATGTCCAGGAAGTTGGCCGGCTTGGGGTGGTCATCCGGCCCTCCGAACTCTTCACCGGCGTAGGCGACGACATCCAGTGTCGACATGACCAGGCCCGCTCCGTTGCCGATGACGCCGACGGAGCCGTCAAGCCTGACGTAGTTGAGGTCCTTGGC
>DATCNE010000075.1:0-13498 GCA_036565395.1 Dermatophilaceae bacterium
CGAGTGCTTCGAGTTGGCGGACGTGGTTGATCTTGCGGCGTTCGGGCCGGATCCGGTTGTCGAAGAAGTCGGGGCCGAGGTCCGCGGTCAGGGGGAAGCGGATTCGAGCCACGCGCACGTTGACGTTCGGTGTTTATAGCGCTGTAAATTTAGCCACGGTGTTCGCATGAACCCGGATGTCCGCGGGGACTCCCCAGAGCCGCGAGCGAGCACTCAGGATGGCTCGTATCCCCGGCCCCAGCTCATGCGCAAGGCGTGGGCCGACCTCTGCGGGGCCTGGAACTTCCGTTTCGATGACGAGAACGATGTCACAGCCCCAACGCGCGCGGGTGACGCCTGGCGGCGCGACGCTCCGAGACATCGCGAAAGTTGTTGGACTGTCCCTCAGCGCGGTGTCGATGGCTCTTCACGACCATCCTCGAATTGGTGCGGACACCAAGGTGAGGGTAAGAGAGGTCGCAAGCAGTTTGGGTTACGTGCCGAACTCTGCGGGACGAGCCCTTCGTGCGCAGCGATCTGGGTCGCTCGCTCTTATCGTTCCGCCTTCGCTGCGGCACTACCCAGCGCCCGTCTGTACCTCCCGGGAGTTACCGGCGCGACCAAGGTCGACGCTAGGCGCATATCCCCCTCATCGGTGAAATCACCCGCGGCAATGACGTGAAGGGCTGCCGCAGCAAAGGCCAGCAAGACCATCAATGGCATCACGGGATTCAAATAACTGATGAAAAGCACCATCGCCGCCCCGGATGTCGAGACCTCGCGTCCCGTCGCCCGGGGCGGCGCTCCCCGCCCACCGCGCCGCCGCACCGCGGGCGAGCTGCCTGGCTGTTCATTGCGCCAAGCATGACGATCATCATCGTCTTCATCGTCTATCCCGCATCCGCAATCGCATGGGTGCTCTTCGCCCTGATCATGTTGCTGTCGGCTCTGCAGCTGAGACTGTTCAGGTACTGCGAGGTTGACTAGCCTCCGCCTCAGCGCCAAGTGGATGCTCCTGACGATCGGCGGCGTCGGGGCGCTTGTCCCTTTCATCTGGATGGTGACAGGTTCTTCGCAGCGAAGCTGACCTCTTCGGTGACCCCGCGAGCCTGCTGCCCACACATTGGACACTTCACGGGTACACCGGCATCTGGAAAGAGCTGCCATTTCTCCGACTGCTGCTGAACAGCTTCATTTTCGCCGGAGTCACGACGCTGCACTGCTGGTCATGAACACCCGTGCCGCGCACTCATTGGTCGACGGTCAGTACCAGGCTCGTCGTGCCGACTGCACGGAGGCTGCCCGCCAGCTGGGTGTGGGCTGGTTGAGAGAGGTGCCCGTCCACGGCCTCGAGGAGACGCTGGAACGTTTGACGGACAAGGGAATCCGGGCGCGGGCACGGCACGTCGTCACCGAGATCGACCGGGTCCGCACGGCGCTGAGCCTGCTACGCGCCGGGCGGATGTCCGAGGTGGGTCCGGTGTTCAGCGCCTCACACGCGTCCATGCGCGACGACTTCGGGATCTCCTGCGCCGAGCTCGACCTCGCGGTCGAGGTGGCTATGGCTCACGGCGCCCTGGGGGCCCGGATGACCGGCGGAGGATCCGGTGGCTCGGCCATCGCCCTGGCGCCGCACGACGGCACGGCAGCGGTGACGGCGGCCGTCATACAGGATTTTGCGGACCACGGCTTTGGCGTCCCGGACTGCTTTGCTGTCACAGCAGGCGGACCCGCCCGACGCGAGGCTTGACTTTCGATGGGCGGATCAGGTCTTGTCGTGGGCAACGGCTATCGGGTGGTCGCTCCTCTACGCGCAATGCCTCGTTCCGAAGGCGCGTCCAAGCCTGCGTTTAGCGATACGAGGAGTTCACCAAGACGGACCACACGCCGAGACCGATCGGGCCGTTTCATAGCGGGGCGGACCACGAAGGTCGACACAATTGGATGCCGATGACAAGCTCAGGAGGAGCCATGTCCCTAACCGGGGATCCCTTCGGAACGCTCGCCGATGGGTTACCAGTGATCCGATACACGTTGAGCCGGGCCGGTGGTCTGACACTGCGGGTGCTGACGTATGGCGGCGTCGTCCAAAGTCTGGAAGTACCGGATACACGTGGACGGGTGGCCAACGTGGTTCTTGGCTTCCCCTCACTCGATGAATACCTCGAAGCCTCTGGCCTCTACTTCGGGGGACTGGTCGGCCGGTTCGCCAACCGGATCGCCGGTGGCCGCTTCGGCCTGGACGGCAAGAGCTACGCAGTTGACGTCAATGCTGGGGGCCACTGCCTCCACGGCGGCAGGACCGGTTTCGACAAGCGGCCCTGGCAGGCGCAACCGATCAGCGATCACGAGCTGCGTCTAACCCTGACCAGCGCGGACGGCGACCGGGGCTTCCCCGGCCGGCTGAGAGTCGAGGTCACCTACTCCCTGCTGGAAGATGCCGTCTGTATCGACTACCGCGCCACCACGGATGCCCCTACGGTCATCAATCTGACCAACCACTCGTACTTCAACCTCGCCGGCGAGGGCAGCGGCTCGGTCGAGGAACACACACTCTTAATTGACGCCGACGAGTTTACGCCGGTGAGTCCCGACCTGATCCCGACCGGCGAGGTCGCCGCCGTGGAGGGCACCCCGATGGACCTACGCCGAGAGACGGCCATCGGGGCTCACCTGCGTGATCCGCACCCCCAGCTTCTGGCTGCCAGGGGCTACGACCACAACTACGTCCTGCGCGGAACGGGCTTGCGTCGCTCGGCCAGGTTGGCCGACCCAGTTTCGGGGCGAGTGTTGGAGGTCTTGACCGACCAGCCCGGGTTGCAGCTGTACACCGGCAACTTCCTGGATGGTTCTCATGTCGGGACCGGTGGGCGGGCCTACCGCCAAGGCGATGGCGTGGCGTTGGAGACACAACACTTTCCGGACTCTCCGAACCACCCATTTTTCCCCTCCACTGTCCTACGGCCGGGACAGCTGTTTGCCTCGTCGACGACGTGGCAGTTCAGCGCCCACTAGCTGTACGAGTTCGTCGACCGTCATGCAACTCTGCGGCTTCAGCCATGCAGGACCATTTCATCCAACCCGCCCTGGAACGTGGCGGCTGAAGGTTCATGGTGGCGGTCGTCACCCCGCGGTATCCCCGGCGTACGCCGGCGATACCGCGGGGCAATTGCTTGCGAGACGTCGGCCAGGTGGCCGTGCGGGGGCATGCGAACCCTGTCGGTCGGGCTTTCCCCATCCGAGAGATCAGATCAAAGCATTCTCGAAATGCACTCACCAAGTGAACTGCTGCGCCACGTTGCCGTTGCAGGTGTAGATCTGCAGTTGCGTGCCATTCGTCGTGTTGCCGCTCGGATCGTCGAGGCACAGGCCCGACTGCGGGTTGAGCAGTGAACCGTTCGCCTGCGGCACCCACGTCTGGCCGCCGACGCCGTTGCAGTTGAACAGATCGACCTTGGCGCCGATGGCCGAGCTGTTGCCGGCAATATCGAGGCAGCGGGTCATGGTTTGGACGGTGTTGTTCGTGAACACCCAGTGCTGGTCCACCGCTGTTGAAATGCAGTCCCACATCTGGACCTTCGGCGCCTGCCAGTTGCCGTAGAGGTCGTTGCCGTTGACGTCGACGCACTTGCCACCGTTTGCGTTGATGGGGTGTCCTCCGCTGACGAAGAACTTTTGGGCCGCGCCGCCGTTGCAAGTGTTGATCTGCAGAATAGTGCCATTGGTCGTGTTGCCCTGATCGTCGAGGCACAGGCCCGACTGCGGGTTGAGCAGTGAACCGTCCGCCTGCTGCTTCCACTTCTGGCCGCCAAGACCGTTGCAGTCGTACAGCTGAATTTTCGTGCCAATCGTGGTGACGTTACCGATGATTTCGAGGCAACGGCCGAGGGTCGTGATCGACTTGTCGGCATTCTGCCACCACTGCTGATCCGTGCTCTCGCGCTGGCAGTCCCACATGTCGACCGCGGCGCCATTGCCGCCGGTGTTGAGGCCGTTCACGTCGATACACTTCCCACCCGGAGCGGCGATCGGCATGCTCTGGATGACCTGGCCTAGCGTGACACGGAACAGCTGCGATGCGCCGCCCGTGCAGGTCTCGATGTCCAGGACGGTGCCATCCGTGATGCTGCCGCCGGGACTGGTCAGGCAGAGCCCGGACTGCGGATTGAGCAACGTGCCGTTGGACTGCTGGACCCATGCCTGCCCACCGGTGCCGTTGCAGTCCCATAGGTCGACCTGCGTGCCGGACGTTCTGGCGTTGTTCTTGATGTCCAGGCAACGGCCCAGTGTCTTCAAATCGTTGACGTATTCCGGGGTGCCACCTCCGGAGAGGGCTCGGATGTACTGCCAGTGCTGGTCGGCCGCGTCGTGGAGGCACGTCGAGATGTCAACGTTGGTGCCGTTGACGCCGACGTCGGCGCCCGCGACGTCCACGCACTTGCCACCAGGACCGGTGACACCGACGCCTGCGCCCCCGCCTGACGTGCCGGAGTAGGTCACGGACGAGATACTTGACTGCAGATCGGCCACCGCGGTGTTGGAGGCGTAGCCCGTCGTGATCGCCCCCTCGAAGAAGGCGCCGGGCGCGGCGTTGCTGTTGTCGCCACCCGTACCCAGCGTGATGGCACCCTCCTGATGCATCGGTGCGTATCCGGACGGCAGCGCGCCACTGTAGAAGGAGGTGAGGGTGGCATTGGTCGCGTTTCCGCCGTCCAACGCGTACTGGGTCTGCCCGTTGTTGCGCAGAACGGCGGTGATGAACGGGCTGTTCTGGCTCAACGCGTTCATGTTGCTTGTCCCGTTGCCGGTGAAGACGCCGTTTTCCAAGTCTCCCTGTATCCACGGGCCGACACCGTTGCAGGGTGAGGCACCGCAGGACGTCGAGATGATCAGCGCGTCCATGTGTCCGGCCCCCGTGTCGGTGCCGCTTGGCTCGACGTTGCCGAAGTCGAAGCAGCAGTAATTGGTGGCATACGTGCCGCTGGCAACCATGTACATCGACTCGGGTTGGCCGTTGACGGCCAACCCTGTTGCGTTGTTGCGGCGGTAGCCAACTCCCGGGTTGACGAGGATGCCGTATACGTTGTGACCGGCGACGGTCATGGGCAAAGCGTCCGCGCGCGCGCCGACGTCGCTGGAGCCGGCCGAGCCGACCGTGCCGACTGTCAGATGGTTGAGGTGCGACGACTGGTCGTAGAGCGTCGTGATGGTGCAGACGGTGCCAGCGCAGAAGCTGTCCTGTGTTGCCGCATTGGCGTAGCCACCCGCGGCAAGGAGACCAATGTCGCTGCCCGTGCCGTCAGAGGCACGAGTCACCCGGTAAAGCGCGCCATTGTAGGCGGCGAACAGAGCCCGCACCGTGCTGTACGACGCGACGCAAGGAGCGCTGCCGGCCGCAAAAGTATCGCAAGGCAGAGCGGTGCCGGTCGCGCTGGAAGGGCCGGCGATTGCGGTGACACCGAGCACCACCAGCAACGCCGACGTTGACACGAGAGCGAGAGCCCGATGCCATCGCAGCAATTGAAAGTGCCGCGAACCTTTGACTTTCGGCCCTGCGCCGTTTCGGCGGTGACTACGACTCAACACGAGGTTCCTCCTACGGTGAGGTGGGCCGCACTGGCCAGCAGATTTGGCGGTACGGGTGCTAGCAACTCGGTGGTGCCCAACGACGCAGGCCCGGTGTGCATATATTTTGTCCGTTTATCATCCGTTTTGGTGTGCTTGGAACTTATAGCGCTGTAATGGCCCTGTCAAGAGGTCGCGTTGGCCTCATCAAGGTGCGCGCCAAGAAGCCACTGACTCATTTGGGAGTGCGCGCGTAGTGCGCCTGCCGGGTTGGAGCACGTATTGCCGGTAGGCCCCGATCAGGGGACTGACGATGAGCCAGCGGCAGGCAGTGACCAAGACGATCGCGACGCGTTACAAGAGGGCGAGCCGGCCGCAGAAGGGTGCGATCCTGGACGAGCTGTGCGCGACGACGGGCTGGCACCGAAACTACGCTCGTAGGGCGCTCGGGCAGGCCCTGAGGCCGAAGGTCGTGCGGCCGCGCCGGCCGCGGGCTCCGACGGGTAAGCGTCTGGCGCCGGTGATGGGGGAGCTCATGGCCACGTTGCGGCGCTTCGGAGAGCTCCACGTCAGCGACCAGCTGGCCGGCGCGCGGGTGGTCAGCGCAACGACGGCGCACCTGACGAGAACATACGCCCTTCGCGTCAAGATCACCATTCATAGGCGTGCGAGTGGCGGCGGTCGGTCATTCTGACCGCGGGTCCCTGCGTCCGCTTGCCCCGCGACAGGAAGCCCCTCACGGCACGGCTCGTCGGGCTGGGGCGAAGCCCGTTAGATTTGCAGCGCTATAAACGGCGAACCGTCAACGTGCGCGTGGCTCGAATCCGCTTCTGCTATGGCGTCAGAACGTCAGCATCGGCCGGCGCGCTCTCACGGGCGATGAGGGCGAAGTCCACGATGCGATGACGCCCCAGCCCATCGAAACCCGCAATCCGCTCCTGCAGCATGTCCAGTGCGATTTCTGCGAGCGCATGGGTGTCCGGGGCGATCGTCGTCAGGCTGGGATGGGTGAACGAGGCCATCGAGATGTTGTCCCACCCGGTGATGGCGACATCACCTGGCACCGTGAGCCCGCGCTCCTGGAGCGCCCGGAGCGATCCGATCGCCGCCAGGTCGTCGCGGCAGACGAGTCCGTCGAACGTCAGGCCACTGTCGAGTGCGGCGCCCACGGCTTGTGCCGCGTCGTGTGACGAGATCGCCTTGCTCGGAAGGAGCAGCGACATGTCGAGCCTCAGACCTGCGCGCTCCAGGGCTTCCTGGTAGCCCATAAGGCGCTGGCTTGAGGTGGCTGACTGGCCACGTTCCTCATGTCCGACGAATCCGATCCGGGATCTCCCGAGCCCGATGAGGTGACTAGTCGCCTTGTTCGCCGCCGCCATGTTGTCGATCATGACGTGGTCGACGCTCAGCGGAGCAGCGCCTTCGCCCAGCAAGACCAGGGGCACATCCCCGCGGTGCTGCGCGATCTCGTGCGACGACATGACCGACGGCTGGAAAATGACTCCATCGACGAGTCCGGCTTCGCTGCTGGAAACGACCGCGCGTTCGCCATCGAGCGTTCCGTCCGTCTGCTCGAGGAGCATCCGGTATCCACGCCCGACTGCCGCAGCGCTGACGATGCGCGCGAGCTCTGAGAAGTACGGGATGCTCACGTCCGAGAACGCGAGGGCGAGCAGCCCGGTTCTGCCTGTAGCGAGGCGTCGACCGAGCGCATTCGGCCGGTAGCCGAGCTCGTCGATCGCCTGCTGCACGCGTTCGCGCATCGCGGCGCTGACGTGCGGGTAGTCGTGGACGACGTTGGACACGGTCTTCATAGAGACCCCGGCCAGGCGTGCGACATCCTGCAGTCGAACCTTGGCCATCGTCCTGTTCCTCACGTGATCCAAACCGGGCGCCTTCCTGTCTGCGAGATAACTCTAGCCCCGGCAGTATGTGGGTGTAGTCAACCATTGAGGTGGCCAAACGCCGACGTCGCCGTAGCGACTACAAGCGGTGGGAGCGAGGCCGGCCGATGGAACTGTGGCAGATGGATGTGGTCGGCGGGATCTACCTGGCCGATCGGGTGGAGCTCAAGGTGGTGTCTGGGATCGACGACAACTCCAGGTTTGTGGTCTCGGCCAAGGTGGTCGCCCGGGCGACCGCGCGGCCGGTGTGTGAGGCGCTGTTGCTGGCGCTGCGGACCCATGGCATCCAGGAGCAGATCCTGACCGATATTCAAACTTGGTGGTGCCCTGAAGGTCTCGGATCGTCCGGCCGGCAATGTGAGGATCGAGGGGTCCGGCACCCGCTCATCGTCGTTGCTTGACCGATCGCAGCACGACGCGACTTCTTGCCTGTTGATCACGTTGGTGGGCGGGCCGCTGCCGGAGAAGGGCCGCCCTGTTAGGAACCTGGTGACCGCTCGCGAAACGCGTTGTGGATCCCTGTTAGCGAATGTCTGGTGCGGGTCGTTCTCGTCTGGTGGAGGCAGCCGACGTTTCCTGGCCGCCGTCTGAGGGAGTTCGCAATGCCACTTCGCCTAGGCATCGACATCGCGTGTCGAGCCGCACATCAAGTCAGCCTCGCCGATGAGCAGGGCCGGTTCATCTGGACCGGCCGCCGGTTCCGCACCACGCCGCAGGATCTGATCCGTCTCTGGGCGATGCTTCCTGAGGGCGCCGATCCGGCCGACGTGCTGGTCGTGATGGAGCCGACCCGGAACGCATGGGTGCCGCTCTCGGCGTGGTTCCGGCGCCACGGCGCCGAGGTCGTCCTGGTCCCGCCGGAGCGTACGGCGGATCTGCGTAGGTACCACTCCAAACACAGCAAGACCGACCGGTTGGACTCGCAACTGCTCGCCATGTTGCCGACGCTGCACCCCGACGGCCTCTACGCCGAGCGGGGCCTCGGGCCGAGTGACGCGTTGAAGCGGGCAGCGAAGCTGCACTCGACGCTGACCCACCGTCGCAGCCAGAGCCTGGCCCGGCTGGATGCTCTGATGGAGATCCTCGGTCCGGCATGGCACGCCGCGATCGGCGCCGACCTTGCCAACCGCACGCCGTTGAAGTTCCTCGCGGCCGGATATGCCGATCCGTATGTGGTCGAACGGCTCGGCCGGACCCGGCTGGCCCGTTTTTGCTGCCGGCATTCCCGCGGCGCGTGGGGTGAGCCGCACGCCGACGCATTGCTCGCCGCCGCCAGCGTGCGGGTTGAGCAGGGGGCGGAGCAGCAACCGCCAAACCATGACGGGATGCGGTTGGCGGGAGTGCAGCGCTGGGTCGACCAGCGCGGGGCGATCCGCCTTGCCGGGTTCTCCTACCGGGTGCCGGTCGTGCTGACCGGGGAACCGGTGGGGGCGGTCGTCGCGGACAACCTGGTGCAGGTCTATCACCGGGAGGTGCTGGTCGCCTCCCATGTGCAGCGGCGCCAGCCCGACAAGGAACCGGGGCCACCGGTGCAGCGCCGGCGCAGCGCCCGCAAATCGACCACGGGTCCCGACGGTGACCCGGATCGGGGACAACACCGGCTCGGTGTCCTTCGCCGGCACGATGTACCGGGCCGGGAACGCCTGGGCCGGCAAGACGTTGCAGGTCGCCATCGTGGCGTCCTCGGTGCAGCTGGCCTACCAGGGAACCATCGTGCGGGTCCACCCGATCCGCCACGACCGGGCCAAGGAACACGGCGCGTTCGCGACCCCCCGTGGTCGTCCCCGCAAGCAGCGACATGATGCGCCGGCCGGTGCCGGCGTCAAGGCCAAGCTGCTGCGCGGTCGACCCACGGGCCGAGCCCTGACCCCGTCCCCTTGACCCGGCGCCCCACCGCAGCGGCACGGACACGACCAGCCCGTCACTCAGCGCGGCGAAAGTGTCAGGCAGGTACCGGAACTAATTCGTCAGGCGGGTACCGAACATTGACACGCTAGCGTCCAGCCGCTCAGCGACCCCGTCGAGGTCGTCGTCGAAGAGACCTGAGTACACATCCAAGGTCATCGCGGCCGATGCGTGACCGAGCATTCTCTGGACCGCTTTCACGTTGGCCCCTGCACTGACAGCAAGCGAAGCAGCCGTATGCCGCAGCTCGTGTGGGGTGAGCCCATCCAGCCCAGCAGCGGTCGCCGCAGGGTCGAAGACGTCGCGCCGAAAGTTCAAGTTCCGAAGGACCGCTCCGCGCCTGGAGACGAAGATGAGTGCGTCGGGAGGCTTGCCGGCCATGGCGACTGCGAGGTCGTGGACCAGAAAACCAGGGATCGGGACGGACCTCGCCTGATGGGACTTCGGGGTTCTCCAGATCAACGTGCCGCGAACCTCGCTGACAGCCTCGGCAACGCTCAGTCGGTGCCGCAACAGATCGACCCGGCTGACCCTGAGCGCGGCGAGCTCACCCCACCGGAGACCGCAGTACGACAGGAGCAAGACCGCGACTCGGTAGTCGCCGGCGGCGTGGGCCAGAGCATTCACCTCCGCATGGCTCAGGAACCTCTTCTCTGCCGTCTGCACCCTCGGCAGCCGTACACCAGTAGCTGGGTTCCGGGGGATCCGGCTTGACCTCACCGCAAGGTCCAGAAGTAGCGAGAACACTCGGTGCACATATCTCACTGTCGCCGGAGACAGACCAGAGCCCAGGAGGCCGGAGACCCAAACAGCGACGTCCTCGTGAGCCACCTTCGCCAGTGGAGTCGATCCCCACCGCGGTAAGACATGCTTGCTCAGGATGCTCTCGTAGGTGGCCTTCGTCGACGCCTTCAGATGACCCTGGGCTGACATCCACTTCGCGGCGAAGTCCCTCACCTTGACGTTCCCCGCGCTTGGGTCCAGGTAGGTGCGCATCCTCATGGCTGCGTCGATGTTTCGCAGGAAATTGTCCGCGAAGTCCTTCTGTGTGAACGTCTTCGCTTTCTGTCGTCCGCCCGGATCCCGCCACCGCGCCCGCCAACGATCCCGCCCGAGCTCCTCAATGCTCGACATCGTCGCCTCCCCGAAACGCAACCAAGAATTCGTTGTCGTTGGGCAGCTTCTTGTCTCGCCAAGGTCCGAGTAGCTCAGCCGCGTTGGGGACGCAGACAAGCGCGGGTCGTGTATCGAGATCGATCATCTTGTCCTCCGTCTCGAGACGTGCATCCATCACTTCCGCCCCTCGTGACTCACGAGAACCGAAGGTGCCTTGGCCATTTGGCTTCCTCCCGGATACACCACTGGAGGTACAGCATCGGCCGATTTGGGCGTCGGCAATCTACACAGAGATAAAGCCGAAAACGACTTCGGCAACTCGTCTACAGGTGTCCGGAAGCTCCAGGCCTGAATGATGCCGCCGTAGGACAACAAGCAAGCCTCAGACCACCGGCCCGGCTCCCATGTAGCGAATCATGGGTGACCCGTTGGGGAGAACTCCGAACGGTTCAGCGATTGGGGAGTTGTGTCCTCCCACAGATTCACCCCGTCAGGACTCGCGGCGGGCGGGCTCTCCGGCGGTGACGGCGAAGCAGTGAGGGGCGCCAAAGCCTTTGTCGGCAAAGGCCTGGATGACTTCCGTGGTCACCTCGACAGTGTTTTCACGTGGCACTAGCGCGATGGCCGAGCCACCGAATCCCCCGCCGGTCATCCGGGCGCCCAAGGCGCCGTGGGTCGTGGCGGCATCGACTGCGAGGTCAAGCTCGGAGCAGGAGATCTCGAAGTCGTCGCGCATAGAGGCGTGCGAGGCGTTGAACAGGGACCCCACATCGGGCAGACGCCTTTGCCGCAGCAGGGCCACCGTCTGGCGGACGCGTTCGATCTCGGTCACCACGTGTCGGGCCCGAGCCCGAATCCGACTGTCCGACAACCGACCGAGAGTTTCGAGGTCGTTGAAAGCCACCTCACGTAGTGAGGAGACACCCAGCTGCCGCGCCGCCTCCTCGCAGTCGCGGCGCCGCTGGGCATACTGCCCGTCGACCAGCGTGTGCTCGGCGCGGGTGTCCATGACGACCAGGGCAAGACCATGGCCGGACAGATCAAAGGGCACCTGGGCGATCGAGTGGTCACGACAGTCGAGCAAGAGGGCGTGACCCACCTGGCAGAGCAGAGCCGCGGACTGGTCCATGCCGCCGGTCGGGGCGCCGGCGATGGTGTTCTCGGCGTTCACACAGATCGCGGCCAGGGTTGCACGGACGCTGTCATCGCGCAGCAAATCCAGTTCCATGAGGTCCGAAACCGCGGAAGCGACGGCGCATTCGAGTGCTGCAGAGCTGGAGAGCCCGGCTCCCAATGGCACGTGGCCGTCCACCATCAAGTCGATGCCACGAACCTGGTGGCCGACTTCCTGCAGGGCCCAGAGAACCCCTGCGGCGTATCCGCCCCAACCCGGCGGGTTGCCGGCCTTCACCGCATCGAGCTCGAGGTCATACTGCTGCGACGACTGCAATGATCGCAGCCTCAGCCGGCGGTCTAGGCGCGGCCTAACGGCGGCATACGTCCGGTGGGGGAGCGCTATTGGCAGGCACAGGCCGGCGTTGTAGTCGGTATGTTCGCCGATTAGGTTGACCCTCCCCGGCGCGGACCAGACGCCTGTTGGTGGCGAGCCGAATGCCTCCGAAAAGGCCTGTACGAGAGTCGATCCGGGAGTTGGCGGGGATGCGGGCAACTCAGCCCACCTCGCGCAGCCGGGCTGCGACGGCCTCGGGGGAGACGTCGTTGATCCAGGCACCGACGCCGGACTCGGAGCCGGCGAGGTATTTCAGCCGGCCTGGCGTGCGCAGGACCGACATGACCTGCAGGTGCAGGCGGGAGACGTCTCGGCCTTGGCGTACTGGCGCCTGGTGCCAGCCGGCGATGTAGGGCAGGGCGATCGGGCCGCCGTGGGGTGCTTCGTAGTAGCGGTCCAGGCGGCGCAAAAGGTCTAGGTAGATCCCGGCAAGCTCGTCGCATTCGTCGCTGTCCAGTCCGAGCAGGTCAGGGACGTCGGGGTTGGGGACGAGGTGGACCTCGACGGGCCAGCGTGCGGCATAAGGGACGTAGGCCGTCCAGTGAGTACCCCTGATGACCACGTGCGAACCTACGGCCAGTTCGGCGGCGAGCAGATCGGCGCCCAGCAGGCCTCCGGCGCGCCGATGATGCTTGGTGGCCGCCCGCAGCAGCGCCGCGGTCCTTGCGGGCACGAACGGATAGGCATAGATCTGTCCGTGGGGGTGGTGCAAGGTGACACCGATCTCCTGGCCACGGTTCTCGAAGATGAACACCTGCTCGACAGCGTCCAGCGACGACAGTTCGCGGGTCCTGTCGACCCAGACGTCCACCACCGTGCGGGCCCGAGCTGTTGTCAGGGACGAGAAGCTTGCCCCATGGTCACTGGTGAAACAGACGACCTCGCAGCGGCCGAGCGCGGGAGCATGGGCCAGCAGCGGGTCCTCAGAAGATCCGACGGACGATCCGACCGTGGTGGACACCGAGGCAAAGGAAGGAAATCGGTTCTCGAACACCACCACGTCGTACTCGTGGGCAGGGATCTCGGACGGCGTGGTGCCGCCGCCGGTCGGGCACAGCGGACATTCACCTGCCTGGGGCAGGAACGTCCGGTTTTGGCGGTGGTCGGCGATGGACACCCAGTCGCCGGTGAGCCCGTCCAGACGCATCGTTCCGGCCGGCGGGCGCACATTATTCAGCCGGCGCTCGTCAACCACGACGCGGCGCTTGGCGCCGCTGAGATAGGGCTCAGAGTCATCGAAGTAGATCAACTCACGGCCATCCGCCAGGGTGGTCGACATGCGCCGAAACCTCCGCGGAATTTCGAGCTGCCCGATCATGAGTCCTTCACCGCCCGGAGTCCTTTTGCCCACTGGGCCATTGAAAGGTGCGGGCACGACCATCTGACCCTCCCGGTCGCCTTTCATTCTCAGGCCTATCCATCGATGTAGCCGTTCGTGCGCATCAGGGACTCCGTTTCGACAGGGTGGCGAGGTGTTCAGTGAGTGGGGTTCGGGATGACGCGGAGCAGGGTCCAGGAC
>DATCNE010000076.1:0-4118 GCA_036565395.1 Dermatophilaceae bacterium
CTGCCCGACGTCCAAGGCGATCGTGGTGCGACTGGTACCAGCTGGCGCCGCGCCCGAGCCGGTCCGCGTGCGGGGCATTCCGCTGGGACAGGACGACGACCACCGGTCGCTCGTCCTTCCCCACCACCTCAGCTGAGCACCGCGGCCAACCACGGCGACCGACATCCGTGAACCGATTCGACGGTCAGGGGTTCGGTCGACTCGCGCGACAGCGACACACAGCAGTTGGGCTGCGCATCCAGACATGCGCCACCGCACGCGAGCCGGGACTTGATCCTGGACCCCGTAGCCAGACGATAACCCCTCCCCCATGAGACGTGAACACTCGTCCGCTCGCTCCACACCGGGATCTAGGCGAGGGAAGACCCGCCGTCGGAACCGCCGGAAACCAGGCGGGGCACAACCCACACGGGTGGAACGCCGCCCTCTCGTCCTGATCATGCGACGGTGTTGCGCGTCGTCCTTGTCCTGAACCTGCTGCTCGTCGGCGGTCTGGTTGCAGTCGGGTTGTCCGCATTCCCTTGGGGCGCTTGCGGGCCGGTCAGGATGCTGACCGGAGAGCGTCACGCCTCAAGACCGGACTGGTCCGCTCCGCCCAGACCGTCAGCCGATGGCGGTGCCGAAGAGGCGCCCCACGGCGTAGGTGAAGGCCAAACCGGCGGCACCGCCGATGACGATGCGCAGCACCGCGGCGCGCCTCGAGCTGCCTCCGATGCGGGCACTGGACGCCCCCGCCACACCGAGGGCGATCAGGACGGCCACCACGGTCACCGGCACCCGTAGGTGCGCCGGCGGCAGCAGGATCGCCAGCAAGGGCAGCAATGCACCGAGGGTGAACGACAAAGCTGATGCAGCCGCCGCCTGGGCGGGACTGGCGATGTCCTGCGGGTCGAGGTTCAGCTCGGCATCCAGGTGAGCGGCCAGCGCGTCGTGTGCCGTCAGTTCCTCGGCAACCGTCCACGCGGTGGCCGGGCTCAGCCCCTTGGCTTCGTAGATGGCCGCCAGCTCGGTCCTCTCATCATCCGGGGTATCGGCCAGCTCTCGCTTCTCCTTGGCCAGCAGGGCATGCTCGCTGTCGCGCTGGCTGCTGACCGACACATATTCACCTAGCGCCATCGACACCGTGCCGGCGACCAGGCCAGCGATCCCTGCGGTGAAGATCGCCCCGCGAGCGGACGTGGCCCCGGCAACACCGACCACGATTCCCGCAACCGAGACGATCCCGTCATTGGCACCCAGAACCCCAGCACGCAGCCAGTTCAGCTTCGCCGCTCGGCCCCCCGAGTGTGGTTCACCCGAGTGGGTCGCCTTCCCCTCGGCAACCGCCTCGACCTGCTCACGTTCCGGCCTGGGCGGATCACTGGAACTCATGCTCCCATCCAACACCACAGGAGGTCAGATCCATGGCACCCTTCTTGCTATCACCGGCGGCCCAGCAGGATCGCCCCCGTGAATGGGGTTGGCACATGAACCATCTTGGTGGTTACAGGGACGGGTGGGATCGCGGATCCTGGTTGTTCTCGTACATAGGGGCACGGCGCCGCGACCTCGAAGCGTCAACCGGCCGTCTTCCTGCCAACCGTCTTGCCAGCCTCGTCAGCCGCATGGACTCCCCTTCTGCGGCACGACGATGAATGCGGATGCTCAACAGGCAGAGCCGGAAGTGGCTGAACGTGCAAAGGCAGCCACCGAAGCCGTGCTGGCTCTCGCACAGAAATTGCATGATGAGTACGTGGCCGAGGGCCAGAACACTCGCGAGAGACTCATCAGCGAAGGGCAGTCACGCCATGACCAGAGTGTTGGTGAGGCCACGGCGAGGCAGGAAGAGCTCGTCTCGACCGGTCAGGCCAAATACGACGAGTTCGTGTCCGCAGGCAAGGCCAAGCACGACGCGCTCATCGCCGAGGCCGACGCGCTGGTCGCCGAGGCCCAGCAGAAGAAGGCCGAGGTGCTTCAGGGGCTCGGTAGCGAGCGTGGCATGCTGCAGAAAGAGATCGAAGAGCTGCGAACCTTCGAACGTGACTACCGCACCCATCTGAAGTCTTACCTCGAGGGCCAGCTGATCGAGCTGGAGCAGGCCGGCGCTGACGAGACCGTCTGATGGCGAGGCCCAGCAGGCTCTCGCCTCCTGAGCGGCGCTCCGGAACGCGTCCAGCATGCTGGACGCCCAGCTGAGGCCACCGTGGGGTCGTCGTTTGTTGGCTTCAACCTTGACCGGGCAATGTGCTGCTCACGGCTGAGGGCCGCCGGTGCTTTCGGGTACATGCGTACCGTATCCGCTCGTCTCGACGGGCCTGCGCCGCGGCGAGGCGCTGGCGTTGCGATGGCAGGACGTGGACCTCACAAACGGCGTTCTGCGGGTCCGTGGCACGCTATCGCGGGTCGACGGGCACCTGGTCATCGGTGAGCCCAAGACGGAGCGCTCACGCCGTGACGTGCCGCTCTCCCCAGCGACTGTGGCGCTGTTGCGGTCGGTCAAGGTGAGCCAGGCGGTCGAGCGGCTCAAGGCGGACTCAATCTGGGTTGAGACGCACCACGTCACCACACAGATCGGGACGGCGGTCGACCCCAGGAACGCGCTGCGGGCGATTAGCACCGCGGCCAAGTCTTCGGGTATGGCCGACGTCGGCCTGCACACGCTGAGGCATGGCCCTGCCCCCGTTCCGTGGACACGGGTTATGCGGCTTTTTGAGAGTCCGCGATCTGGCGTGAGTATTGCAGTTCGAAGGCCACGGGGCTGATCTGACCGATCGAGACGTGCCGGCGACGGCGGTTGTACCGGTCCTCGATCCACGCGCCAACCTCGACCCGGGCCGCCTTCTTGGTGGGCCACGCCCGCCGGTAGTAGAACTCGGTCTTCAACGTCGCGAAAAACGATTCGGCCATCGCGTTATCCCAGCAAATACCGGTTAATCCCATGGATCGGGTCAGCCCGTTGGCCGTGGCGAACGCCGTGATCTGGGCCGAGGCGTACTGGGTGCCCCGGTCAGAGTGGAACACGACCTTGGCCGGCAGGTCCCCGCGCAGCGTGATGGCCATGGCAAGGGCGTCCTGGACCAGGTCGGCGCGCATGTGCTCGTCGATGGCCCAGCCGATGACCCGGCGCGAGTGGGCGTCGATGACGGTGGCCAGGTAGAGCCATCCTTGCCAGGTGCGCAGGTAGGTGATGTCGCCGACCCAAACACGATTCAGGCCGCCCTTGTCCCAGTCCCGTTTCGCAGCGTCGACGGGGTAGGCGTCGGCGTGGTTGATGAGCGTGGTCGTCTTCCACCGCTTCGGGCACACGCCCACCAGACCCAGCTTGCGCATCGTCTTGGCGACAGTCTTGCGTGAGATGACCTCGCCATCGCCGCGAAGGTCGGCCAGGATCCTGGGTGAGCCAGACACCTCGTCGGAGTCGCCATGAAACCAGGCCACCTTCGCCTCGATCCGCTCGGCCCGAATGGCACGCTGGGACGGAACCCGGCCCAGCCAGGCGTAGAACCCTGACCGGGACACCCCCAGGAGTCGGACCATCCGTGTCACGGTGAAGTTGCTCTTCTCCACCAGCATCAGCTCGAACGCTTGCCGTTCGTATCCGAGGCTTCCTGGGCGAAGAAGAGCGAGGCTTTTTTTAGGAAAGCCCGGTCAAGCTTCAAATCTGAGTTCTCCCTGCGCAACCGCAGCAGCTCGGCACGCTCGGTCTCACTCAGGCCGCCCTGGCCGGCCGCGGCCCTGGCTCGGAAGTCGTGCACCCACCGGCCCAGCGTCGCCTCCTTGAGGCCGAGCTCCCGGGCGACAGTGGCGACCGTGCGACCGGTGTTGATCACCAGCTTCACGGCTTCGTCTTTGTACTCAGGAGTGAACCCCCGACGTGTGCGTCCCATGATGAACATCCTCTCTTACGAGGTGTCCACGCAACGGGGTCAAGGCCAGTCGGGCATTTCACCGACCCTGAAGGCACTCTGATGGGCGTCGCTGGGGTCGCTTGACGGCTACGGCACGCTGTCCGACGGCTGCGGGTCGGCTTGGTACGAGTTCCAAGCCGTGTTGTTTTCCGAGCGGGCGCTTTTAGCCCGAAGTTGCGTATCGGATAAGCGTGAAACCCCTGCTGGACAGGGGTTTCGTCGTTTTGGTGG
>DATCNE010000077.1:0-2478 GCA_036565395.1 Dermatophilaceae bacterium
GCCAATACTTTCCGAAAGGGACGGATCTCACCCAGCACAACAAGAAGGATCTGCTCGCCGTCGCCGCAGAACTGAACGGGCGGCCCCGTAAAACGCTCGGTTGGGCGACGCCTGCCGAGAGACTCAACGACCTACTGTTACCAGCCTCAGGCATAGCCGTTGCGACGACCCATTGAATTCGCCGTTCCGCTACCGGGACGGCGGACGGTCGATAGAGTACGACCTCACATGCTTGATGTGAGGTCGTCCCGCAGTCGACCCCGTCCGCAGCATCAGTTACGGATCCATGATTTCCGCTGACTGGTCAGGGATTGCACTCGCCGCCGGCGCGTCAAACCGCCTCGTTGTAGGGCGAGCCTTCCCGCTTGCGCTCCAAACGCGAGAAAATGACGGAGCGGGACCTTTACAGTGACCGCTCCGGCCGTCGTCACGTAGGCAAGCTACTTATCGTTTACCTCTCGGAGGAAGTTCGCCGCAAGAGCGATCCACTCGTCCGATGTCGCCCCTTGGGCCCAGATCTCCAGGTACTCGACGGGTGTCAGACCGAACGGTTCCAAGGGGAGCGGCTCGTTGCGGAAGCCGTGGAACGGTGATGTCCGCTTGAGTTGCCACAACATCTCTCGTGCTTCCGAACTGGTCGCGTGTCCGCCCAACTCAAAGCGCGGGAAGCTTTTGGGATCGTGCCGCGGAGGCGGCCAGTCACGCCAGACGCGGTAGAAGGGCAGTTCCCAGTCGAGATTGCTCCATCGCCATGGGCCACGGAATCCGTTGGCCACGAGTCCACCCATGAAGCCCTCGGCGGCGTTGCGAAGACGCTGCTGCTTGTTCACGTATCTGACGCTACTCAGGTCGATTTGCTTGAGCACACCCGACTCGGCCCAACTACTATTCCGGTTGGACTGCCTGCCATGACTGGCCAGCAAGAACTTCGCGCACCTCGTCGTGGCGGGTAAGCAGCGCCACGCGACCCATGAACTTATTGAGCCAGACCAAGTCGTTCTCGTAGGTGGCCGCTGTCCGCGGCGATTCCACCGACTGCATGAAGTCACGTCGGATGACCGGCGAGACGCCACCGAGATACTTGTCCTCGACAAGCCGCTCCAGCTCCGTCAGGGCGGCGTAGGTCTCGGGTGCGGGGGACTTTACGAACGGCCCTCCCGCTCGCGCAACGTGCTTCTGCCTAAGCCTGTCATGGGTGGTCATAGGGTCGTTCGCGTGCTTAGCTTCGACGGCGTGCACCTCGTCCCTGAGTGCGCCCACCCGTTCAAGCGTGGCGTCGTCGAGCCGCTCGACGAGTTGCGAGATGGGCACAACGACCCTCTGTACTGACTCGATAGCTCCACGCACAAGGGCGATCGAGAGGCTGCCGATGGACTCGTGAGCGTTGAGGTAACGGATCACGTCCACGCCCTGGATGGCGAGGTCGATCGAGGTTATGGCCGCAGCCTCGGCGTTGTTCTCGTCGCGCCAGCCAGGCTCTATGGCAAGGCCCTCACGAAGGCGCACTCTGTTTAAGTAGAACTGGGAATTTCGGTCGCCCTGGTTGCGCATGCGTCGGAGCATTGACTCGATCGCGGCTTCGTACGTGCCGAGGTGAATGGCCTGGCTCTCGTGTCGTTGGCGGTAGGAGTCCAGCCGCTCCTCAGGCCAGCCCCATTTGCGGAGGGCTTTGAGTTCGTCGGCTGTGAGGGGTTTTGACGGCAGAGGCCAGCCGGGATCGGTCGTCGTGTGGTACCAGGCGAGCTGCGGCAGGCGGGTGTCATCGAGAGCGGCGTCCGCGGCGTCTCGCAGGTCGACGACCGCCGGGCCGAAATTGAACTCTTCCCCGCAGCTAGAGCACGTCATCATCGCTTCCGGGCTGTCCGCGTAATCCTTGGCGGCGAGCCAAGAGCTGACACGACAGCTCTCGCACCGCATCCGGTAGCCGTAGTCGAAGTCGACCCGCCGCTCGATCAGCATGAACCCATTCTCAACGACGGCCGATGTCGTCGGTTGGTCATGGGTGGCACACGTTGGTCACGACGGCTGCAAGGTCCCGGTCGCGAATCGCGCACAGCGCTGGGCACGGCATCGAGAACTCCGGGCTCACTCGGGCCCTTCGTCGGGGCCAAAGGTGGGATCCCAGTCGCAACAGAGAATTCAACGCGAAGGACCGCCCGTAGGGCGATCGTCCTACGGGTCACCGAGTCTTGTTCCGATGTTTCCGGTGATCCTTCGCTCTCGCGCAGTGAGCAGGCTTGGTCGCCCGCCGAAACGTGTCCAAGGAGTCAGAACGACAGTCTCAGCCCATGCGCTCGGCGACCTCGGGCGGGAAGCCACCGGTGGCCACAGGGCCCTAGCTCGTGGGCGTGATCCGGATCAGCGATTTTCCCTGGTCGGCCATCGCCTGCTTGTACTCGTCCCAGTCCGGGTGCTCGCCGGCGATGGAACGGAAGTAGTCGACGAACGGCTCGGCGGCCTCGGGCATGTCGAGCACCT
>DATCNE010000078.1:0-9893 GCA_036565395.1 Dermatophilaceae bacterium
GAGCACGGTGCTCGAGTCCGCAGTCCCGGTCGTGCTGCTCGCCTTCGCGCTGACCTGGTTCCTCCGGGAGATTAGGTTGCGCGGCCACGCCGATACCGCCGTAGAACCGGTGGAGCCCGCAGTGTCGATCTGAGCGTTGAGCCATCCTCTACGGACACCGAGCTTGGCTCAGACGCGTCCGGTCATCGTTCCGCAATCGGGACTCACTGTTATAGCCGGTGAGCGGTTGTCCGTTCGTCCGAGTCATGCGGGCGTTCTTTGGGATGAGTCAAGAGGTGGGCAACCCCACGTGCATGTCTCGGCTTCGGTCGGATGGATTAAGCGAATCGCCGCTGTCGTCGGCGACGGGCCTCATTTCAGGCTGCGAACGGCCGGGCCAAGGACTGCGTGCCAGGCAAAGACCGCCGTGTCCCTGTGCCCACAAGCGCAACCTTCGCTCCATCAGAGTGCCGAGGACCGGTGGTATCGATCACGCTTGCCGTCCCGGCGGTCCCAGAAGGCTCCCCCAGCGGACTGCCCTGAGGGGCCGGTCAATGGTGGCTCGCGGCAGCGATGCGGTGAGGTGTGCGTGCCCCGGGTAGGTGAGCCGGCGCCCTTGGACTGACCGAATGGACGATGCCCGCCCGCGCCGGCCAGTGAGAGCGTTTAGGCACGAGTGGAAAGTTGGGTACCGCTGTCATCAGGGGCAAACCATGGAAGGGAAAATCGCATGATGACTGTGCGCACCAAATTCACCAGATTTAGCGCGCATCTGGCGTGCGCCGGGCTCGCAGCAACGGTGTTGGTCGGCTTCGCCGCGACGAGTGCCGACGCCGAAACGGCGGGCGTGACGCTCGCTCTGGTCCAATCGGTGTCGTTCGTCGCTGACAGCCACGGCGACCTGTTGTTCGCCTCCGGCCCCACACTGCCCGGAGTGTTGGTCACCAACGGTGCCGGAAACACGATCACCCATATCTCTACCCCTGGCATCGCGGACCTCGCACTCGCGCCGGACGGCTCGGCCGTCTACGCGGCCGCCACGGGCAGCTCCCAGATCCTGAAGATCGACCCGGTGTCGTTGACCGTGACCGCCACGTACCAGCTGCCGACGTTGGAGTGTCCAACGTCGGTGGCCGTGGTCGGCGGTTATCTGGCGTTCGGCTATACCTGCGACGGTCAGTTTGGTGGGGTCGGAGTCCTGGACCTGGCCCAGCCGACCGCACCGCCACAGACGGTGTCGTCAGGTGCCTTTTACAACCCGCTGGTGCGCGCCGTCCCGGGGCACAGCGAAGTTCTGGAGGCCGACCAGGGGCTTTCACCAGCGTCGTTCAGGGTCATCTCGATCGCCAACGGGCTGCCGAGCGTGGCGGCGTCGACCAGTGCCCTGAACTGCTCCAACCTGACGGACGTCGCCATCAGTCCCAACGGCTCCATGTTCACGCCCGCCTGCGGGTCGACTTACAACTTCACGAACTACAGCCTTACCACGTTCGCGCAGGTCGGCGGATTCGGCGCCAACCCCTACCCGAATGCCGCGGCCTACAGCGCTGACGGCAAATACTTCGCCGGCGGCATGAACGGCATCTACAACAACGACGTCGTCGAGTACCAGCTGAGCAGCATCCAACCAGCGTTGATGTATAACATTGACGAGACGTCGGCCACCGACTCGAGCCTGAACGGGGCCAGCCGCGGCGTGGCGTTCTCGTCTGACAGTTCGACCCTGTATGAGGTCACCCAGGACACCCAACTCGGCAATGTCGTGTTGCATGCGCTGCCGGTGTACGGGGGAGTCGCGACGTCCGTGACGGTCGTGCCAACAGCGAACGCATCGAACGCTGGATCTCCCATCACGATTGGCGGCACGTTGAGCTTCGCCGACGGCAGCACCACGGGCGCTCGGACCCTGTCCGTGAGCCGCAGCCAAGGCGGCGTGACAACCATGCTGGCGTCGGTGACCACCGCGGACAACGGCGTGTACGGGTTCACCGACACACCGGTGTCGAGCGGCACGGTCAGCTACACCGTGACTTTCGGCGGCGACGCGACCCACCTGCCCTCGTCGGCGTCCCAAGGGGTGCAGATCAAATTGAACTCGACGTCGCTGACGATCTCGGCGAGGCATTCGGCCGGTGGGCGGGTCACGGTCACGGCGCATCTGGGCACGACGTACACCAACCGTACGGTCACCATCGCCGCCAACGGGACGACGATCGCCTCCGGAACGGTGAACACCGACGGCGACCTCACGACCACTATCAAGGCCAAGTCGGGCACGACGTTCGTCGCGACGTTTAGCGGTGACGCATGGTACGCGCCGGCCTCGGCGAGCGTGACGCTCTGAGGGATGACCTCGAGTTGATCGGGCCGCCACGAATCGACGCCAGCATCGGCCCTGGTCCTCGCGATGAAGGCCGCAGTACCGGCAGTGGCACGGGTCCTGCTGCCATTCTGTGGTCGGCCAGACGTGCTCTCCGTCGGCCCACCTTGGGCGGGTTTGCACGACCGCATGGGGCTTTCCTTGAGTCGGCGCGGACAGTCAGCGGCGACCTTCATCTTTGAAGGTTCGGGTTACTGACGATCAGGGCGGAGCTGGACCGCGCCGTCACATCGTCGGCTGACGGTTCCGCTTTCGGGACGGCGGAAACTACCGGACATGCCGAATTGAGTGCGTTCGTTGTGCTTCCGTTCCCTGCCTAGTACCTTGTGACGCATGACAGCAACTGAGACGAGATCGCTGTCTCAGTTGCGTCGCGGGGTTCTGGAGTACTGCGTGCTGTCGCTGCTCAGCGGCACCAGCCTTTACGGGTTCGACCTCGTGCGTCGGCTCAGCGAGGCCGACGGGATGGTGATCAGCGAGGGGACGATCTATCCCTTGCTGTCGCGATTGCGTCGCGAGGGTTGGGTGTCCACCACGTGGGCGGAGTCGGTTGAGGGTCCACCTCGCCGCTACTACGCCCTCACACCGGCCGGCGAGCGTGCGCTCCTGGCTTTCACCGCGGACTGGCGGCGTTTCCGCGACGCAGTCGACGCGCTATTGCCAGAGGAAGCGACATGACCAATAGCACGGCAGATCGACTGGTCGATGAGTATCTGACCCGGCTGGCCGGCGCCTCACAAGCGCTGCCTCCCGATCGTCGCACTGAGTTGCTGGCGGAGATCAGAGAGCACATTGCCGCATCGATGAGCGGAGCAACAGGCGCTGACGAAGCGGCCGTCAGGACGATGCTCGACCGGCTCGGAGACCCGGCCGACATTGTTGCCGCAGCATTGGAGGACAACCCGCTGGCGCCTCCTCCAAATCCGGGCCGCTCCCTGGGCCGGCGGACCGGCATCGGCCTGGAGGTGGGCGCCGTGGTGATGCTCACCGTTGGCTCCCTGATACCCCTTGGCTGGTTTGTGGGCGTGATCCTGCTGTGGAGCTCAGGGCTCTGGCGGCGGTCGGAGAAACTGTTGGGCACCCTGATCGTTCCCGGCGGCCCTGGGCTGGCTCTGTTTGGCGGCGCCTTCGCGGCCTCGTGGCTTGGTGGAGCACAACCTTGTGTCGGCCCAGTGGCCTCGACCATCAGCGGTCAGATCGTCACTCCGGCACAGGCCTGCACCAGCTCGGGGCTGGCGCCGGCACTCGGGGTCGCGTTATTGCTCGTCGTCCTGATAGCGCCCATCGTGGTGGCCATCGTCCTTCTCAACCGTGCCCGCGGCCGAACTGCACTTGTGGGCCCATAGGCCATCCACTTGACGGCAAACCCACGCCAGGGCCAAGAAGAACGCACCCACATGCCGCTGGTCGTGCACTCGATCGCGTCAGACAACCGCACCGGTTTACCCGCAGTCGTCTCATCTTGCTGTCGTACTGAGCACTGCTCCCCCCCTTACGATTTAGGTGAGATGGCAGCCCGCCGTGAATCGACCGGCGATGCCCCTGCGACTGCTGCGCGACCGTGGCCGCCGCGCACAGTGCCTCGTAGGATGCCTGCGTGTGCGGGCGAGACAGGGCAGGCTGTGAGCAAGGCCAACCGAGGGGGAACCGTGAGCGTTGAGACCGTTGAGGCCAAGCCGGGCACGAGGATACCGCGGGGGCTGCTGCTGGTTGCGGGACTCATCGCTGTGCTGGTCGCGGCCGGAGCCTGGTTCCTCAGCACGACAGTGCTGACGGAAGGGACGTTCCAGGGCTTCCCGGGGTCCGAGGTGTCGAGCGGGGACGTCCCTAAGCCGGTGGCCTACGACCAGTCCCAGGGTGGTGACGTGACGTACACCCTGACGGCGATGAACGAGAGTTCGACGTCGGTGACCCTGCTGTCCGCGACGGTCGAGCCGGGGCCGTTCTCGACGTCGTCCGTGGACCTCCCGACGACCGTGGAACTTGCGCCGGGCGCGGAGGCTCGTCTTCTCGTACACGGGACGTTCGCGCCGTGCACGCCGGGACAGTCGCCGTTCACGGTCCCGGTGCCCGGCGCCCAGGTGACGTTCCGGCAGCTCGGCATCCAGCGCACCCAGCCGGTCACGGCCGCCGGGCACGCGGTCGTCCACGGCTGCTGACCGCCGGGATCGGCCACCCCGCTCGCGTAGCTACGGGGAGGCTCCCTTGCCCCCGGCTGGCACCTGGGTGGCCGACCTGAGCTTGGCGGTCGAACCGGCGGCTGGCGACGCAGACGGCGGCGTGGCCGCGGCGCCCTTACGCTTGGGGACCGCTCCGGCCTTGCGGGCGGTGTTGTTCTCGCACTCGACACAGGTGTGGTCGTTCGAGCGTGTCCTACCGAGCGCACCGATGAAGCGGCGGTAGGAACCATCTGACGAGATGCACCGGAAGCGTTGCCGTGGCCGCCCGCTCTTGCGCTGGACCCCGTCGAGCACCACGCGTTCGGCCGTCGGAGCAGGGCTAGCGCGTCGCGTCGCCAAAACGCCGGACTTTATAGGCACGTCTGAGCATCCATGCCGACAGCACGAAGGCAGCCAGCCCAACCAGAAGCAGGCCGCCAGACCCCTGGCTTGAGCAGGATGATGCGGCAGCATTCGAAGAGTCGACGCACGTACCCGACTGGCTCCCGAAGGCAGCAACGACCAACAAGACCGACGCGGCCAAGCCCGTCCACCAGAGCACAATCCGCGCCATGCGAACATCCTGTCATGCCGCCGATAGTGCGATCGGTCGTGCCGATGACAGTGCGTCCGCTCACTGGGTTATGCCAATGATCCTTCAGACCGAGAAGCCGTCCCTCGCGCTCGGTCTCATCCGGCTGCACCTCAACGGCGCTGACATCGAACGCAATACGGCACGGGCCTGCACGAACACCTCGACGCCCACGGTGGTGTTCTGCACGCCCAGCGCTCTGGGAAGGACACGGGGGAGGCCCGCGGACAGACCGTCTCCATCGAACGGTGTCCTCTCTGCGCATCTGAGGACGGGTCCGGACTACGAACCGAAATCGACTGAGGCGAGGAGAGTCTGCCTCTGAGTTGTGCGGGTCGACGACCAGTTCACGAGCCCGGCGCGGGCGACATAATCGCAAGCACTGTGAGGCCGACGCCAACGCAGACACAGGCGCCGGCGACCGCGGCGGACCAGATGGCGTAGCGCTTGGCCTTCCTCGAAGCCGCCCGAGCGCCCTCAACATCCCCGTTGGCCCACAGACCGTTTACCTTCGCGGCGTTCACGACCGAGGCGACACCCAGGGGCCAGAAGCAGAAGACCGCCAGGATGGCCCAGACTAGGTTGTCGGCGGGCTGGGACCCAGCGGCGTCCTGGTAGCCCGGACCAGGGGTGCCCGGGTAGGCCAGCGCGCGGCTGCTGTCGAAGTCAGACATGCGAGAGCCTTTCGTCGTGCGTGGCACCTGCCGCGCAGAGCTTCCGCGCCGGACCCCTATTGTGCCTGCCCGCAGAAGGCGCGCAGTGGCCGGACGAACACAGCGTCAAACACGTCGATGGTCAATCACGAACTACCGTGCGTGACGATCGGACCCGCGCCCGAAAAGCACAGCGGCCACAATCAAGCCCGCCATTCCGATGCCGATGAGACCCAGACCGAGCACGCCCGCGACAATCTCAGCGTTGGTCGTGAAGCCCGCAGTCTGCGTGGCGTCCGCAACTTCACCGCGGTGGCCAAGGCCAATCCAGAGGTAAATCACCGTCGCGGCACCTCCGGCCAAGGCGAGCCCGCTGACGACACTCACGATTATTGGCAGTCTTCTCACGCCATAGCTCCAGTCCTAATGCCTCGTCAGAAGTTGCAGCGCGCGGCCTCGCCCCGACAGTAACCGACGCCGGACGCCGCCCCAGTCTCGAACTGGGTTACACGTCACCGGCGGCAGGACATCTTCTGCCAGCCAGCGAACGTACTCAATTGCCGCTAGTGGGGCGTTTTGCGTGTGCCGCGATGGGAACCGTCGTTGATGACCGACGATTGCGTGGCGACCATACGACGGTGGGATCAAAGTCGCGGCGGAACGGATCTCCGGCAAGATGAGCCCCATGACGTCGAACCGTAGGAGCGAGGGCGGGGACTGGACCTACGTTGTCGACAAAGACATCGTCGATCGAGCGGAAGCAGCACTCGCCTGTCAGGCGGTGTTGGACGTCCTGCGGCCCCGACTTACGAAGGTTCGTGTCGACGCGTACTCCGACTTCAGGGATGAGCTGCCTCCCGAGGTAGCGCAGGCGCAGCGATGGCTTCGAGATGTAGGACTGGCTCGCGGCCACGGCGATCCCGGAATGGGCATCGAGCTGGATCCCGCCGACGACTCCAGCTGGGACGTCTTGCTGACCTACGCGTCCTGGTCAATCAACGTCGACCTACTCACCGACAGGAATCGACAGATCGCCCAGCTACACGATTGCGGCTATTCCGTGACGGCCGAGCTGACTGCGGACGAGGCGGTTCAAGTTACTCGCAAACTTGCTGACATCGCCCCAGTCGTACCGCTCCGTCGGGAGCGAGAGAAAGCCGAGAGGGCCGCAGCAGGGCAGGCACGACGTGCAAGACGACAGGAGCGAATAGCAGGGTTCTTTGGACGCTCCTAAGTGGTGGAAGGCAACGTCCTCATTTGCCGCAGGTGGTGTACTCCGCCGCCGAGGTCGCCTTCGGTGATCTAACCAGCGGACGCTGAAGGATGACCTCTTTCATCGTGCCGGCCGGCGCCGGCGAAGACGCTTTATTCGACGAGGCCCGGCTGCACCTGGCTGCGGCCGCCTACCTGGCCCGATTCAAGGGCCTGTCCCGAGAGCACACCGACTCAGACCTGCGGGCATTCCTCAGCTGGTGTGCGGGACGAGACATAGAGCCGCTCCGGGCTCAGCGCGCCCAGCTGGAGCTGTACGTCCGCTGGATGCAGGAGACCCGCCGCTACAAACCATCCACCGTATCCCGGCGCACCTCCGTGCTGAGCGGGTTCTACCGCACCGCCGTCATCGACGGAGTCCTGCAGCACTCACCGGCGGAGTACGTCCGCCGACCCACCGTCCCACCCGAGTCACCCACACTCGGGCTGACGCACCTGCAGTTTGAGGTGATGCTGACCGCCGCTCGCGAGTCCGCGAACCGCTACGACTTCGCCCTGGTCGCCATGCTGGGCCTGCTCGGGCTCCGGATCTTCGAAGCAACCGGCACCGACGTCACCGACCTTGGAGAAGAGCACGGGCACCGGGTGCTGCGGGTGGTCGGCAAGGGCACCCGAGTCGTCCTCGTGCCCCTGCCTCCGGCCGTGGGGCGAGCGGTGGACCGGGCTGTGGACGCCCGAACGGCAGGTCCGATCCTGCTCAACACCCGTGGTGCCAGGATGGATCGCCACGCCGCCACTCGAAGGCTGCGGCGTCTGGCCACCACGGCCGGGGTCCGGCTCCCTCGCATGCACCCGCACATGCTGAGGCATACGTTCGTGACCACCATGCTCGACGCCGGAGTCGACCTGCGTGACGTCCAGATCGCCGCCCGCCACGCCGACCCCCGCACCACCATGCGATACGACCGGGCCAGGAAGAACCTCGACCGCCACCCCAACTACATCCTCGCCGCTTACATGGCCTCCGGAACCTGACGACTCGACGGTCACGCACCCCAGCCCGCCGAATGCCCGCGCCGATGAGCGAGCGGTTGGCGACTCAAGAGATAGCGCAATCCGCTAGTTCGCGGCACCTGCCGACGCACTCCGTAAGGCGCCGGAAAAGTCCTTGCCGCCAACGTCGAAGACAAGATCGAACGAGTCCCCTCGTTTGAGGATCACCGTGACTGCGACCACGGAAGTGGTGCTCAGTGAGCCATCTGGCCGGACATGCCCCAACTCCTGCCGATCACAGCGTCGAATATCCGTCAGGGCAATCCGCTGTTTAGCCACGCCAATCCGCGCATAGCGGCGCGGAGGCGACATGACCAGTGCATTTGGATTGATCTCGACCGTGAGGGGGAGCAGGTCGCGGAGAAAGTACACAGCCCGTGGAAGAGTCGACAAACCGTTCAGAGACTCGGTCGTGATCGACGCCCGCCAAACGTGTCGGCCCCCGAGAGCGGTGCGTTGTCGCACGGCTGCGTACCATCTGCGACGACCGACGTCGAGCATCAGCCCAAAGCAGACCACGGCCGCTGTGACGACGAGGAGGAGGGTGATGTTGCCTCCGATTACCAAGTGATACCCCGCGACAAGAATCAGAGGCAGCACTGAGAAGGCCGCTAGCCACCCTTGGCCACGCAACTGCGCGCGCTTCCGTTGCTCGCGCTTCCGTGCCATCGGCCAAGCCTCTCCTTCGTGGGCATCCCGCACAGTATCGGCCTATCGGTGCCGCCAAATCGCAGTTCGGCCAGATTCATTTGTACGACTGATGAGCCGTCCGGATCTGCCGCGACGGGTGCGCCCTTGCCGATGTGCTGTTGTATCGACGTGCGGGCCGGTGCTGTACGACTCAGCTCAGCACCTACGGTGGGACGACGGTGTGTTTGGACCCGTGCAGTCGGCGGTCCAACCAAACTGGCCACCGAGGCCAACGTGCGTTCCACTTCGCATCGATGAGCGCCTGCGCCGCCGCCAACGGCGAGTCGGCAAGAGAGGCGTCGATACCGACGACGGGCAAGGCGGCCGCCAAGCGTGCTCTCAGTTCATCGGACCTGTGATGGTCTGTCACCCGCAACGACACGTCCTGGCCCCATTTACCTACGATCGTCGCCTCGACCGCCCGGCCGTCAGCTGCGAAGAAATCGCCCTCGCCGTTCCTGACGTCGAAGCCTTCGATGGCGCCCTCGGCCGCTTGGAGCGAGGTATAGGCGTCTACGCCACTTTCGTCGTCAAAGAACTGGAAGATAGCCAGCGGCTCATCCCCACCTTCACTCACGTGGCGGAGATTAGCACCGGATCGCCGCCAACGGCACGACCCCCAAGGCCCAATAGCCGATCAAGAGCAACGCACTCACATGCCGCCGAGCGGGCATCATGTGCAGCGCCCAAAGTCAGCTACGGAGCCACCCTATGAGCGTCCACACACCGACGAGGGTGAAGAACATGACGCTACCTACGCCCAGCGCGAAACCCGTCGACGCCAGCCGATCACGCCAACCCCGCTTCAACGGATCGTCGCGCGAGAAGTCGAGCGGACGTTCGGTGAAGTACCTGCCCACGTGGGTCGGCGCACAGAACCACAGGTTGAGATAGTCGCCATCTCCGGGTTTTCCTGCAGGATCCTCTCGGAAGATCTCCAGACGCAGCCAGTCCAGTCCCGACGATTGGGCTCCGCAATAATCACATACGGCGTGGGGGTACTCGGTGCTCATGCTTGCAGTCTTGTCCACTCAACAGACATCCGCTTCTGCCGCATGTCGTGCGCTCGGTCGTGGCCGAAGTGTGGTCAGCCTTCTGGATCGGGGTCCAGCCATTTGATCTGCATCCGCCCGTGGTGGAGTGCACTCCACCGCACCATGGCCCAGAACCGAGTC
>DATCNE010000079.1:0-4591 GCA_036565395.1 Dermatophilaceae bacterium
CATCATGGGCAGCCCCGCCCGTCGTCTGACCAACCCGATTACACGCTGTTGGGCCCACCCCAATTACGGCTATGCAGGGACAGACGACAGGCGAGGCACCGGACCAAAGGCTTGACACAAAACGACTTACGCTGATGAGCGAGCCTTTCGTCGGGGACGGCCGCCTGCGTCTTAGTGGGCGAATAGACGCGCGTACATCGGCATGTGAGGTCGTGCTTGTCGGCCGTTTGCCGCCCCGATTACCGAACCGTGACCGGTCAGCGATCGTCTGCCGGACCGACGACAGCCGGTTCTACGCAGGTAGAAACTCGACCTTCTCGCCGTCGACCAGTAGTACCTCGCCGTCGCGCAGGGCCCAATGCGGCTGACCAGCCGCAACGTATGTAGCGGAGACGGTGTCACAAGCAGCGGTCTCTGGATGACTGGGGGAACGCACGTGAGGTACGAACGGTCTGTCGAGTACGGCGAGCCCACTCATGAGCGGTTCAACAACCGCACTCACATCGTCAACCTGTTCCAGCCCGTTCAGGTCGGGTGCAAGGACGCAGGCGCCGGCGCTGTACCCGCCGTAGACCATCACGTCGCAGCGCAGAAGCTCGACCAGGAGGTCATCGGCTCCGGTATCAGCCAAGACGCGGCGCAGCACGAAGACGTTGCCACCTCGGACCCACACGATGTCGTAGTCCGAGAGCTGCTCGAGTGAGCCCTCGTGTCTCAGGTCGAGGACCGTGACGTCGAGTCCCACCGCATGTAGGTCATGCAGGTCTCGATCCAGTCCGGCCGCGCGGACCTGCGCGTCAAGCCCGTCGAGTGCATTAGGAACGAGGGCCGTGCGGCGACCGACTCCGGCCATCCCGAGCAGCCTCTCGGGATGCTGGCCGGTGCGAAAGGAAGACAGGTAAAGACGCACGAGACTCATTGTCGCAGTCCAAACAGCACGAAGGCTGGCTGACCAAGGCGTCGCTAACTGGGTGCCCGCCGTGTCATCAGCGAAACAGCCCAGCGGGCACGCGCGGAGGCTGCACCGACCTGGCACAAACATGGCTTTCGTCGTTCCGTAGCGGGATCCGCCTGAGGACACCGGAGCTTGGCTCAGATGCGTCCGGTCATCGTTCGTTCTGTAGGACATGCAGGAGTACGGAACAGATGCTGTGCCGCGCGGAACTGTCAATTGTCGAGCTTGGTGTCCTGAACCGTGCGGGAGAGGACGCAGAATTCGTTGCCCTCGGGATCTGCTAAGACCGTCCAGGTTGAGTCTGGAGACTGCCCGACGTCTGCCATACGGGCGCCGAGCTGCAGCAACCGATTGACTTCGTCATCCGTGGACGTTCCGTTTGCACGGAGGTCGAGGTGCAGTCGGTTCTTGACTGACTTGGACTCTGGGACCCGGAAGACGTCGATAGTGGGCCAGGCGCCGGTTGTCGGGGCGATGCTTACTCCGTCGTCATCTTCGTCAATGATCTGCCATCCGAGCGCAGCCGCCCAGAAATCGGCCACTCTGCGTGGTTCCATGGCATCGATGGCCAGGACGGCAATCGTGCTGGTCATCTCACGCTCCTCAACAGACCTTCGTTTGTTTCGGTAGTCTTCCATACCAACCGAAGAGGGACCGTCTGACCACCGGTGCCTTCGGACGGCCGCCCACTCGCCGATCCCTCACCGAACAAGGACGCACACCCATCTCAAGCAGGAGAGTGCGTTCGCAGTGCGACGCTTGCACGTCCACAATGACTCCATGGTGAATGAAGGCGAAGTCATGATCATTGGCTACGACCACGTCCAGGTTGCGATTCCGAGCGGCGCGGAGCCGGTCGCCCGCGACTATTACGGCGGATTGCTCGGGATGGTCGAGTTGCCCAAGCCCGCAACGCTAGCGGCGCGTGGTGGATGCTGGTTCACGGCTGGTGCTGCCGTTCTCCACCTTGGCGTCGAGGCGGATTTTCGAGCCGCCCGTAAGGCACACCCGGCGTTCATCGTGGAGGACCTCGATGTCGTTGAACGAACGGTACGACTGGCGGGGCACGAGACGACGCGCTCGGATAACGAAATACAAGGCGTGCTCCGGTTCCACACGTTCGACCCTTTTGGAAACCGCCTCGAGTTCCAACAAGCTTGACCACGCGCCCGACTGAACCATTCGCCTCGCGGGCGACGCTGTGTGCACCTCGGCCAGACCGCGCGAACCGCGTCATGTCCGGCTGTTTCTTGTCGACCGTCCGCAGCCCGTAAACGGAACGGTGACCGGTCGCCGATCGAGCACAGGGACGGTGGACGGTCCACAGCAATTGACCGCACAAGTAGCCGCTGGTCAGGCGGCTACGTTCGCTCGGCCTGCCTCCGAGCGCTGGGCGCAGGCTCAGAGGTCTGAACGGTCATGGGGTCAAGGCGTCGGGCGTACCTCAACTCGGGCAGGTCGCCGGCGGATGACGTGGCGCGCTCGCCGGTGGCAGTGAAGCCGGCGCGTTCGTAGAACGTGATGGCGCGCGCGTTGCCCACCAGGACCCACAAACAGGCATGTCTGTAGTCATGGGCTCGAAGATCGCCCAATGCGGCCTGCATGAGCGCCCGTCCCACGCCGACACCCCACACGCTCGGGTCTGCGTACATCGCAAACACTTCCCCGACGTCTTGGGAACGTCTGTGGCGTGTTCGTTGCCCGACACCGGTGAAACCCACGACGACGCTGTCGAGCACGGCAACATGGTGGCGGCTGACGCCCGATGTCGACGCACGCTGCGCCCAAGCGCGGATCGAGGACTCATCAGCCATGGCGTCCAAGTAGCTGCGCGGGACCAGCCCTTCGTAAGCGACCCCCCAGGAACGCGCCCGCACCCGCGCCGCTGCGAGGAAGTCATCGCCACCGGCGGCTCGCACATGCAACGTCGACGCGGACACGCGACCATCCTGCCCGATTATCCAAATCCCGCGTCATAAACGTTGTCGTCCAGTGAGGGATCCCTATGGGAACGACGGACCTTCGCCGGTGAACCGGGGCCGGACGACAAACGTGCTTTGGGCATCGTTGACTTCCGTATTCGGGTGCCGGGGGATTGGATGAGTTTCATGACGACGCCGCAAACCAGCGACTCGCTCGGCAACCAGGTGGCGCGCGAGGTGTTCACCGGGCTGCCGCGGCGGTACGACCGGCTCGCTTGGCTGTTGTCGTTCGGGCAGGACCGTCGGTGGCGCCGCTCGGTTGTCGAAAGGATCGCGGCCGGGCAACCGCGCCGTGTGCTGGATGTTGCGACCGGGCCGGCGGGGGTGGCGCTCGCGGTGGCCCGTCGTACCGAAGCCACCGTGGTCGGCGTCGATCTCAACGAGTCGATGCTGCGGCGAGGTCTGCGCAACGTGCAGGCGGCCGACCGGCCCGGGGACGTGGTGCTGGTCGCCGGGCGGGCTGAGCAGCTGCCGTTTGGCGATGAGTGCTTCGACGCCATCTGCTTTTCGTATCTGCTGCGCTACGTCGACGAGCCTGCGGCAGCGATCTTGGAGATGACGCGCTGCCTGCGCCCGGGCGGGACGATGGCGAGCCTGGAGTTCTTCGTGCCCCCGGCGGCCGGCTGGCGCGCCGCGTGGCGCGTATACGTGTTCGCGGTGCTGCCCCTGGTCGGTTGGATGGCCGGCGGGAGCCCATGGTGGCGGGTGGGCCGGTTCCTGAGCCAGAGCATCCCGGCCCACTACCGGCGGTACCCGCTCGACTGGCACGTCCGCGCCTGGGAGCAGGCCGGTTTTCGCGATGTCGGGTGGCAGTTGATGAGCCTAGGTGGTGGCCTGGTCATGTGGGGGACGAAGGCGACCCAGCCGTGACCCGCGCGGAAGACCGGCCCGCCTTCTACGCGCGCGGTGCCGGCAACGGCGGGGTGCGCGACTGGGTGACCCTGCTGCACCCGCCCTACACCGCATGGCACCTGTCCTATGTCGCGATCGGCGCCGCGCTGGCCCCACACTTCGTGGCGTGGCGACTCGGCGGCACACTCGTCGCCTTCTTCCTCGCGGTCGGGGTCGGGGCGCACGCGTTGGACGAGCTTGCCGGGCGACCCCTTCAGACAGGTATCCCCGCCGCGGCTTTGGCGATCGCTGCCGGCGTAGGTGTCACCGTGCCGGTCGTGGCCGGTCTGCTGTACGGCGGGATGCGGCTGCTGCCGTTCGTCGTCGTAGGCGTCGTGCTCGTCCTGGCCTACAACCTCGAACTGGGCAGAGGGATCTTGCACAACGCGGCTGGTTTCGCGCTGGGCTGGGGTGCGTTCCCGGTGCTGACCGGCTACTACGCGCAGGATTTCCGGCTGGGCGGCGCAGCGGTGATGGCCGCTGTCGCAGCGTTCTTCCTCTCTCTGGGGCAGCGCGCGTTGAGCCTGCCGGCACGAACGCTGCGGCGCCGTACCCAGTCCGTGGACGGGCGGATCGTCTACCGCGACGGCACCCAAGCCAAGCTCGACCGGAACTCACTGCTCGAGCCACTGGAGAACGGGTTGCGCGCCGTGGCGTTCGGGCTCGTGACCCTGGCGTCGGCGATGGTGGCCAGCCGGCTGTGAACCGGGTCGACTATCGCGTCGAAGCACGCCACAAACGTTCCGGAAGCCCCGGTGACCGG
>DATCNE010000080.1:0-2066 GCA_036565395.1 Dermatophilaceae bacterium
ACTCTGGACCGTGTTGTTCTCTTCGTGGACCGCAACTGACGCGACGCCACCGAGCAGCGCGACCGCCAGAAGCGCCACGCCCAGCGGAACCGCAACCGGATGCCTGACCAAGGAGGGCACAACAGAAGTCACGCGGACACCCCTCGATCGTGGGTTCACGTCGAAGCCTTAATTGTCGCAATGAGGGAGCAAGGCTTGGTCTCCTGTGATGTGGGCGACCGACGGACCCGTGATGACGGATGAATCGGCGCCTGGGCGGATCCGTAGCCGGGCCAGGCGGCTCGCGCCCGCGCGCGGTGAGTCTGGCCGGAACATCCCGGCAGAGCGACACCAACGAAAGAAGACCCCTCGATCCCAAATCCCCACCATCCGGTCACCGTAGGGCCGTGACCTTTGGTCCGACTCCGGAATGGACAACTAATTACGTTTCCTTTAACAAACCCGGGGGAACGGCATCCGGCGGTCCTCAAGCACGTTGTGAGCACTCCATCCGCGAGATCGTCGAAGGACATGTGGCGCGCAGTCGTTGCCGTGAGGTGCGGCGCAGGGCGGGACCGGCCGTAGGCCGCATGCCCGCCCGGAGGCCGCGCTGCCGCCGGCGTAGCCGGCGGCTTTAACGCAGTACAGAAACTCTTCACCAATCGCGGGCCAGTCAGCTGCCGACGCTAGCTTCGCCCCGCTCCGGGTCTTGCATCTACCTATAATCGGGCGATATATTCCAGTTATGCGTAGTGAAGCCCCGGCGCTCATGCCCATCTTCCGGTCCCAACACCAGGCAGCGCTGCTCGCCTGGCTGCTCCTTCACCCCGAGCACGAGTACACCCTCACCGAGCTCGCCAAGAGACTCGACGTGCCACTGACCACGCTCCAGCGTGAGGCGCAGCGCCTTGTGGGCGCCGGGATCCTGGCGGACCGCACCCTCGGCCGAGCAAGGCTTCTCCGCGCGAATCTGAGCAACCGAGCCGCGGTTCCACTCACCCGGCTTCTTGAGGTCACCTTCGGACCGGAGACAGTCATCGGTGAAGAATTCAGTTTGGCCAACGCCGAGCAGGTCCTGATCTACGGCTCTTGGGCTGAGCGGTATCACGGCACGCCCGGTCCTCCGCCGAACGACGTGGACGTGCTCGTCGTCGGAAGCCCCGACCGGGCTGACGTCTACGACGCGGCCGACCGGGCTCAGGCGCGCCTGGGCATGCAGGTCAACCCAGTGATCCGGACCCCTGAACAATGGGCCAACGACGCTGACTCCTTGGTCCTCCAGATCAAGGCGTCGCCCACGGTCGACGTCACCTCGGCAGGGAAGGCCGAGTCATGAGCCGCTGGCCCCGAGGCGACGCCCAGGTCGAGCAGCTGATCGCCAACAAACAGCTGCAGCAAGTCATCGGGGGACAGGCCAACGGCGCACACCTACTCGAGAAGGCGGCGCGCACCCTCGAAACAGCAGGCGAGATCGCCGACCAGGACCCCGACAGCGCGTACGTCCTCGCATACGACGCCGCCCGCTACTCCGGCACCGCGATCCTTGCGCAGCAAGGCCTGCGGCCAACGACGTCAGGTGGGCACTATGTAGTCGAGGTGGCTCTGCGTGCCCAGTTCGGCGATGGGTTCCGGCCCTTCGGTGCGATGCGGCGACGACGCAACGAACTCGAGTACCCCACAGGGCCCGGCGAGACGACCACACATGACGAAGCGCAGAGAGCTATACAGGACGCCGAGACGCTGCTTCAAGCCGCTCAGCAGTTGTTGCCCACCCTCTCCATCTTCTGATTGGGGGAGCGAGGACCATGGCCGGAAGGCCGGTGCTGACGTGGGAGTCCGTGGCCCATGGATGGCCCACGTATCGCCCGCGGATCGTTCACGCTGCTCCAAAAGAGGCCCAGACTGGTGGCTCGCGGAGCAGTGGAGTTCGTCAATCTCCAACTGTGGCAACGCTTTTCGCGTGTGGAGCGGGTGACGGGAATCGAACCCGCACTGTCAGCTTGGGAAGCTGATGTTCTACCATTGAACTACACCCGCGAACGCGCTGAACGGCATACAGCCGCGGCGCGATCGGCAGTCTAACCGAC
>DATCNE010000081.1:0-4228 GCA_036565395.1 Dermatophilaceae bacterium
GGTGGCAGCCGAGGTGAGATCGTTCGACAGCGGCCGCTCTTTCGTTCGGTCACGAATCGGCGCGTACGCATGCCCCCACCCGCTCCTGACAGGTACGGTCGGGGTCAACTCGCTGCGACTGGACGGCGATCGGAACCGACGGTCAGGTAGTGGTTTGCGCCAGTTCACGAAGAACGCCAAGGCCGCGGGGCGGATCCGACCCTTGGCCGACCAGGTGGCCGGCCCGGTGGTCACAGTGCTGCTTTCCGTTGCCGCAATGGTCCAGGCACTGAGGCTCTGGGAATGGCGCCCTGGAGACCCGATGGCTGCCGGCGGGGACGCCAACGGTGTGACCATGCAGATCAAGGACGTGCTCGACCACGGTTGGTATGGCGACAACCACAATCTGGGCGCACCTTTTGGGCAGGACGCCAGCTGGTATCCCCACGCTGACCAGCTGCACCTGTTCCTCGTGCGCCTGATCGGATTCACCTCAGACAATCCGTTCACGGTTGGCGCGCTGTACTTCATGCTTGGCTTCCCTCTGGCCGCGCTCAGCATGTACTGGCTTGCCCGCCAGCGCGGGCTCAACCGTGTGGGTTCCGTCGTTGCGGGGGTGCTCTTTTCCGCTCTGCCCGGGCACCAGCTGAAGTACGGGCACTTGTGGCTGGCGTCGTACTGGGTGGTTCCTCTGGGATTGTGGCTGGTGCTGCGAACTGCAATGGGGGAGCCGCTGTTCAGGCTCAAGGTGAACAGCCTGGACGCGACCCAGCGCCACTCAGCACTCCGGTTGAACCTCACCTCAGCGTTCTGTGTGGTCTGCATCGCCATCGGTGGGATCTACTACTCGGCCTTCACGCTGCTCCTCCTGACGGTGACCCTCGTCGTGCGACTGGTCGCCACCCATGACCGCATATCCGTGGCCCGCGCCGCTCTGCTGCCTGTCGCGGTTGGAGCCGTGAGTCTCGCGGCGGTGGTCAGCATTGCCGCCGGCCAGGACAAGAGCACGCTGGTGTCGATGCCAAGCGTGCGCGGGTTCTGGGAGTCCGAGCAGGCGGCAGGCAAACTTATGGATCTGATCCTGCCCTGGTTCTACCACCGGGTGGACGCCCTGCAATACCTCACCAAGGGCTACAACAGGCTCACCACCGCGACGTTCGAGCAGCCCGCGTTGGGCGTCATCCCGCTAGCAGGTGTCGTCGCACTACTTGTGATCATGTTGTCCATACTCGTACCTCAGCGGGTCAAACCAGCCCACCCCGAGCTCGGCATCCTCGGCCTGCTCACCGTGGTGGCCCTGTCGTTCTACTCCATCGGTGGGCTCGGGTCCTTCGTGGCACTGTTCGTGACCCCACAGATCCGCACCTGGTCGCGGATATTTGTGATCATCGCCCTCTTCGGACTCCTTGCCGTCGGCCACTGGGTGAGCGTGCTCGGCCGCAGAAACCGAATCCTGGGCATGCTTAGCGCCTCAGCCCTGCTTGTCATCGGAGTGCTCGACCAGACGAACCCCGCATTGGCCCCTCACTACCAGGATCTCCGCCACGAGGTCGCAAGCCTGACGACGTTCAGCCGGAGCCTCGAAGCGACGGTCGGGTCCGGTTGCTCGGTGTTCCAGCTCCCGATCGTGCCGTTCCCGGAGAACCCCCCCGTTCACGGCATGACGGACTACGCGCACTTCAGGCCTTCACTAGTGTCATCTCCGCTGACCTGGAGCTACGGCGCGATCAAGGGCACCAGTTTGGCGGACTGGCAGCTGGCCCTGCCACAGAAATCGACACCCGCCCTCCTTGACGATCTCGTGGGCGCCGGCTTCTGCGCGGTCGAGGTCGATCGAGCTGGGTATGCCGACCGGGGAGCAACACTGGCCGGTGAACTCACAGTGCTTCTGGGCCAACCCATCGCAACCACAGACGACAACCGCAATGTCGCCTGGGACCTGGCACCTCAACGAACGTCGCTGACGTCACGGATCGGCGCCGACCAAGTCAAAGCGGCCGGTGACATGGTGCTGCACCCGGTGGTCATCTACTCCGACCAAGGCGCATACGGCGTGGAACGGAACCGGGGCATACCGTTCCAATGGACCGCACCCTCACCGACGATCGACGTACACAACTTCAGCCGGACCACCGTCAACGGTGTCAACCTGACCTTCTCCCTGGCCGCACCGGACGCCGCACCGCGACGCTTCACCGTCCAACTGCCCAACGGCAGCACCCGGGTAGTCGACGTGAACGGAGGCGCCGCACGTCAGGTCCAGCTCGTGGTCAATGCAGTGCCGGGCCGCAACGCGGTGACCATCGCCACCCAGAGCGATGCCGTGTCCATCAGCGAAAGCGACCACAAGAGCGTCTTCGGCAAGCTCATCGACCTGCGGGCGAGCGTCACCGACCCGAAGATCCGGCTGGGAGTTGTCCAGCAGCGCGTTGAGTGACCCGCCTTGGCAGTCGGTGAAGTCTGAGCGGTGTGACTCACCACTCGCAGTCCAGGCTCTCGCCGCCGAAACCCTGGCTATCAGTTGAGGTGGCTGAAGGTTTCGATCATGCGGATGGCGCCGGGTCCGATGATGACGATGAACAGTGCGGGAAAGATGCATAGGAGCATGGGGAAGAGGATTTTGACGGGTACTTTCTGGGCTTTTTCTTCGGCTCGTTGGCGGCGGACCAGTCGCATCTGGACGGATTGTTCGCGTAGGACGCTGCCGATGGGTAGGCCGAGTCGGTCGGCTTGGACCAGTGCGGTGACGAAGGTGCGGATCTCGGTGACTTTGCTGCGGGCTGAGAGTGCGGAGAATGCGTCGCTGCGGGATTTGCCGATCTGGATCTCGGCCAGGACCCGGGAGAACTCGCCGGCGACGGGTCCTTCGACGGATCGGGCGACGTGCATCAGGGAGGAGTCGAATCCTTGGCCGGCTTCGACGCAGACGGTGAGCATGTCCAGGGCGTCGGCCAGGCCGCGGCGTAGGACTTCTTGGCGTTTGGCGCCGATGTTGTAGACCATCACGTCGGGTAGCAGGAACCCGGCGGCGGCGCCGGCTGCGCCGAACATGACTCCTCGAAGGCTGAGCCCGCCGTAGAGGATGCCGCCCAGGCCGCCGACGAGCAGCCCGGCCCCTTTGTAGCCCAGGAGCTTCTCGGCGGTCATGCCGGCGGGGTTGCCGGCCAGGTCCAGCAGGTGGCTGAGTCGTTGACTGGTGCCCGAGGGCGAGAGGCGCAGGGCCATGTCCTTCATCCCGGTGAAGAAGGGTCGGACGAGGCGATCGGCGACCGGTAGCTCGTTGCGGCCCACCTCGGTCTGGGAGACGGTGTGCTCGATCAGCGCGAGGCTGCGTGCGGTGCCGGTCAGGGCGGTACTGCCCAGGGCCACGACCAGGAACAGCATGACAGCGGCGGCGGCGATGCTTGCCGCGGCGAAGATCAGCAGCATCTGGGCACCCATGGGTCAGACCTCCACGTCGACGACTTTGCGCATCCAGAAGACCCCGATGGCCAGGGAGACCAGCCCGCCGGCGAGCATCCCGATGCCGATCATGGTGGTCCAGAGCAGCTCCACGTAGGCCCGGTTGACTCCGAGCATGTACAAGAAGATGCCGACCGGCAGGGCGATCAGGATGTATGCCGAGAGCCGGCCCTCGGCCGAGAGGCCCTTGACGTGACGTTTGAGGGCTTCCCGGTCGCGCAGGGTGGTCGCGGTGTTGCGCATGGTCTCGGCGAGGTTCCCACCGACCTGGCGTTGGATGCTGATGGCCATCCCGGTCCAGCGCATGTTGGTGGAGTCCATCCGGTCGGCCAGGTGGTCCAGGCTGTCTTCGATGTCGGCGCCGATCCGGGTCTCGGCCAGGGCCCGGGAGAACTCCTTGGCCGAGGGCTCAGCGGCGTCCCTGGCGACCGCGTCCAGGGCCTGCAGGAGCGAGAAGCCGGTCGAGAGGCTGGAGGCGATCAGGGTCAGCACATCGGGCAGCTGCGCGTCGAACTTGCCTGCACGCCGTTTGGCGGCGAACTTCAGGAACAGCGCCGGCATGACCAGCCCGACCAGGACCCCCAGACAAGCGCCGACCAGCATCGAGGTCGAGCCGCCGCGCAACAGGACCATGCCGCCGGCCAGGCCGACCACGACGGACACGACCCGAAGGACGGCCCACTCCCCCGGGCGCAGCGGCAGGTCGGCCCGTTCGAGGAGCTGCTGGGTTCGCGGTGTCGAGGCCCGCTTGTCCATCACCTTCTCGCCGTAGCTGACCAGGGTGTCG
>DATCNE010000082.1:0-13609 GCA_036565395.1 Dermatophilaceae bacterium
CGTCGCCGACCGCGCGATGCGGTCCCTTGGCCTCGACGGACGCGCGTTGCTGCCGCTGATCGTCGGGTTCGGCTGCAACCTGCCCGCCCTCGCGGCCACCCGGATCCTGCCGCAGGCCCGCCAACGGCTGCTGACCGGACTGCTGATCCCGCTCACGTCCTGCTCCGCGCGGCTGACGGTGTACGTGCTGCTTGCGAGCGCCTTCTTCCCCGACCACGCCGGCACCGTCATCTTCGCGATGTACGTGGCCAGCGTGATGCTGGTGCTCGCCGGCGGGCTCGTGCTGCGCCGAACGGCCTTCCGGGACGTGCGCGCCGAGCCTTTGATCCTGGTGCTCCCGCCATACCAGCGCCCGCACCTGCGCACCCTGGCGATGTCGGTCCGTCTGCGGGTCGGGGCGTTCGTCATGCGCGCCGGCAAGATCATCGTCATCACCATGTGCGTCGTGTGGTTGCTCATGGCCGTCCCCGTGACCGGTCAGCACACCGTCGGCGACGTTCCGGTGGCGGACAGCCTGTACTCATCCGTCGCGTCGGGCATTGCTCCGGTTCTTGCGCCGGCAGGCTTCGGCAACGACCACGCCGCGGCCGCACTCATGACCGGCTTCGTCGCGAAGGAGGTCGTCGTCGGCTCTTTCGCCCAGTCCTATGCAGTCGCCAAACCGGCTGACGCCGCGCAGGCGGGAAGCCTCGGGGAGCAGCTGCGCGCGTCCTTCGACGAGTCCTCCGGCGGTCATGGCGGCGCTGCGGCGCTGGCGTTCATGGTCTTCGTGCTCGCTTACACACCATGCGTGGCGGCCCTTGCCGAGCAGCGACGCCTGTTCGGGTGGCGACCCACAGCATCGGCTCTGGTCGTGCAGCTCGCCACCGCCTGGGGGCTTGCGGTTCTAGTGTTCCAGGTGGGGTCACGGCTATGAGGTCGCTGCTATGAGGTTGCGGCCATGAGCGCGTGGACCGCGGTGCTCGACGACGTCGCGACGCGAGGGGGAACCCCGGCGCAGGTCGCCAACCGGCTCGGGCTGCCAGGACCCTTGGTGCAGGCGGTCCTCGACCACGCGGAGCGGTTGGGTGTGGTCGCGGTGGCTGGGCAGGGTTGCGCTTCGGGGTGCCCCACCGGACCGGCGATGCCCAGTGGCTGTGTCGGCTGTCCTCTTTCCTTGCCTTAACCTTGATGAGTTCAGTAACAAGTAGATGTCAGGTCAATGGCAGGTCAGCAGACGCGCGAAAGGAGCGGCCATGAACCTGGAGAGCATTCTCCTCAACATCGACCGCCTCGCGGGCGGCCGACATGCGGACCACACGATCTCCGAAGAGATGCGCACGGATCCGAAGACCCACCGCGTCTTCGTGGCGATTACGTGGCTGCTGGTCATCGAGCTCGTGATCGGGACTGGGGCCCTGGCCGTGCCCGTCATGCTTCATCTGCGCGGCGACGACGTCGCCTGGGTGGTCTGGATGCGCTTGGCGATCGTGCTCGCCATGACCACGACGTTGTTCTATTTCGCGTGGCGTGCCCAACGCGGATTCTATTGGGCCTACTCACGATTGAGGCTTTTCAGCAAGATCTTTCCGGTCGTCGCTCTGGTGACCGCAGCCATCCCGGGGCTCTACCCGTTGTGGATGGTCACGGAGCAGATCTTCTTCAGTCTCATCCTGCTCGGCATTGCCGAGTACCTCTCCACGGATCACATGCGCGAGGCATACGCCAAGCCGGCTCGGGCGCCGAAAACCCGCAAGCTCGTCAACAGATAGTCACGAAGAAGGAGCACGATGCAGTCTCGACCTCAGGTCGTGGTCGTCGGCGGTGGGATCAGCGGTCTCGCGACAGCCCACGACATTCATCGTCGTCTCGGTGCGGGCGTGAAGCTCACGATCATTGAGGCAGGGTCGCAGCTGGGTGGCAAGGTTGCCACCGAGAAGTTCAGCGGGCACTGCGTCGACACCGGTCCCGATGCGTTGCTGGTGCGCGTGCCGGCCATGGCTGCCCTGCTCGAGGACCTCGGGCTCAGCGACCAGATCGTGGCTCCGGCCTCACTGGGGGCGCATGTGTGGTCGCGTGGCCAGCTGCGCCGGCTCCCGACGGGCACCCTGTTCGGGGTTCCGGATCGGCTGCTGCCGCTCTTGAAGTCGCGTCTCCTCTCTCCCGCGGGCCTGGTTCGTGCGTCCCTTGATCTGGTGCTGCCGCGGCGTCGTACGGTCTCGGACGACCCGTCGATCGCCGACCTGGTCACTCCCAGACTGGGCTCCCAGGTGTTCGATCGCCTGGTCGAGCCACTGCTCGGCGGGGTGCATGCCGGCCGTGCAGCCGAGCTCAGCGCCCGGACCACCGTGCCCGACATCGAGGCGCTCGCGCGAAAGAACCGCAGCCTGTATCTCGGCCTTCGGAAGCTGCGCCGCCATGCCCCGCCATCATCGGGCGGCGCCGTTCTGATCACCCTGGCCGGCGGACTGGGTCGCCTCGTCGAGGCGCTTGTGGCGACGCTGGGCGACGCTGACGTGCGACTGAACAGCGCCGTCAATCTCGTTGCGCGAGAGGGCAATAGCTATCGCGTCGACCTGTCGGACGGGACGAACATCGCGGCCGACGCGGTGGTCCTGGCAACCCCTGCATTCGTCACTGCCGAGCTGCTCGCAGACCTGGTCCCAGACGCCGCAGCGGTGCTGGACCAGGTCCCCTACGTCGATGTCGCCACGATCTGGTTGGCCTACCCTCGTTCGGCGATCGGGCGGCCCCTGGACGGCACCGGCTTCCTGGTTCCTCCGGAAGAGGGCAAGCTCCTGGTGGGCTGCACCTGGTCGAGCGCCAAGTGGCCACACCTGGCCGACGACAACCTCGTCCTGATTCGTTGCATGGTCGGCAGGCGCGGCGACCCCCGCTGGCTGAGCATGGACGACGACACCCTGGTGCGCCGGGTGCACGACGAGCTGGTCGAGTCCATGAGCATGACCGAGGGCCCGGTCCATCAGAGCATTCAGCGCTGGCCGCAGGCGATGCCCCAGTATCTGGTCGGCCACCAAAGCCGGCTAGACGCTCTGGGCGCCGCCATGCGCCACGTGCCCGGCGTGTTCCTGACCGGCGCGGCATACCGCGGCGTTGGCATCGCCAGCTGCGTGGCCGATGCCGGACGTATCGCCACGGCCGTCGCTCAGCACCTCACACCGGACGTCGCTGCAACGGACGTCGCTGCCACCGGCGTGACTGCAACGGATACCGCTCAAGACGTGTCCCACAATGTCACTCAAACCCTGGCCGACAATCGGCCCCTGACCGAGGTAACTTCATGACTGGTATCACGACGGCTGTGCCCCGCGCCCACCTGAACTTCGATCAGCGACCGATGCTGGTCTTCTGGGAGGTCACGCGCGCCTGCCAGCTGGCCTGCAAGCACTGTCGAGCCAGCGCCACCATGGACCCGCTGCCCGGTGAGCTCACCACCGCTGAGGGCTTCACGCTGATCGACCAGGTCGCCGGCTTCGGGCGCCCCTTCCCGATCCTGGTGCTCACCGGCGGCGACTGCCTCCTGCGCCCAGACCTGTTCGAGCTGGTCGAGCACGCCAACGGACTTGGTGTGCCCGTGGCGCTCTCACCGTCGGTCACGCCATCCCTGACCCCGGCGATGATCGACCGGATGGTCACCAGTGGCGTCAAGGCGGTCTCCCTCAGCCTGGACGGCGCGCTCCCCGCGACCCACGACGGCGTACGCGGCATCCCCGGCCACTTCGAGGACACCATCAAGGCGATCACCGCGCTGTCCGCGGCCGGGCTCACCGTCCAGGTCAACACCACAGTCATGCGGGCCAACCTTGATGAGCTCGCCAACGTCGCTGACCTGATCTCGCGCGCAGGCGCACACATCTGGGAGGTCTTCTTCCTGGTCCAGGTGGGGCGAGGCGTGGCCACTGACGCGATCAGCCCGGCCGAGCACGAAGATGTCTGCCACTTCCTGTATGACGCCTCGCAGCACGGGTTCATCGTCCGCACGGTCGAGGCTCCGTTCTTCCGCCGGGTCGTGACCAGCCGCCGCGAGGGTGAGCCTGCCCCGACCACCGACCTTTACAAGACGATGTCCGCCCGGCTCGAGACGCTGATGGGGCCGGCCGTCGGAAAGCCCAGGGCGCAGACCGCATCCACTCGTGATGGCAAGGGAATCCTCTTTGTCGCCTACGACGGCGAGGTCAACCCCGCTGGATTCCTGCCGATGCCCCTGGGCAACGTGCGGGACGCGCCGATCGCGAACATCTACCGAGATGACCCGCTGTTGCGCCAGATCCGCGCCGCCGAGTTCACCGGTCGGTGCGGTGTCTGCGAGTACGCCGACCTGTGCGGCGGTTCGCGGGCTCGCGCGTATGCCGCCACTGGGGATCCGCTGGGCGAGGACTCGGCGTGCCCCTACGTCCCGTTTGGTTATTCAGAGCCCGAAGTGGACGGCGCGCTCTAGGGCAACACCCTCAGCTCAAGGCATCGATGAGCTGCTCCAGCGTGGGAGATCCAGCTCGTCCGCCGTCCTCGGTCCGATAGAGGCGACAGGCGAGTCCCACAGCGCTGTTCGGCTCTGCGAACGGGTCCACGTCATCCACGAGCACCGTTGGGGAGCCACGGAACTGCAACCGCTCGGCCTCCTCGGGCGTGGACACCAGGACGTACGTGATCGTGGTGTCCACGTGCCCGGTGATGGCGAGCGCCTGGCGAAGCCGATCATCCGCTTCGTGCCAGCTCGGGCAGCCTTCGAAGTACAGCAGTGAGACGTTCATGGTCGTCCTACGGGTTGGCCTACAGCTCGGCGATGAACTGCTGCGACGTCATCGGCTGGGAGAACATCGGGTAGTCGTAGGTGATGGCGTTCTCGTGCTCCTCGACCGAGGTCGCAGCGACGCAGTCGCTCAGGGTGATGACCTTGTAGCCGTTCTCATAGCCGCTGCGCATCGTCGACTCGACACAGCAGTTGGTGAGGAAGCCGCCGAGCACGAGGGTCTCGATTCCCTTGCTGCGCAAGATGAAATCAAGGTTGGTGCTGGCGAAAGTGTCCAGCCCCCGCTTGCCCTCGATGACGATGTCGCCCTCCTGGGGAGCCATCTCGTCGGCGATCGCCCCACCCCAGCCACCCTTGATGAATGCCGCACCGTCAACGACACCCTTGAGGATCCCGTAGGGGTGTGCGCTTATCTCGTTGTAGCCCGGAGCGAAGGTGATGGGGGCGTGCATGATCGTTGCCCCTGCCGCCCTGGCAGCCTGGACCATCTTCTTGGTGTTCGCGAGCATGTCGGTCTTGTCCATCACCGCTTCGACAGCGCCGTGGAGTGCACCACCTTCGGAGACGAAGTCGTTCTGGTACTCGATGAGTACGACAGCCGTCCTGCTCGGGTCGATCGACATGGAGCTTCCCCTTTGCTATGTGCGGCGGCGTCCAACGAGCGCACGCTCTGGTATGGCAGGCTCACATGCTAGAGGTGGGGTATGCAAAGTGATAGGGGCCCGGGCCGCCCGACCAATCGTGCTCCTCAGCAGGAGGGTGTGGGCGAGGGCGTTGGTGTTGCCGCGGGCTTGCTCGGTTTCCTCGGCGCGACCTTGGGCGGCACACTCAAGACGTTGAACGTCTTGCCCAGCACGAGGTCGACGGTGGCGTCGGTGCGACTGTCGAGCACGAGTTTCGCACCCCTAAGTCTTGCCGCGACAAGCTCGGCCCCAGCCGCCCCATCCGATCCGTGGCGAATCTCGCCAACACCGCTGATCGGCCTGCCGAGAGGGTCATTGGCGACGTCGACGACCTTGAAACCCTGTGTTCGCAACGCCTTTGCCACGGAACCGGCAAGGCCCACACGGTCCGTCGAGTTGTAGACATTCACCGTCACTGCGCGGGGCGTCAGCGCCTCGACGGGCGTGACCGGCTGGCACGACGGGCTGGCCACGATCTTGGGAGCCCGGGTGCCGACCCAGCCCTGGAAGTAGGCCGCGGCATACGTGAAGGTCCCAAGCAGCACCAAGGCGACGAGCGTCAGGGTGATGGCCGCCCTGCGGCGACGGCGTCGGCGATGGATCGAGGCGCCCGACTCGTGCAGCTGACCCACCACTACCTCCCTGATCAGACAACCGTCCGGCCGATCAAGCCGACCCTGTTCTGCTAGTCAAGCACCAGCACGCGCGCATGCAGGGCACGTCGCTGCTGAAGCGCGGCGCGCAGTGCCCTGTGCAGGCCGTCCTCAAGATAGAGCGTGCCCTCCCATTGGACGACATGGGCAAACAGATCACCGTAGAAGGTGGAGTCCTCGGACAACAGGGCACTGAGGTCGAGGTTGCGTTTGGTCGTGACGAGCTCTTCGAGCCGAACCATGCGCGGCGGGACGTCAGCCCAGTCGCGAGCCGTCTCCAGGCCGTGGTCGGGATAGGGACGCCCGTCGCCCACGGCTTTGAAGATCATCGCGCCAGTTTAGGGTGGTGCAGTGGAACACGACGCAGACCAGCCAGTATCAGGGGACAGCAAGCTGCAGTCCTGCACTCTGGAGTCCCTGACCACCGCGGTCCGCTACCACGCGTGGCTCACCACTCTCGTACGCCCCTATCTGGGCGAGAACCCGCTCGAGATCGGCAGCGGCCTCGGGGACTACGCGCAGACCTGGATCGACACCGGCTCCCCCCAGATCACGGTCAGCGACCGCGACCCCAGTCGATTCGGCCTGTTGCAGCGACGGTTCGAGGGAAGCAATCAGATCCACGTGCAGGATGTCGATGTGTTCGCCCCGAACCCGGCCGACCACACCGCGCTGGTCGCCATGAACGTCCTCGAGCACATCGAGCAGGACGTTGAGGCGCTCCGCTCGGCGAACACGCTCCTGCGGCCGGGCGGCGCAGTCGTGATGTTCGTCCCCGCCTTCGAGCTCGCCATGAGCGACTTCGACCGCAAGGTCGGGCACTACCGGCGCTACACGGTGGCCGGCCTGCGCACGGCATACGAACGGGCGGGTCTCGATGTCGAGCGCATCCACTACGTCAACGCCCCGGGTCTGCTGGCCTGGTTCGTCGGCATGCGTCTGATGAAAATGACACCGCAGGACGGCCCCACCGTGCGGTTGTGGGACCGCGCCGTCGTGCCGGTTGCGCGCGCGATCGAGGACCGAGTGCGTCCCCCCTTCGGACAGTCGGTCTTCGCGGTCGGGCGAACCCGTGGCTGACGTCGAGCTCAGTGTTGTCCTGCCCTGTCTCAACGAGGCGGAGACGCTCGAGACGGTGATCCGCAAGGCGTTGGCCAGCTTCCGCGAGCTCGGAGTCGCCGGAGAGGTCGTGGTCGCCGACAACGGGAGCACGGACGGCTCCCAGGACATTGCGCGCGCGGCAGGGGTGCGGGTGGTGGACGTGCCGGTCCAGGGCTACGGAGCTGCTCTGCGCGCGGGGATCGAGAGCGCCCAGGGCACCTACGTCATCATGGGCGACGCCGACGACAGCTACGCGTTGGACCAGCTGGGCCCCTTCATCGAGGCATTGCGCGGCGGCGCCGACCTCGTGATGGGCAACCGTTTCGCCGGCGGCATCGCCGCCGGGGCCATGCCGTGGGTGCACCGATACGTGGGGAACCCGGTGCTCTCGTTCCTCGGTCGGCTGTTCTTCCACATCCCGGTCCACGACTTTCACTGCGGTATGCGCGGCTTCCGCCGCGACCGTATCCGCTCGCTCGGGCTGCAGACCACCGGCATGGAGTTCGCCAGCGAGATGGTGGTTCGCTCGTCGCTGGCCAAGCTCACCATGGTGGAGGTTCCCACCACGCTGAAGCCCGATGGCCGCTCGCGCCCGCCCCACCTGCGCACCTGGCGAGACGGCTGGAGACACCTGAAGTTCCTGCTCGCCTTCAGTCCGCGGTGGCTGTTCCTCTATCCCTCGCTGCTGCTCCTCGGAGTGGGTGTGCTCGGCATGGCCGTCCTCTCCGTCGGCCCCCTCACGGTGGGGCCGGTGGTCTTCGATGTGCAGACCATGATCGTGGCGTCGGCCGCTGTCGTTCTCGGCGTACAGGGAACCGGCCTGGCACTGGCCACCCGCGCGTTCGCCGCCCGGCTTGGGCTGCTCCCCCCGAGCGCCAGACTGGACCGGCTGCTGGACCGGTTCGCCCTCGAGCGCGGTCTGGTCGTCGGCGCCCTGCTCTCGCTCGTTGGCTGCCTGTTCTTCATCGCCGCCGTGGTCCACTGGCAGGGGACGGGGTTCGGCAGGCTAGCGCTCGACGAGATCCGCACTCCACTCATCGGGCTGGTGCTCGTCGTCAGCGGCGCCCAGATGATCCTCGTGTCCTTCATGCTGAGCCTGACCCGCATCGGCGAGAGCGCCGACCCGGTGTGATCGGCCTCTACGATCAGCCTCTGCGCGTGATGACCACGAACTGGGCTGGTTCGATGTCACTGGACGACCGCACCGCCGTGACGACCTTGACGGTGAACTGCGGGCCGACGAAGGCGTTGGCTCGGAACTCGACGCGATTCCACGTGTAGGTGTTGGCGTCCTTGCGGTTCAGGACGAGGGCGTCGACCTTGCCGAACTCGGTGTCTTGCAGTGCGTGCGCCAGCCCGGCGGGGTCGTTGATTCGCGCGAAGGAGTCGACCAGGAGCTTGCGGTCGTCCCACCGGGTTGCCGCGTTGCTGGATTCGCGACGTGGCGGCAGGTAGTTGCGGTATGACTTGAAGGAGAACAACCGCTGGTCGGTGGACAGCACGACGGGGTCTGCGTCGGCGCCCAACTGTCCGTCGATGGCCGCGATGAGCGCGTTGGCTGGGAAGGCCGGACTCATCTTCAGTGCCCGGTAACGGGGTGCCGTGCCGTTCGGCAGGTACTCGGCGTGGGCCAACGTCGCCAAGCTGACGCTACTTGTCACGACGCCGCCCTGCTTGTTGCGGCCGCCCGCAGGCTGTGGCAACCAGATCTGCCACGCCTGCGCCCCCACGACAGCCACGACCGCTCCCACGGCAACGACTCCGGCAAGGCGTTGTGGCGAGCGCAACCTCAAGAGGAGATTGGCGCCTCGCACCTGCCAGAGCTCCCACAGCGCCAGCACGCCAGCGGCCGCCGCCATGTAACGCAGCGTGTACGGCGTGTAGAGCAGCAGGAAGTGGTGTCCGGTCAACGTGAAGCGCAGCAGCATGAGGGCCCGTGCGATCACAATGCCGACGAACAAGAGACCGAGGGCTCGGGCCCATATGGCGCGGTTCCAGAGCACGACAATGCCGACCAGGCCGATCGCCTGAAGACCAAAGAGCAGCACCGAGCCATTGCTGAAGAAGGACTGGTTGAGGACCGACCCGGACTTGAAGAGATCAGCGACAACCTGCTGGTTGCCCCCGGCGTACTCGATGATGAGCGGCCCGAGGTACCACGAGGACAGCACGGCGGAGATGGCAACCACGGTGATGGCGTGGACCAGATAGGTCCGTGGCCGCTCCGAGCTGCGCCATCCGACCACGAGCATGAGGCCGACGCCGAGCAGGCTGGACATGAGGAAGTTGGGATACAGCGGCACCATGACGCCGCCAATGACGCCGGCGACGACGGGGTTCAGCGCCCGGGTGCCGGCAGGCGGAGCGAAACTGGCCAGCAGCCAGGGAATGAACACCGCCAGCGCCAGGATCTCGTTGCCCTTGCTGGGTTCGGCCAGACCGATGAGCACCGTCGCCGAGAGTGCGAGCGCGACAGAGGCCGGCGCCAGCCGTCGCCACAACAGGAACGCCGCGAGCAGCGCCAAGGAGACGAAGAGGGCCTGGAAGGCGCCAAGAAGACTCCACGCATCATGACCACTCCACGCGGCGACCCGGCCGATCAACATGGGATAGAGCGGGGGGTATTCCGACGGCAAGCTGGGGTCGGCCGCGTCGCTCGGGCGCCAGGTGGTCGAGAAGTACGTGGCGAGCGCGGTCATCCGACCGGCGTCGCCGCCCATGGAGCCGTAGCCATATGGGGTGCCGATCAGGTTCGCGGCTATCGCCCATCCCGACCATGCGGAGAAAAGGCCCGCCCCGACACCCGAGATCACATCCGAGTGCACCCTCAGCGCGAGAAGCCCGATCACCAAGCCGGCTGCGAGGCCGTAGGCCAGTGGGGCTGCTGCCCCCTCCAGCGTGAAGGGGTCGAGGTTGACGCGGCGCACGAACAAGATGCCCACAGGCAGGGCGACGAGCCAGGTCAAGACCGCCGCCAGCGTGACCACAGAGGGGACAAATGCACGAAGGCGCCCCTGCTTCGTCATTTGCATGGGCTCATCCTGCCCGAGTCACCAGGCTCTCGTCCGCAGCGAGTCCCGGTTCGCCGCTGACGGTGTCGCCAGGATCACCTCGAGGTGTTTGACGAAAGGCCACGGGGACAGGCCCGCCGGCCCTACGCTGCGATTCATCGAAATGACCGGACATACGGACATGCACCGGTGATCCACCCGTCATGTCCTCCGAACGAGAAGAAGACAGGATGACCATGACAACATCCAGCACGGGAACTTCGGCCAGCTCTTCCCCAGGAAGATCGGGCCTTCTGAGTAAAGTCGCCGCAGTGTTGGTCATGCTGGTCGGTGCCGGCCTGGTCGCGATGACGCTCATCAGCAACCTGTTCGCCGTTGGCCCAGCCTTCGAGAATCTGATCACCGACTTCCGACCGGCGCTGACACAGCAGTCCATCAACACCGCACACGCCGACATCGCTGGCCTTTCCGCGGTGCAGACAGAGTTCAGCACCAAGCTCGTCCCCGCCCTGAGCCAGCAGCTGAAGATGACACCGGAAGCTTTCAACGGGTTCGTCTCCCAGAACTTCCCAAAGGTGGCAGCGGGAATGAGCGCCCTGCCGACCGCGATTCCCACGTTCGACGGCCTGATCAACACCCTTGACAAGCAGCGGCCGCTGTTCGCGTCAGCCGACGCCATCCCCACTGAGAGCCTCCCGGCGACGACCGTCCCATGGGCTTTGCTCGGCGCGGGCGTCCTGGTGTTCCTCATCGGGCTGGCGGCCCTGCGCTCACCCAAGGCTGGCGGCGCGGCGGCGCTGGTGGTGGGCCTTCTCCTGTTGGTCGTGCCGATGGCCCTGTCGCTGCCCGGAAAGGCAGCCGACGCAGACCAGCTGAACGCCAACCTCAAACCCATCTACACCCAGGCGCTTGTCGACAACGCAAAGGGTGGGCTCGGCACGATCGGTGCCATGGGTACGGAGATGCAGACCACGATGCTCCCTGCTCTGGCCGCGCAGCTGAAGATGACGCCTGAGGAGCTGCAGACCTTCCTCGGCACCAACTTCCCAGCCACCGCGAAGGCTCTGCAGACGATGCCGGCGTCCTTGGAGCGCTTCAACGGGCTCGTCAAGGTCTTCGACGACAACCTCAGCAACTACGAGACCCTCAAGCCGGTGGGCCTGGCGCGGCTCATCTTGATCTTGATGGTCTCCGGCGGACTGGTCGCGGCGCTCGGCGCAGTGTCAGTCGTGACGGGCCGCAAGGAGTAGCAGGCACGCCTGGGTTCGCCTACTTCGGTGGGTTGGCGCCGATTGGCCCGGTGACGTCTGGCAGGGCCTGAGCTGCTGAGTCAACAGCAGTGCCAACCGTCTCGGTCGCGCCGGCAACGCTGCCGGCGACACCTTCCGTGGCAGCGGTCGCGCCGTCGATGACGCCGGGCGCAGACTCGGTGACGGTCTGCACAGCGGTCGTGGCCGAGTCACCGATGGTGCCTAGTTCTGCCGGCAGTCCCGGGATCTCGATCCCAACAGCGTCCTTCACGCCAATGATGGCGTTCTTGATTTTCTCCCACATGGGAGCCTCCTTCAGATCGGAATGCGGATCTCGCTTCAGCGAGGATCGTCAGCGGTGTCGTCGCGCGCTCGCCGGCAGACGACTACAGGGGCGGTAGAAGCGGGGTCGCTGGCAGGTTCTCCTCACTCAGGACCAGTGCAGTGGCGATGAGCACGTGCGCGCGCGCGACGAGGGTCGTCAGGACACCGCGAGTCTGGTGGTCCACGACCTTGGTCAGACCACGCAAGGCCTGCACCTGCGCATCAAGTGAGGTGATATACCCCTCGAGAGCCACCGGATCGGCCAGGCAGGGGCCCTCGGAACGATCCGCGCATCGGGCGTGATCTTCCGCGGCGGAAGCACTCAGCAGGTGGTTGATCTCGCTCAGCCGGATCCCTTGGGCCTCCAAGCTTCGGATCGCCGCGATGCGCTCGACGTCCGATGGCTGGTAGAGGCGGAAGTTGCCGCCGCTGCGGCGTACCGGGGTGAGCAGTCCCAGGCCCGTGTAGAAGTCGACGGTTCGCCTGCTGACGCCGCCGCGCGAGGCCAACTCACCGATGCGCAGAAGACCTTCCCTCACCACCACGCACCAACCTCTCCTTACGGGGCCCGAACCACCGCGCACACCATACAGTGCCACGTGACAATGTCACTAACGCCACCGTCACTCACGCTCGGCTCGGCCCACCACCGCACCCCTCCCTCTTTGGGGTGCCGTCAGTGGCCGGACGCTGCAGCCTGGTCGCTCGCAGACGCAGCGACGCAGAAGCGCCAGCCGGCTGGCGCCGGCGGCCAGGTCGGGTCAGGGGTCCACCCCTGGCTGCGAAACCCACCCGGGCGGTGGACTGAAGACCAGCGGGCAGCGCCCTACTCGGGCTCGATCCCGAGACCGCGGTCGTCCACTTCCTCGACTGGCAGCAGGCCCTGTGCCAGCCGGTCGGCGTTGTATCGGTCGACGGCGAGCTGGTAGGCGCCAAGTTCTGCCCGCACGCCAACTGCGAGGATCCGGGCCTGCCGGGGCCGGCGTTCGCTGGGGGCGCACCAGTACACGACCCGGAACCGCGGCTTCTGGTCCGTGGGCTTGTCCACATACACCTTGCGGCAGCCGCGCAGGTCGCCGGTCGAGCCGCGGACCTCCAGCAGTGGCCCGAATTCCAGGTTCCGCTCAATCTCCACCACAGCTGAGACGATGGCCTTCTGAACCCCAAGATCCTGGAGGCCCTTGATGTCCGTCAGGGCTGCGGGGAGGATGTGGACTCGGCGGAAGGCGCTCACGAAGTCGCGTACTGCGCCGAAGCGCTGCCCGCTTTCACATCAGCGCGGATCTCTGTGAGATCCAGGCCGAGCTCGGATGCGACCTCCTCGAGGGTGAGGTCCTGGTCGGCGGGCATCGTTAGGCGCTGACGGGCGATGGCGGCGGCGTCGAGGTTGTCGGCTGCCGCCTCGATGAGCGAGGCCAGGTTGGTGAGGTCGATGTGGGCGCCGTCCTCACGGTTGGCAACCAGGGCTTGGACGGCCGTCTCCGGCGAGATACCCAACCGGAGGGCGGTCGAGAGCAGCGTGCCGACCAGTGGAAGTTCGCGCCTAGTCTGGGCGAGTTCGTCAGCGGCGTGCACCAGCTCCTCGACGACCGCGGGCGAGGCGAGGTAGCCGATCGTGCGGTTGTACTTCGAGATCTTCACGAGACCTTCGGCGTCGGCTCGCTTGGTCGCCGTCCCGCGCAGCTTGGAACTGTCAAGCGCGAACTCGCTGCTCTGGACCGTCCTCAACAGCTGCGCCAGGTTCGTCATGGGTATCACGGTACGGGCCTTTCCAGTGTTGGTCAACATGTTGTCCAACACTATGGTGCCGCGGTGATGGCGGACGGCCCCCTGGCGG
>DATCNE010000083.1:0-19982 GCA_036565395.1 Dermatophilaceae bacterium
TTCGGTCGACTCAGGTCGAGAGCCGCAGGATGGCCTGCCCCGACAGTGTTCTGATCTCCACGGTCGCGATGTCCCGGCGGGCCAGCGAGCTCGCACCCAGGACGGTGAGCTCGCGGTTGGGCAGTGCGCTCCAGGTCGCGACCTGTTGCTCGGCGCCGCTCCGGTCGATCACGACCAGCGCGTAGGCGCGTCCGACCGCAGGGTATGCACCCTTGGCGCTGTAGGAACAGGTCAGGTCGATGCGGGTGCCCCAGGCCATGTCGACCAACCGCGCGCTGGCGGTGACCGGCGACGGTACGACGGCACTCATGGCCAGGTTCGCGGTGCCGGAAGAGGTCGAAGCTGATGGCGTGACCGGCAGTCGGGCGGGGGAGTCCTGACCGTTCAGGGCCACCGCCCCCACGGCGACCAGACACGCTGCCGCGGCAGCCGCAGTCCCGACAGCCAGGCGACGCCATACGCGCTCGCGGCGCACCGCCCGCGCCAACGACGGCAGCAGCGTGTCCGGCGGGGCTTCGACCTCTGCGGTCAGATCCTCGATGGACACGCGGGACATCAGACCCGGCAGACCCGCGAGCTCACCGACGGCGCTGGCACAGGCGGCACAGCCCTTGAGGTGATCCTCGAACTCGCGTCGCTCGACCGGCGACAGCGCGCCCAGGACGTACGCCGCGTCATACAGCTCGAACTCGTCGGTGCTCATGGACCCACTCCCATTTCTTCCAGAGCCAGGCGCAGGGCGCGCAGCGCATAGTGCGTGCGTGACTTCACGGTTCCCTCAGGGATGTCGAGCCGTCGAGCCGTTTCGGCCACCGAGCGCCCCCGGTAGTAGCACTCAACCAAGACGAGTCGATGGTCGTCGGAGAGTCGGCTCAAGGCATCAGCGACCACCCAGGACTGCAACAGACGGTCCGTCTCATCACCGACCGGGGCGCTCTCGGGGGGCTCAGCCGTCGTCACCTCAAGCTGCGCGCGCCGGGTACGCCACTCGTCGATGACCAGGTGGCGCGCGACCGTGAAGAGCCAGGCCCGCGCTGAGCCTTGGGCCTGATCGAGGATCTTGGGGTTGCGCCAGGCGCGCAGCAGAGTCTCCTGGACGATGTCCTGGGCGCGGGCGCGATCGCCGTTCGTCAGGCGCACGCAGTAGCCCCAGAGGGCAGCGGCGTGCTCGTCGTGGAGCTCTCGCATGAGCTCCGCCTGACTGCTGGTCACTAGTCCTCCTGCCCGCCGAGTCACTAGCCCTCTTGATGGTGACACGCAAGGCGCGTGCAGATGGTTCAGCGCACGCAAGTCGTCTCTCAGATCTCAGCCGTACGTGTCTCAGCCATACGTGTCTCAGCCGTACGTGCCGCCTCCTCAGCGGCGACCTGCTCCCTGATGGCCTCCATGTCGAGGCCGCGAACTCCTTCGATCACCGAGCCAAGTGCGGCGGCCGGGAGGGCCCCGGGCTGGGCGAAGACGAGGATGCCCTCGCGGAACGCCATCAAGGTGGGGATCGAGGTGATGTTGGCCGACTGTGCGAGATACCGCTCGGCCTCGGTGTCGACCTTGGCGAACACGATGTCCGGGTTGGCGATCGCCGCCGCTTCGAACACGGGGGCGAAGCTGCGACACGGACCGCACCACGAAGCCCAGAAGTCGACCAGCACGATGTCGCCCTCGGTGATCGTTGTGTCGAACGTGGTCTCGGTCAGCTCGATGGGGCTCATGGAGTCTGCAACGGAGAGGATCTGGCGCCCATTCCCTCGTGGTGCCCACGTCACTGGCAGGCTGAGTTCCATGAGCAGCGTGAACGACGGGATTGCCGCCTACTGGAACGACTATGCCGACGCGTATGACGCCGAGCCTGACCATGGCCTTGGTGATCCGGCGACGCGCGAGGCTTGGCGTCTGCTGCTCGAGCGATGGCTGCCGGCACAGCCCAGTGATGTCGCCGATCTCGCCTGTGGCACCGGTTCGCTGACGGCGCTCGTCGCCGGGCTCGGGCACCGCGTGATGGGGGTCGACCTTGCGGGCAACATGGTGGATCACGCGAGGGCCAAGACCGCACAGTTCGGCGAGCGCGTCACCATCAGGCAGGGCGACGTCTCGGTGCCGCCGATCGAGGCGGGCAGCGTTGACGTGATCCTGTCGCGACACATCCTCTGGACCCTGCCCGACCCTGAGGTTGCGCTCGCCGGCTGGCGCTCGCTGCTGCGTCCAAGTGGCCGGTTCCTGCTGGTCGAGGGTCGTTGGTGGTCTGTCGGCGACGCGGGCTACAACGACGACGCTCGTATGCCGTGGGCCGGTGGCGTGCGCGCGGTGGACCTGGCCGCTGCGCTCGAGCCGCTGGCCGTTCGAATCGAGGTCGTGCCGTTGACTGACCCGGTGTTGTGGGGCAAGCAGATCGTTGACGAACGGTACCTGCTGGTCGCCGACGTCTGAATCCCGACTGGCATCCGCGCGCAAAGTTGGCAAGATGGTCTCATGACAGCCATCCCCTCAGTGTCCAACTCGATCACCGTCCGGCTCCACCTCCCAGCGCGAACCACCGCCGTGAGCGAGCTCACCACAGCGATCGAGACCAGCGGGGGACTCGTCACCGGCCTGGACGTCACGGCGTCGGGCCATGAGCGGCTGCAGGTGGACGTCACCGCCGCGGCACGGGACACCGCTCACGCCGATGAGATCGTCGAGGCGATGCGTGCTGTCCACGGGGTGGAGATCGGCAAGGTGAGCGACCGCACCTTCTTGATGCACCTGGGTGGCAAGCTCAAGATCGAGTCCAAGGTGCCGATCCGGAACCGCGACGATCTGTCGATGATCTACACCCCGGGCGTAGCGCGGGTGTGCATGGCGATTGCCGCGAACCCCGCGGACGCGCGCCGGCTGACGATCAAGCGCAACACGGTCGCGGTGGTGACCGACGGAAGCGCGGTCCTGGGCCTGGGCAACATCGGCCCGCTGGCTGCGCTGCCCGTGATGGAGGGCAAGGCGGCCCTTTTCAAGCGGTTCGGTGACATTGACGCATTCCCGATCTGCCTTGACACCCAGGACGTCGACGAGATCGTGGCCGTCGTCAAGGCCATCGCGCCCGTTTTTGCGGGCATCAACCTGGAGGACATCTCGGCCCCGCGCTGTTTCGAGGTCGAGGCCCGGCTGCGCGCCGAGCTCGACATCCCGGTCTTCCATGACGACCAGCACGGCACCGCGATCGTGGTGCTTGCCGCGTTGCGCAATGCCCTGCAGGTGGTGGGCAAGGAGCTGAGTGAGGTCAAGATCGTGCAGAGCGGAGCCGGGGCTGCCGGCACCGCGATCCTGAGGCTCTTGATGAAGGCCGGTGCCACCGACATCGTGGTCGCCGACAGCCGCGGGGCAGTCCACACCGCCCGCGAGGACATCGTCCGCGGCGACCGCCCGAACCTGGTCTGGCTCGCCGAAAACACCAACCAACGAGGGGTGACCGGCACCCTCAAGGAGATCATCGCCGGCGCCGACGTCTTCATCGGCGTCTCGGCGCCCAACCTCCTCACCGGCGCGGACATCGCCACCATGAACCACGACTCGATCGTCTTCGCGCTGGCCAACCCGGACCCTGAGGTGAACATCGCCGAGGCCTCCCAGCATGCCGCCGTTGTCGCGTCCGGACGAAGTGATGCCGCCAACCAGATCAACAACGTTCTGGTCTTTCCGGGCGTCTTTCGCGGACTGCTTGACGCCCAGACCAACGAGGTGACAGATGATGTCCTGTTCGCGGCGGCCAACGCTCTGGCGAACATCATCGGCGCGGACGAGCTGAACGCCGCCTACATCGTCCCCAGCGTCTTCCATCCTGATGTCGCCAAGGTGGTGGCTGCAGCTGTCGAGGCCGCAGCGCGCGCGAACATGACCACCCCGGCGGTGTGACGAGGCCGCCCACGACGCCTGCGCCTCGCCCGGCCGCCGGCACTGACGTCAGCGTGCCGAACCCGGGGACGCCGAAGTTGCCCACCGAAAAGCCGTACACCCAAAGGCCGCGCACCCAAAAGCGCCTGTGGCGCTTGGCTTTCGGCTTAGTTCTGGCCGTACAGCTGATCGCCGTGTATTCCCCCCAGGGGCTGGCAGGGCCGGGGATCACCGGGCTCGACAAGGTGGTCCACGTCTCCATCTTCTTCGCGCCTGCCCTCGCCCTCCTGATGATGGGGATCCGCGCCCGGTGGGCACTCGGCATACTCGCGCTGCATGCCCCTGTCAGCGAGCTGATCCAGCACTTCTTCCTCGCTCATCGCAGCGGTGATGTGTTCGACGCCTTGGCCGACCTGAGTGGCGTCGGGCTCGGCTGGTTTGTCTATGTGGTCTGGGATCGCCGTCACCCCTGATATTCTTTGTGGCATACCCGATGGCTACGGCGCGCACAAGCGTCACAGACACAGCAGTTGAGAATCATCGGGCCCTGCCGGATAGCGACCGTTATCTCCGGCCCGCCGGGCGCAGTCAAGACCATCGCGCCTGAGGTTCGTTCTCATTGTTGCCGTTGGACCGGTAACCCGAGGCCGTTCCTACCTCGAGTACCGAATTGGATATTTTTCGTGAATAGTCGTATCAGCTCTGGCGCGCCCAAGAAGGCCCGCTGGTCCACTGCCAAGAAATCCAACGCTGCCGCAGGCGTGCCCAAAAAGGCCCACCGCGGGCAGGCCCAACCTCGCACCTATGACGATCGCCCACCCCGCTCATTCGGTGGCCGCGATGATCGCCCCGCCCGAAGCAATGACGCGCGCGGCAACGACCGTCGTGACGACCGCGCACCCCGCAGCTTCGAGCGACGTGACGACCGCGCGCCCCGCACCAACGACCGTGACCGTCCGGCACGCTCATATGGCGACCGCGACGACCGTGCACCCCGCACCAATGGCAGCGACCGTCCGGCACGTTCGTACGGCGACCGTGACGACCGCGCGCCTCGCACCTACAGCAACGACCGCCCGGCCCGCTCGTACGGCGACCGTGACGACCGCACGCCTCGCACCTACAGCAACGACCGTCCGGCCCGTTCGTACAGCAACGACCGTCCGGCACGCAGCAATGACAGCGACCGCCCGGCCCGCTCGTACGGCGACCGCGACGACCGCGCACCCCGCACCTACAGCAACGACCGTCCGGCCCGCACCTACGAGAAGCGCGAGCCCGGCGCGGCCCGCTCGGACTTCAAGCGCGACGAGAACTACGGCAAGCGCACGGATCGTCCGGCCCGCGCATACGAGAAGCACACCCCGCGGCCGGTCATCGACACGACGCCAGTGACCGTCTCCGAGGGCAACGAGTTCGCGGCCCTCGGTCTGCCGGCCGCACTTGTCGAGCGCCTCGCGCGCGAAGGCATCACGACCCCGTTCCCCATCCAGACCGCCACGATCCCGGACGCCCTGGCTGGGTGCGACGTGCTCGGCCGCGGCCAGACCGGCTCGGGCAAGACCTTCGCTTTCGGCCTTCCGACCCTGGCCCGACTCGCCGCTGGTGAGAGGGCCCTGGCTCGTCGTCCCCGCGCTCTGGTCCTGACCCCGACCCGAGAGCTCGCGATGCAGATCAGCGACGCTCTCGAGCCGTTCGTGCACGTCATGGGCCTGCGTCACAAGCTGGTTGCGGGCGGTATGCCGTACCCGCCGCAGCTGATGGCTCTCGACCGTGGTGTCGACCTGCTGATCGCCACCCCGGGCCGGCTCAAGGACCTCATCGAACGCGGAGCCGTCCAGCTCACCGATATCGCGATCATGATCCTCGACGAGGCCGACCACATGGCCGAGATGGGCTTCCTGCCCGAGATCACCTCGATCCTTGACGCGCTGCCCGAGGGCGGCCAGCGGCTGCTCTTCTCCGCCACCCTGGACCGCGGCGTCGACGAGGTTGTCAAGCGTTACCTCCACGATGCCGTCACCCACTCCACCGATGACGCGACGGCGAGCGTCACCACGATGGAGCACCACATCCTGCTCATCGATCCGCAGCACAAGAAGTCGATCACCGCAGAGGTTGCCAACCGCGAAGGCCGGACGTTGGTCTTCGTGCGTACCAAGCTTGGTGCGGACCGCGTGGCCGAACAGCTTCGTGAGCAGGGAGTCTTCGCCGCCGCGTTGCACGGTGGACTCGCCCAGAATGCGCGCAACCGCGTGCTCAACGCGTTCAAGGACGGCAGCCTGCCGGTTCTGGTCGCCACGGACGTCGCAGCCCGCGGCATCCACGTGGACGACATTGGCGTCGTCCTGCAGGCTGACCCGCCGGCCGATCACAAGGACTACCTTCACCGCTCCGGGCGTACGGCTCGCGCCGGCGAGAAGGGCAGCGTCATCACCTTGGCGCTCCCGCACCAGAAGCGCGGCATGGAACGAATGGCTCGCGAGGCCGGCGTCGACGTAATGGCGACCCGGGCAACTCCGGGCGACGCGCTGCTGACCTCCACCGGTGCGTGCGTGCCCAGTGGTGTGCCCATCCCGTCCAGCCAGTCGCGTCGTGTCCTCGAGGGTGAGAAGCGACCGTTCCGTCGCACCTTCGGTGGTGGCGGACGCGGCGGCCCCGGAGCCGGCCCGCGTCGCAACAACGACGGCCCGCGTGGCTACCGTGGTTCGCGCGACTAACCCGATCTGAACAGGCGGAAGGTCCGACCGGCAGCTGCCGGTCGGACCTTCTCTTTGCCGGTCGGGTCTCGACATCGAGCAGGCTTGTCACTGATCGCGCAGCACCGCGGATGCCCTGTCAGCACAGCGGATGCTCTGTCAATGACGGACCTGCGCCATGTGCCACGTTTTCGGATCGGCTTAAGCGAGAATGCGAGTGTGAGCATCGAGTACTCCACCGGCAAGCTGCTTGTCGCGACACCTCGCACGGTCGGGGATGTCTTCCGGCGCAGCGTCGTCCTCGTGCTGCAGCACGACGAGGATGGTGCGCAGGGCGTCGTCCTCAACCACCCGATGGTGGCGCCCATCTCGGCAGTACTGCCGTACTGGCAGGACTACGTCACCGATCCGCCCAACGTCTTCCAGGGCGGCCCGGTTGCCCTGGACTCGGCGCTGGGTCTGGTGACGGTTCCCGGCGACAAGGTGGAGGAGCCTTTGGGGGTTCGACTGCTGTTCGGCGGGCTCGGGCTCGTCGACCTCGACATCCCGCCGATCGTGGTGATGCCTGAGGTGGCCGGGCTTCGGATCTTCGCGGGCTACGCCGGGTGGTCTCCTGGCCAGCTCGACGAAGAGATCCGGGCCGGCGGCTGGTACGTCGTGGAGGCCGAGGCTCGGGACGCGTTCACGTCTGAGCCGGAGACGTTGTGGTCCACCGTCTTGCGTCGACAACGTGGCAATCTCGCATTCGTCGCGAGCTTCCCCGACGACCCGACGATGAACTGAGGCGTCATCGCAGCCGTGGGCACCCGGCATACCGGCTTGGCTAGACTTGGGCACATGAGCGCATTGGAGACTGCCGTGAACGGGCTGGACGACCCGAACGACCCGCACGCACCTCAGCGACAGCCCTCTGAGCCTTCGAGGTCGCCGTTGACGACCACAGGGGTGATCGAGCGCGAGCAGGTCGACACGCAGTTCCAGGAGCCGGGCGACCACGAGCGGTTCGCCCACTACGTCCGCAAGAACAAGATCATGGAGAGCGCGTTGTCCGGTCAGCCGGTGGTCGCGCTCTGTGGCAAGGTCTGGGTCCCCGGACGTGACCCCAAGAGGTTCCCGGTGTGTCCGACCTGCAAGGAGATCTACGCGGGTTTGTCCGGATCGGAGGGCGGCACGAGCTGAGCCGGAGCGCCGCCGGAGGCGACACCCGATAACACATCGCGTCGCCGCTGGATGCTAGTGGCCCCCGGCATGTCCGCGGCCGAATCTCGTTACTATCAATGGCATATGAGCACCGCGGCCGCCTCCAGTCTTTCACCAGCATTCCCGGAGCGGGCCGCATGGGGGACCGCATCCAAGCTGCGGGCCTGGCAGGCGGGCGCGCTGGACCAGTACCTTCGCTCGACGCCCCGTGACTTCCTTGCGGTCGCCACGCCAGGTGCTGGAAAGACCACCTACGCCCTGCGTCTGGCGACCGAGCTGTTCAACCGGGGTGTCATCAGCCGAGTCACCGTCGTGGCGCCCACCGAGCACCTGAAGACGCAGTGGGCCGATGCGGCGTCGAGGGTCGGAATCCGGATCGACCCACGGTTCACCAACGCAGCCGGGCGCCATGGAGCGGAGTACGACGGGGTGGCGGTGACCTACGCGCAGGTCGCCAGCAAACCGTCGTTGCACCGGGCGCGCACCGAGGCCGCGCGCACGCTGGTCATCCTGGACGAGATCCACCACGGCGGCGACAACCTCTCGTGGGGCGATGCGATCCGCGAAGCCTTCGAGCCGGCCACTCATCGCCTCGGTCTGACCGGCACACCATTTCGCTCCGACACCAGCCCGATCCCCTTCGTGCGCTACGAGATGGGCAAGGACTCGATCCGCCGCAGCGAGGCCGACTACACCTACGGCTATGCCGAGGCGTTGCGTGACGGGGTCGTCCGCCCGGTGCTGTTCCTCGCCTATGGCGGCTCGATGCGTTGGCGCACCAAAGCTGGTGACGAGATCTCGGCCAGGCTCGGGGAGCCGATGACCAAGGATGCGACGGCCCAGGCGTGGCGCACCGCGCTGGATGCCAAAGGCGAGTGGATCCCGTCGGTCCTCGCGGCAGCGGACAAGAGATTGACCGAGGTACGCCGCGTTGTGCCGGATGCCGGCGGGCTGGTGATCGCCTCCAACCAGACCCAGGCCCGGGCCTATGCCAAGATCCTGCACGGCATCGCGGGCGAGCGCCCCGTTGTGGTGCTCTCGGACTATGCGGGGTCGTCCGGCAAGATCGAGGAGTTCGCCCAGGGCAACCAGCGTTGGATGGTCGCTGTCCGCATGGTGTCCGAAGGGGTGGACGTCCCGCGGCTGTGCGTCGGTGTCTATGCCACGTCGACGGCGACGCCGCTGTATTTCGCCCAGGCCGTCGGCCGTTTCGTTCGCGCGCGGCGTCGGGGAGAGACGGCGTCCATCTTCCTGCCGAGCGTGCCGCAGATCCTCGAGCACGCAGCCCGGCTGGAGGACGAGCGTGACCACGCCCTGGACCGGGTCCGCAAGCCTGGCGACGAAGCCTCCTTCTGGTCGGCCGAGGATGACCTGCTCGCGGCGGCCAACCGGACCGGCTCGACCGCGGATCTTGAACAGGCGTCGTTCGAGGCGCTCGAGTCTGATGCCGAGTTCGACCACGTGTTGTTCGACGCCCAGCAGTTTGGTCTCAACGCCGAGGTGGGCAGTGCTGACGAACAGGAGTTCCTCGGGCTGCCAGGTCTGCTCGAGCTCGACCAGGTGGCCACCCTGTTGCGTGCCCGGCAGTCCGCACAGAAGGGCTCCGGCCGCACGAAGGCTGATCCCGAGCTCGCCACGCACCGGGCGATGGCGTTGAAGCGCAAGGAGCTGAACTCGCTCGTGTCCGCCTACGCCCGCAAGACCGGTGCGCCGCATGCCGTGGTGCACGCTGATCTGCGCAAGAGCTGTGGCGGGCCAGCCCTGGACCAGGCCAGTGCCGAACACGTCGGTCAACGGATCGAGATGATCCGGCGCTGGTTCGTCGGCCGTCGCTGAGTCCGTGAGCCGTGAGTCCATGCGCCTTCGGGCAAGCAATGGGTGACCTCTGGCCCTACGCCTGTCGTCACCCGGGTGTGACACTGCATCCGTCAACCGTCTAGCTGGGGTGTGGGATGCACGGGCAACGATCTATCGGACCGGTGGACACCATGTGGCTGAACATGGACCGGCCCAACAACCTGATGGTCATCGACTCGGTCATGTGGTTCGAGGAGACGATCGATTGGGAGCTGCTCGGCCCGCTGCTCCAGCGTCGCCTGCTCGACCGCTACCCAGTGTTCTCGCAGCGGCCGGTGCCGCCGTCCAGCGTGTTCGAGCTGCCGCGATGGGAGGACGACCCCGACTTCGACCTCAGCCGGCACCTCAGGCGGGTCACGCTGCCGGTGCCTGGCAACGAGGAGACGCTGCAACGCTACGTCGAGAGTCGGATGAGCGTGCCGTTCGACCGCGCCTACCCGCTGTGGGAAATGACCCTGGTCGAGGGCTACGGCGGTGGCTGCGCGCTGGTGTCGCGGTTCCATCACTCGCTCGCCGACGGCCTCGCCCTGTCGCAGGTGCTGCTGTCGCTGACCAACGCCTCACCCACTGTTGACGTCGAAGAGCCCGAGCCGCAGGAGTCGTCGCCACGTCCGGGCGGCTTCCTGGGCGCGGCCCGGACGCTACGGGAGGCGGGTGCACAGACGTTGCGCGGAGGGCTGCACGCCGCTTCCCTGTTGCCTGATCTGGCCAACCCGTCCGTGGCCAGGGACGTGCTGCAACTTGGCTGGAGGACCGGACAGGTCGTCGACAAGCTGTTGTTGGGCAACAACCCGCAGTCGCTCTTGTCCGGAGAACCGGGGATTGACAAGCGGGCGGTCTGGTCCGGCCCGCGAACGATCGCCGATGTCAAGCGGGTGAGCCGGCTCACCGGGGCAACCGTCAATGATGTGCTGGTTGCTGCGGTTTCCGGTGCGGTCAACACCTACCTGCGTGACCTGGATGCCGACCCGGTCGACCTCACCACGATGGTTCCGGTCAATGTGCGACCCCCGGACCAGCCGCTGCCACGCGAGCTCGGCAACAAGTTCGCCCTCGTCTTTCTGAAGCTGCCGACGGGGGTGACGTCGCCGCTGCAGCGGGTGGCCGAGAGCAAGAGACGCATGGACTCCATCAAGATCTCTCCAGAGGCGTTCATCACGTTCGGGCTGAACAACCTGATCGGCCGGTTCGAGCCGCACCTCTCGAAGTCCGTCGTCAACTTCTTCTCGAACAAGGCCATCGGCGTGACGACCAACGTCATGGGTCCCCAGCAGCAGCGTTACATCGCCGGCGTACCTATCACCGGCATCGTCAGCTGGGTGCCCGGTTCGGGCCGGCAGACCCTGGGGGTCTGCATCTTCAGCTTCGCCGGGATGGTGCGGGTTGGCTTCAAGGTCGACGCCGACACGCTTCCGAACCCCGAGAAGCTGGTTCACGCATTCGACGAGGACATGGACGAGCTGCTACGGATCGCAGCCAAAGCTCGATGACGAGACCTTGACGATGACGAGCGCTTCACCAGGAGGAGACCATGCCCACCGACCATGCCAGTGAGACGGTCATCGTCGCTGCCCCGGTCAAGCGGGTCCTGGCCACCATCCGGGACGTCGCGAGCCAGCCGAAATGGGTCAGCGAGATCCTCGAGGCCGAGGTCCTCGAGAAGAACGACGACGGCACACCCGCCACCGCACACTTCACGGCCACCTCGCCGGTCGGGAAGGACACCTACACGCTGGCCTACGAACATGCCGCCGAGGCCATGAGCTGGAGCCTGATCGAGGGCCGACTGCAGACTGGTCAGGACGCGACCTACACGCTGCGCAGCCTCGGCCGTGGCCAGACCGAGGTGACGTTCGACCTGACGATCCACCACAACCTGCCCCTGCCGGGCTTCCTGCGCGGACGCGTGATCAGGGGCCTGGTGCACAGCACGGTCAAAGGCCTCAAGGAGTATGTCGAGTCGTAACCCCTGTCAGCCCCCCAAAACACGGTTGGTGGCTCAGTCGCTCAGTCGCTCGCGGCCGCTCAGGACGGTGCCATCGTGCCGGTCTTGAGAAACCGCGCATGCCATGACAATGCCTCGTCGAGCATGTGTGGGGTGTGCTTGCCGGCATTGCTGGCCGTGGACCGGTCGAGATAGTCCTGCAACGCCGGCCGGAAGTCGGGGTGTGCGCAGTTGTTGATGATCTGCTGGGCGCGGCGGCGTGGCGGAAGGCCGCGCAGGTCGGCTATGCCCTGCTCGGTGACGAGGACGTGCACGTCGTGCTCGGTGTGGTCGACGTGGCTGGCCATCGGCACGATGCAGGAGATCGCCCCGTTCTTGGCGGTTGACGGCGTCAGGAAGATCGACACCCAGGCGTTTCGGGCGAAGTCGCCGGAGCCGCCAATGCCGTTCTGGATGCTCGATCCCATGACGTGGGTCGAGTTGACGTTGCCATAGATGTCGGCCTCTATCATGCCGTTCATCGCCAGGCAGCCGAGCCGGCGAATCACCTCGGGGTGGTTGCTGATCTCCTGCGGCCGCAGGATGATCCGGTCCCGGTAGTCGGCGATGTTGGCACGCAGATCGACCAGGCCCTCGTCGCTGAGCGAGAACGCCGTCGCCGAGACCATCGAGAGGGTCCCGGACCGCAGCAGCTTCAGCATGCCGTCCTGGATCACCTCGGTATAGGCGGTCAGTGGCCGGAATGGTCCGGCGTCGAGTCCGTCCATCACCGCATTGGCCACGTTGCCGACTCCGGACTGCAGCGGCAACAGTGTGGCCGGCAGCCGCCCCTGCTTCACCTCGTGGGTCAGGAACTCCAGGACGTTATCGGCGATGAGCTGTGAGTCGCTGTCCATCGGCTTGAAGGCAGAGTTGCGATCGGGGGCATTCGTCGGGACGATCGCAACGATCTTTTCCGGTGGGCACTGCAGATAGGGGATGCCGATCCGGTCGGAGGGCTCGACGATCTGGAGCGGTTTGCGGTGCGGGGGCAGCGCCGTCCCGTAGTAGATGTCGTGCATCCCCTCGAGCTCGGCAGGTTGCCAGGAGTTCACCTCGAGGATCACCCGGTCGGCCTGGTCGAGCCAGGTCTTGTTGTTGCCCACCGAGGAGGACGGGATCAGCGAGCCGTCTTCGGTGATGCCGGCGACCTCCACGACCGCGACGTCGAGGTGGCCGAAGAAGCCCTCCCACACCATCTGCGCGACGTGGGACAGGTGAACGTCCAGGTAGTCCATCTGCCCGGCGTTGATCTTGGCGCGGGTGACCGGGTCGGACTGGTATGGCATGCGCAGGTCGATACCGTCGACCTTGGCCAGGGCACCGTCGAGCTCTGGCGCGGTTGAGGCGCCGGTCCAGACGCCCATGGCGAATCGTTCACCGCGAGCGGTCGCGGCCTTGACCCGATCGACCAGCGCGCCTGGCACGGCCTTCGGATAACCAGCGCCGGTGAACCCGCTCATCCCCACGTTGTCGCCCGGTTTGATGAACGCCGCCGCCGCTTCAGCGGACATCACCTTGTCAGCGAGGGCCTGGCACCGCATGCGCGACTGGTCTGTCATCTCTTCACTTCCGTCTGCATCCAAAGGCCCAAACGGTTCACGGTCCGCAACGCCTACCGGCCAACCAGCCTAGGTGCGCCGGCTACCGCCCAGCGAGCGGGGTTGACCCCGTGGTCCTTGACCACAGGATCACGTGGCGCGATGCTCGCGACGTGAGGCGAACGGGTGCGGCGGTGTTGATGGCATGCATCGCCATGCTCACCGCCCCCCTCGCCGTGGCACCGAGCGCGCTCGCCGTCGCCCCACCCCTGACCGTAGGCCGAGAGGCATGGGTGGCGGTCTCCGTGGCGACCCTCTGGCACACGCCCGGCTCGGCACGCGCCGTCGACAGCCCAGCGCTGACCAACCCGGCCGGCATACGGCAGTGGCTGTCCGGCATGACGCTGACCGATCGGCGTGGACTGAACGGTCGCGCCGACACGCAGGCGCTGCTGGGTGACACGGTCATCGTGGTCGCTCGCAGCGGGTCGTGGGTCAAGGTCGTCGTGCCAGAGCAGCCAACACCTCTGGATGCGCGCGGGTACCCGGGATGGATCCCGGCTGTGCAGCTGACGGCGGTGCGCCCGTTCGCCTCGACGTGGGTGGTCACGGTGGTGGTCCGCACGACCTACCTGCGCACCGACAACGTCTCGGGGACACCGGTGACCGAGATCGGCTTCGGGACACGGCTCCCGCGGGTGGGCGTGACCGGCGGGTGGGTACGGGTGGCCACGCCGACCGGTCGGGTGCTCAGACTTGCCGCCAGCGCAGTGGCTGTCCGGGCACCAATCGCTGCAGCGCTGCCGAGAACAGGCAGCGACGTCGTGCGGGCAGCGCAGATGTTCAACGGGCTGCCATATCTGTGGGCGGGACGCTCCGGTTTTGGCTTCGACTGCTCAGGCCTGACATCGCTGGTCCTTCGCGCCCACGGCGTGATCGTCCCCCGAGATGCGGACGCCCAGGCTGTGAAGGGAACGAAGGTCTCAACCAGTGCCCTCCGGCCCGGTGACCTGATCTTCTACGCCACCCGCGGCTACGTGCACCACGTCTCGATCTACGCCGGAAACGGCCGCATGGTGCAGTCACCGAACACCGGAAGCAGCGTCCAGACGATCGCGATGTCAACCCCGTCATACGCTCGCGAGCTTTTCGGGGCCCGGCGCTACATCGGATGATGAGCCGTCGAAGCCCTGTCAACGTCCCGAGTGTGCAACTCTGTCTCAGACGACAGCCAACCCGGCGAAGGGACTGCTGGTGAGACTCGGTGCGCTCGTGCTGCAGAAGGAGCCCTGGGCTCAGGCCCGTAACACGTGGCAGGAGGTGGAGAGAGCCGGGTTTGACATCGGTTACGTCGCCGACCATCTCACCCATTCCACGGTCGCGGGCCAGTGGTGGGCCGATGGCTGGACGACCCTTGCCGCAGCGGCTGAGGCCACGAGCACCCTCGGGATCGGGACTCTGGTCGGCTCCGCGGCCATCCGTGGGCCGGCGTTCGTCGCTCGTGTTGCCGCAACGCTCCAAGACATCTCGGGAGGTCGCTTCGTCCTGGGCCTCGGTGCTGGGACGGCCCCTGACGTGCTCGTCGACCGGGGTGAAGTCGTGGGTGCCGAGGTGTTGGCGGAGCGCTACCGCGAGGTAGTGCTTGCAATCCGTGCGCTGTGGGCGGGCGAGACCATGTGGCGCGGTCAGCACGTGGCAGTTGAGGGGGTGGCGCCAGCCGCCCTGGCGCCGGGCTCACCGGCGCCGCCTCTCGTGCTTGCCGCTCATGCCCGCGCTGGCTTCGACCTGGTGGCAGAGCAGGCTGACGGTTGGAACACGTATGGCGGGCCGAAGGCGGCCGGGCTGGCGACGGATGACCTGTGGTCGGTTCTCGCGACGCAGGCCGACCGGGTGTCGCAGGCTTGTGAGCGGGTTGGCCGGGACCCAGCATCGCTTCGACGGTCCGTGCTGCTCGGGTATGGCGCCGACCGGCCTCTGTCCAGTGTCGCCGCCTTCGAGGATGCTGTGGGCCGCGCCGCCCGGTCGGGGTTCGACGAGGTCGTCGTCTACTGGCCGATGGGTCAGGAGGGCAGTCCCTTGTGGGCGGACCCCGACGTCGTGGTGGCTGCCGTCACGGCGGTGCGCACCTGACCTGTCACGGTCAGGTGCGAGGTGGCACGCCGGCGCTCTGGACCAGCGGCAGGGTCCGATAGCTGATGCGGGTTGCGAGCGCGATGACGGTCGATGCCCTGATCACGTGCCCGTCGTCGACGACCATGTCGATCACGCGCTGCAGGTCGGTGTTGTCCCTGGCGACCACCCGGATCAGGAGGTCTCCGGAGCCGGTGATCGTGTGTGCCTCGAGGACCTCGGGTATGCCGGCCAGGTGGGTGACGACGGGGTCGTGGCCGCGGGTCTGGCGGATCTCGAGGGTGCAGAAAGCGGTCACCGGGTAGCCCATGGCACCCGGACTCACCTGTGGCGCAAAGGTGGTGAGCACCCCGCGCTTCTGCAGGCGGTCGAGTCGGGCCTGAACGGTGCCGCGGGCCACCCCCAGCTTTCGTGAGGCGGCCAGGACCCCGATCTGCGGGTCCTCCATGAAGGCGCTGATGATGCGAGTGTCCAGGTCGTCCAGGTGCATGGACAGATTGTATAGAGACGCCGACTCAGACGAGCCCAGTCTGTGCAGCGTGTGCAGATCTTTGCGCGAGCGGAAGACTTGAGTGCTGCTCGTGACAGGCTAGGCCTCATGACGCAGCCATCCGGGTGGTACGACGACCCGCAGGACCCCAGCCAGCTTCGCTACTGGGATGGCGTGAGCTGGTCCAGCCACGTCACGCCGAAGGTCTCACCGACGGTGCAGGACTCCCACATCGGTATGCCGTATGGCGTCGCGCCGGCCGCGAAGCGTCCGCAAGGCCCCGGTTCGCGCGGAGCCCAAGGCACTCCCACTGCGCCCGGCGAGTACCGGCCAACTCAGCAGTGGCCGCAGGGTGGACCGATGCCGGCATACGGGCAGCAGCTTGGCTGGCAGTCAAACCAGGCGATGACCCCCGACGGCGTCGTGCTCTCCGGCTGGTGGAAGCGTGTCCTCGCCCGGATCATCGACAACATCATCATCTCGATCGTGGCTCTGCCGTTGACGTTTGCCCCGATGAGGCAGGCGGTCAACGTCCTCCAGGATTACCTTCAGCAGGTCATCAACGCTGTGCAGGCCGGGAGCTCGACGACGCCGACGGTGCCCGACGGCCTCTCGGGCCCGATCCTGCAGATCAGCCTGACCATGCTGGTCCTCAACCTGGTCTACGAGATCGCGTTTCTGACCAGGACAGGTGCCACTCCGGGCAAGCGGGTCGTCGGGATCAGCGTGCGGTTGAGGGACAAGCCAGGCCCGCCCCCGCTGGACGCGGTGCTGAAGAGGACGGCGGTCAAGCAGGGCGGTGACATTGTCGGTCTTGTACCGGTCTTGGGCTTCTTTGGCTCGCTGTTCAGCACGGTCGACGTCCTGTGGCCGTTGTGGGACGTGAAGAAGCAGGCCATCCACGACAAGGCCGCAGCCACCAACGTCGTCGTCGGGCCTCAGCCCAAGCGCGACGTCTGAGCGCGACGTCTGAGCGCGACGTCTGAGCGCGAGCTCAGGCGAGGGAGAGGAAGAGCTTCTCCATGGCCTTGATATCCAAAGACTCCTGGTCCCCGGACTCGGTCAGGCACTGCTTGAGTCCGGTCGAGATGATGGCGAAGCCGGCCCGGTCCAGAGCGCGGTTCACCGCTGCCAGCTGGGTGACGATGTCCCTGCACTCGCGGCCTTCCTCGATCATGTGCAGGACGCCGCCGATCTGGCCCTGGGCCCGGCGCAGCCGGTTGACCACGGCGCCCATCTCCTCCGGGTTCAGCTGAACCATGGTGACTCCTTTGTGGTCGTTTCCGAGATCGTTTCTCAGGTCGCTGTCTGACGTCGTTGTGTGAGGTCGCTGTCCAGCAATGATGCGCCTCAATTATCTGCGTTCGCGTGGGTGAGTGCGTCCAGTGCCGCCGCGAGTCGTCGGCCGGCCTCGTCCGCGACCGAGGACAGGGCTTCATTCTCGGTCAAGGACACCATGACCTTGGGGTCGAGGGCTTCGACGATCGTCGTGTCCTCGTCCACGCTTCGGACGACGATGTTGCACGGCAGCAGCAGCCCGATGGAGGGCTCCACCTGCAGGGATGCGTACGCCAGCGGTGGCCGGCATGCCCCGAGGATCACCTGGGGTGGGATGTCAACGTCCAGCTTGGCCTTCAGCGTGGCCTGCATGTCGATCTCGGTCAGGACGCCGAAGCCCTGGTCGGTCAGGGACGCGCGGGTGGCTTCGAGTGTGTCGGCGAAGGGGCGGCGGACTGTGGTGGTCAGTGCGTAGGACACGGTGGCTCTCGTTTTCGGTTGGTGGGTCATAACTATACGTCCGGGGGTATCAACGCGGTGTCCACCAGGGACATTCCTGCGCTCACGCGACGCTCGACTCGACCGGTAGCCGCGCCTGAAGGTGGTCGGTGCCGCGCATCCGTGCGGCAACAACGAGTCCGGATGCCGCTGTGAGGGCGCCGACGACGACGATGGCGGCCGGGATGCCGAAGGCGTCCGCGAGCAGTCCGGACAGCAGTGCGCCGACGGCGAAGCCACCGTCGCGCCACAGGCGGTAGATGCCGACGGATCGGGCGCGCCATTCGGGGTGGGCGACGTCGCCAATGGCCGCCAACAGCGTCGGGTAGACCATGGCCGTTCCGACCCCGAGCAGGATGGCAGCGGCGAGCCAGACCCCGAAGCTGTGTCCGAAAGCGACCATTCCCAGTGCCGCTGCCTGCGTGATCATCCCGCCGACGATCAACCCTTTGCGGCCGATTCGGTCGGAGAGACCTCCGGTGATGAGCTGGCCGGCCCCCCAGACTGCCGGGTAGACGGCGGCCAGGATGCCGATGCGTTGGATGCTCAGCCCTGCCGTGGCAAAGAGGATCGGGAACAGTCCCCAGGCCAGGCCGTCGTTGAGGTTGTTGACCAGACCTGCCTGGCTGACCGAAGACAGTGACTTGTCGCGGAAGCTGGTGAGGGTGAACACCTGCCGGTTGCTCAGGGTTGAGACGGCCTGGGCGTGTACGGAAACGTGGCTTGCCGCCTCGACCTTCGCATGGTGGTGCGTTTCCCGCACGAAAAGCACAGAGAGTCCCAGCCCGAGGGCGATGAAGGCGGCGCCGAGCAGGAAGGGGCCGGGGCGCAGCCCGTGGTTGGCGGCAATGTAGCCGGTGGCTAGGGCTGTTCCGGCGACGCCGAGGTATCCCGCGGCTTCGTTGAAGCCCATGGCCAGTCCGCGCCGGCTCGGGCCGACGAGGTCCATTTTCATCATCACGGTGGTGGACCAGGTCAGTCCCTGGCTGATGCCGAGGATGACGTTGGCCGCGACGATCCACCCCCAGGACGGTCCGAAGATGAGCAGCAGGGGCACGGGAATGGCGATCAGCCAGCCGGCGACCAGCACGGGTTTGCGCCCGTACCGGTCGGAGAGGGTGCCGGCAAAGTAATTGGTGGCGGCCTTGGCCAGACCGAAGGCCAGGATGTAGGTCAGCGCGCTCGTGTACAGATTCAGATGGAACACCTGGTCAGCCAGCAACGGCAGGACCGTGCGCTCCTGGCCGAGGGTGCCGCCGACCAGAGCGTTGACGGAAACGAGCAGCATGAACTGAGCGATGTTCTGGCGCAGGCCCAGCGTGATGGCAGCGCCGGTTCCTTTCATCGCCCGGTCTCCAGGCCGCGACCGGTTGCCTGCATCCAGTCGGCGGGGCCACCGTCCAGGACGGCGACGCCGGTGCGGCCGGCGCGCTCGAGGATGCTGGCCGCACTCATGGCCCGTTCACCGTGTCCGCACATGACCACGAGCGGACCCGCAGGGAGTTCGGCGAGGTGGTCGGCGAGCTCGCCCAACTCAAGGTTCCGTGCGCCGACCACGTGGCCTGCCGCATACTCTGAGGCCTGGCGAATGTCGACGAGGGCGGCGGAGGCTTCCGTGCCGGAGACCAGGCGCCCGGCCTCAATCAGTGACCCCGTAGCCGCTGCGGCGGAGTTCTTCCACGCCGGGAAGCCTCCGTCGAGTTCACCGGCGAGGGCGTCGAAGCCGACCTTCGCGGCCGCCCAGACGATGTCTTCGGGGTCCTGGTCGGGACTCCGCACGATGATGACTGGCCGCTCGGAATCGGCCAGCCAGCCGAGCCAGGTGGCGAACACCGGCCGCAACGCAATCGACAGGGAACCGGGTATGTGCCCGGCCGCGAAGTCCACCGGCTGGCGGGCATCCACAATCTGCGCGCCCTGTTCCTGCAATTCCATCACCTGGTCAACGGACAACGGCCGTAGCGCCGGGGTGGTCCCCAGCAGGACCGGCCCCTGCCGGTTGATCTCGCCGAGGTGGTCGAAGTACGGCGGGTAGCTGCCCAGGCTGGCCAGGAGCTTAGCGACGAACGCGTCCTCGTCGGGGGCGGCCAGGTAGGGGTTGGTGGCTTTCTCCGCGCCGATGCTGGTCGTGCGCTCGGCTCCGGGTGGGGCCGCGCAGAAGGACCCCGCGCCGTGCGTGGGGTACACCAGGGTGCTGTCGGGCAGCCGTGCCAGGCGCTGCAGGGATCGGTACTGGGCGCGGGCGAGCTCCTCGGTGCGCTCGGCGCCGGCGAGGTCGGTGCGTGCGGCGGCGCCCACCAGCAAGGACCAGCCGGTGAACAGGCCCAGCGAGGTGGCCCCGTCCAAGAGCAGGTAGGACAGGTGCTCCGCGGTGTGACCGGGGGTGGTGAGCGCTTTGAGGGTCAGGCCACCGAGGTCGACCTCGTCCTCGTCGGCCAGGC
>DATCNE010000084.1:0-3483 GCA_036565395.1 Dermatophilaceae bacterium
GCACCTCTAGCGGTCTACCCGCAAGCTCGGGCGGGCCGCCCTCGAACGCTTGCTGTCTGACCTTGCTCCAGGTGGGGTTTACCTAGCCACTCCAGTCACCTGGAGTGCTGGTGGTCTCTTACACCACCGTTTCACCCTTACCGCGACGCCCGTCCGACCGAAGCCGGGTGGTTCGTCGTGGCGGTCTGTTTTCTGTGGCACTGTCCCGCGGGTCACCCCGGGTGGCCGTTAGCCATCACCTTGCCCTGTGGAGCCCGGACGTTCCTCGGCGATGTGCGTTACCCGGAACCCGGGACCTCAGCATCGACGCGGCCGTCTGACCGACTCATCCGTGAACCAGCATAGGGCCGTATGCCGTGCCGCCGCGGCGAGGCTTCAGACTGCGAGCTCGCGGTAGTCGGCGGGTTCGGTGGTGTGGACCTGCCCTGTGCGCCGGTCGACCCAGGTACAGATGCCGTCGGGGCTCATCGTCAGGGACCAGTGCCCGTGGGTCTTGAGGCGGTGGTGCCGGCGGCAGAGGCACGCCAGGTTGCGCAGGACCGTCAGGCCGACCGGGAAGGGGATCACATGGTCGAGGTCGCAGAACCGGGCCGCAGTCGCGCAGCCGGGGAAGCGGCAGTGCAGGTCCCGCTTGCGGACGGTCCGGGCCAGATGCCGGCCGGGTTGGTAGGTCGCCGCGCCGGCGTCGAGAAGCCAACCGGTATCGGGGTCGACCACAAGCCGGCGAAACACGGTGTCAGGGTCGGCCAGGATCGCCTCGATGGTGGCGTTGGTCAAGGTACCGACGCGATGATCCAGAACTCCGGCGATCGGCAGACCCGCCAACAGCCTGAACACATTGCCCTGCCCAGCGTCCGAGCCGCTCTCCTTGTCGCCGGTCTCCTTGTCACTGTCCGTGTCGACGTCCACGAGGGTGCCGATGGCGCGGTCCTCCAACACCGAGCCCCTGCCACAGTGGCTGCACGAACCCACACGCGCGGAACGCTGTGAGGCGAAGCCAGCCGGCAGCGCCAGGTCGACCACGGTCGAGACGGTGACGTTGGCCAGGACCAGGTCCACCAGAGCGTCGGCGCGGGCCTGGTCCATCGTCGCGGCAACGTCGTCCTTGAGGTAGCTGGCAGCGAGCTCCTCGATCGCGGCCCACACCTGGCGACCCTTGCCGGACTCGACCTCGGCCTCGAACCGCATCAGCCCCGGCAGCCCACTGGGACCGGCGAACACGAAGCGACTCAGGTGTGCCTGTTCGGCCTTCTTCGCCGCCGCAGCCGGGTCAGCCGCAGCGACCGCCTGGCGGGTCAGCGCACCGACCCGGGTCGTTGGCCTGTCCACGATCTTCGGGAAGAGCGCCGCCTCCACCGCCGCACACACTGCGGGGTCATTGGTGGGCACCTCGTCGACGATCTGCTGAGCCCGGTGTGGCTCCAGATCACCGGCACGCATCGCGGCCAGCGTCCGCGGCAACAACCCGACCAACACACGCGCCGTCTCGTACCGACGTCGGGCCGAGCGTGGCGAGAGCCGCAACACCGGCGCCAAGTATGACGGCATGAAGTCATGCTCGTCCTTGGGCACCCCGTCCAGCAGCCGAAGTCGAGCCCCGTTGAAGCCGTCGATGTTGGTCAACCCATTGGCAACGGCCAACGCCGCCCACTCCCCCTTGTCAACGCTCAGCTGCTCGCACTCCCGGCGCCCCCACGCCTCGATCGCCACCGCCTGCACCGCAGTCATTGCACTGATCACGCGCTGCGCCGCCACCACCATCGCCTCAGCGGACTCGGCGTCGACACCAAGCAGCTCGGCCTCGGATCGACCAAGCAGTGACGCGGCAAGGTCGGCGACGTCAGTCGCCCGAACCTGCTCCATCGTGATCCCCTGCATGCATTGATACTAGTCGAACATTTGTTCTGGGTATCCGCTTAACTGCAGTAGCCTCGTGGGCATGGAGAACGAAGCCGCTGCGCATCCCGTTTCGGGGGTTGACTATCCGCGCACCTACCAGCAGCTGTTGAAGTGGTTTCCCGACGATGAGTCGTGCTTTCGGTATCTGGCGGGCCTGCGCTGGCCGCAGGGGTTCCGCTGTCCGGTCTGCGGGACGCAGGAGTTCTGGCGAACCGGCAAGGGTCTTTGGATGTGCCAGGGGTGTGGGCGCAAGACCTCGGTGACCGCCGGGACGATCTTCCACCGCACCCGGACCCCGTTGTCGACCTGGTTCGCCGCGATCTGGTTCTTGACTTCACAGAAGAACGGGATCTCCGCTCAGGGATTGCAGCGCGTCCTGGGGTTCGGCTCGTACGAGACCGCGTGGGCGTGGATGCACAAGCTGCGCCGGGCGATGGTCCGCCCCGACCGTGAGCTGCTCAGCGGTGTGGTCGAGGTCGACGAGACGTTCGTCGGCGGCTTCAATGCCGGCTCCGGGGGCGGGACCGGTGACAAGGTGCCGGTCATGGTCGCGGTGGAACGCGTTGGCTCACACCGCTTTGGGCGGATCCGCCTGCAAGTAGCGACCGCGCCCGGCAGCCTGGAACTGGTCGACTTCGCCGCCTCGGTCGTGGCCCCCGGCTCGACCATCCGCACCGACGGTGCCCGCATGCTGCGCCGGCTGGCGGCTATGGGGTACACCCACGAGTACGTCACCGGTTACAACGCCGAGGACAAGGCTAGCGTCCTGCCCGGGGTGCACCTGGTCGCCTCACTGCTCAAGCGCTGGCTGATCGGCACCCTGCACTACGGCATCGCCGACAGCCACCTGCCGTACTACCTCGACGAGTACACCTTCCGGTTCAACCGCCGCACCTCACGCAGCCGGGGCCTGCTCTTCTACCGCCTGCTCCAGCAGGCCGTGAACACCGACCCGCACCCACTCGCCACACTGATCCGCCCCGACCAGCAATAAGCCAACTGCACTTAAGCGGATACCCAGAACATTTGTTCTATTGCAAGTAGAACGACCCGCCAATTCCATTGCGCCACAGTCGAACTCGACCTCGCTCATCCCAAGGAGCCCGTTCCCTGTCATCCTACGGAGTCCGCTCATTGTCATCCGGAGGACGCTACGGTCATCCCGCCTCATGCCGCGCCAGCGCGGTCTCCAGCACTTGGGCGACCCCGTCGTCGTCGTTCGACGCGCACACCTCATCCACCATGCCGAGGACATCTGGATGCGCGTTGGCAACGCCGAAGGACCGGCCTGCCCAGGTGAGCATGGGCAGGTCGTTGGGCATGTCACCGAACGCAAAGACGTCGGCTGGGTCGATGCCCTGCGAGGCACACCACTGCCCCAGCGCGGCTGCCTTGGTCACACCCCGTGCGCTGATCTCTGCGAGCCCTGAGGCACCCGAATACGAGACGACAGCCCGATCACCAACGACCTCCTCGACCACCTGGTGGAAGCGCTCGGCGGGCACGCTGTCACACCGGGCGAGCATCTTGCCCGGCAGCGGGTCGAGCAGCTCCTCGAGCAACGCAGCCGTCAGATCTTGCGCC
>DATCNE010000085.1:0-1733 GCA_036565395.1 Dermatophilaceae bacterium
GACCTGCCCGTCCGCCAGTCCGGCGACAGCGGACCGGGCGGACTCCCCCACCGTGTCGGTGGCGAAGGCGACGGGAGCACCGAGCAGCTCCTGGAGCCGCTTGGCCACGGGCGCCAGGGAGTACCTGGCCTCGGGTGCCCCCTTGGGCCTGCCGAGGTGGGCGCACACGACAACGCGTGCGCCCGCCTCGCTCAGAGCCTTGATGGTAGGCAACGAAGCCCGCACCCGACCGTCGTCGGTGATGGTCGTGTCGGCGTCCTGCGGGACGTTCAGGTCACAACGGACCAGGACCCGCTTGCCGCGCAGGTCACCGGCCGCGATCAGGTCGAGTGCGGTCTTCATCGGGTGCTCAGAGCGTCTTGCCGACGTACGTGATCAGGTCGACGAGGCGGCAGGAGTAGCCCCACTCGTTGTCGTACCAGCCGACGACCTTGGCCATGTTGCCGTTGACGTAGGTCAGGCCGGAGTCGAAGATGCACGATGCCGGGTCGGTGACGATGTCCGTCGAGACGATCGGGTCCTCGGTGTAGGACAAGATCCCCTTCAGCGGGCCCTCGGCCGCAGCCTTGATGGCGGCGTTGATCTCTTCCTTGGTGGCCGCGGTCTTCAGCTGGACGGTCAGGTCGGTGGCCGACCCCGTCGGCAACGGCACGCGCATCGCGTAGCCATCGAGCTTGCCCTTGAGCTGCGGCATGACCAGGGCGATGGCCTTGGCTGCTCCGGTCGTGGTCGGGATCATGTTCAGGGCAGCGGCGCGAGCGCGGCGCAGGTCCTTGTGCGGGTAGTCGAGGACGTTCTGGTCATTGGTGTAGGCGTGGATGGTCGTCATCAGGCCACGCTCGATGCCGAACGCGTCATCGATGACCTTGGCCATCGGCGCCAGGCAGTTCGTGGTGCACGAGGCGTTGGAGATGATGTGGTGCGTCGTGGGGTCGTAGTCCAGGTGGTTGACGCCCATAACGACGGTGAAGTCCTCGCCCTTTGCCGGCGCGGAGATGATGACCTTCTTGGCGCCTGCGGTGAGGTGCTTGCCGGCGCTGGCCGCGTCGGTGAAGAAGCCGGTCGACTCGATGACGACGTCGGCGCCCACCTTGGCCCACGGGAGGTTCGCAGGGTCGCGCTCCGCGAAGACGGGGAAGCTGCCCTTGCCAGCGACGGTGATCTCGCCTTCGCCGGCGACGACGTCCTTGCCGAGTCGGCCGAGGATGCTGTCGTACTTGAGCAGGTGCGCGAGGGTCTTCGTGTCCGTCAAGTCGTTGACGCCCACCACCTCGATGTCGGCTCCGCTTGCCAGCAGGGCCCGGTAGAAGTTGCGGCCGATGCGGCCAAAGCCATTGATTCCAACGCGAACAGTCATGTTCTTGCCCTTCTTCGTCTGCCGAAGCAGCACTGTCTCGCCTGTGATAACAGGGATGTCGGTGCGGCCTGACCGCACGCCGGGTACGTCAGCATGAGCCTAGGGGATAGGCGGACGTAGGCGAAAACGGGCCTGCGACGGAAGGGGAGACGGAAGGAGAGACCCAAGGGGAGCAGGCCTACGTGTCGAGCATGTCGGCGGTGAGGTTGGCATCCGTGCCGGCAATGCCCAGGCCGCTCGCCCGCTTGTCGGCCATGGCAAGCAGGCGACGGATTCGGCCGGCCACGGCGTCCTTGGTCATCTGAGGCTCAGCGAGCTGGCCGAGCTCTTCGAGGCTGGCCTCCTTGTGCTTCAGGCGGAGTCGGCCGGCTTCGAG
>DATCNE010000086.1:0-4073 GCA_036565395.1 Dermatophilaceae bacterium
GCGAACGGCACGATGAGCATCGCCCACGCCCCGTGTTGATTCGGCACCCAGCCTGGTTCACGAAGACGTCGGCGTGCCTGCAGCCCCGCGCTACGTGAGCGTGGCGCCGCAGAACTTCGATCGGGCATCGCCCGAGTTTAGACGCCACCCAGTTGGGGAAACGCTCACCGGCGTGGCCGTGCCCCGGCGAGGGCAAGTCAGCCATCACCGCAAGGGATCCCCGACTGACACGCGGGCATTTCACCCCGAGGGTTCGGCAAGGCGGACCTGGTAGTACTGCAGGTCGGCGTCAGCGCCGACAAGGGTGAACCCTGCGTTGGCAAGTGTTCGCTGGGAGGCGACGTTTTCGACGGTGGTGTCGGCGAGGACAGTTGCTACGCCGTGGTTGGCTGCGAGGGTGAGCAGCGCCGTGAGGGCTTCGGCGGCGTAGCCGTGTCCGCGAGCGGACGGTGCTAAGCCGTAGCCAACTTCGACACTCTTTCCGCGGGGTGGGCCTTTGAACCCGACCCCGCCGATGGTCAGCCCGTCGTCCGCCCGAGAGATCTGGTAGTAGCCGAAAGGTCGCTGCTCGCCGTGCTGTTCGGTGGTGCGCAGGAAGCCGCCCACGGCGGCGAGGTCGCCCGCGAATGGATAGTCGGTCGCCCACTTGTCTTTCGGCCCTGGTGTCCGAGCGTAGATACGCCTTGCCTCGGCCTCGTCGATTGCATGCAGGATCAGGCGCGTCGTCTCGATGTCCATCACAGAGCCAGCAAAGCAGCATCCGGTGGGACACGCGAACAGGATTATGGGGCTGACCTTGCCCCGATTGACGAACGCTAACCGAGCGTGGAACGCCTCGAGTTCGACTCCGTCGACAGGTCCTCGCGGTGCCGTTCGGGGATCGGTGAACGGTCGGAGTTTGCCGCGCTGAGACTGGGACCTCCGGGTGTTCCGCGAAGGATCTTGTCCTTACTTCCAGCGGAAGTGCACGAAGACACGGCCGAAGTTGTTCGAGTCCTTCTCCACGCGGTGGTACAGCGCCTTGATCTCCTTCTGATCGAGAAACCGCAGCACATGCTTCTTCAGGGCTCCCGAGCCCTTACCTGGAATGATCTCGACCAACGGCGCCTTCTTCGTGACCGCCTCGTCAATGATCGCCCGCAGTGCGCGGTCGATGTCGCCGCCGTGGTTGTAGATGTCATGCAGGTCGAGCTTCAGCTTCATGCCTGCAATGTTCCTCCCTCATGCTCACGAGCCGGTGACCATGCATGGGCTCTCCGCTGAAGGATCGGTGAACGCACTGAGCACAGCACTTCTGCTGTCCCGCTGCACCCGTGTAGCTCGTTACCTGCATGATGGCGCTATGCGCCTTCTGTTCACCTTCACCGGCGGCAGCGGGCACTTCCTCCCGGCAATCCCGATCGCACGCGCGGCAGTGGCTCGCGGGAACACCGTCGCGTTCAGCGCCCAGGAGATGATGCTCGGCGCGGTTGAAACCGCGGGCTTCCCGGCGATCAGCAGTGGCGGCCGCACGCTCGCAGATCCGGCACTGAGGGCGCCTATGCTGCCCGTTGACCGAGGGCACGAGGAACGGGTGATCCGGGACGTCTTCGCGGGGATCATGGCACGTGAACGAGCCGCCCGGCTGCTCGATGTCTATGGCCGGTGGCGACCCGATGTCGTCGTCCGTGACGAGGTGGACTTTGGTGCGACGGTGGCGGCTGAACGACTGGGCATCCGACACGCCTCGTTCGTCGTTCTGGCTGCCGGTGGGCTGATCCGCCCAGACCTCGTGGGCGAGCCGCTCGACGCCCTTCGCGCTGAGTACGCCTTGCCGGCTGATCCGCAGTTGGAGATGCTGCACCGCCACCTCACCCTGGTCCCGGTCCCCCCGACCTATCGAACCCCAGGCGATCCGCTACCCGCCACGGCCCGCCACATCCGTCCTGCAGTGCTGGACTCAACCCCCATGCCTGCGCAGCACGACGCGTCAGGCACCCTGGTGCTCGACTGGCTGCATGAGCGATCCGGCAGGCCGACCGTGTACTTCACTCTCGGCACGGTGTTCCATCAGGAGTCGGGCGACCTGTTCTCGCGCGTGGTGGCAGGGCTGCGCGAGCTGGACGCGAACATCATCGTCACCGTGGGTCGCGAGATCGACCCGGCCGAGCTGGGCCATCAGCCCGCCAACGTGCGCGTCGATCGCTTCGTCCGGCAGGAGACTCTCCTGCCGCATTGCGACGTTGTCGTGTCCCACGCCGGGTCCGGCAGCGTCATCGGTGCGTTGGCCTTCGGCGTCCCGCTGGTTCTGCTGCCCATGGGCGCAGACCAACCCCTCAACGCCGACCGATGCAAGGCGCTGGGTGTTGCACGCGTGCTCGATCCAATAACAGTGAGCAGCGGCGACGTCCGCCTGGCAGTCATCGACGTCCTGCGTGCGCCCAGCTATCGGGATGCCGCAACACGGATCCAGCACGAGACCGCGGAGCTGCCCACGTCCGCAGACGCCGCGACGTGGATCGAAGATCTCAGCAGAGCCGACCCGTCCCGATAGTGGAACGATGACCGGACGCATTTGAACCAAGTTTCGGTGTCGTAGGAGGATCGTCATACAAGAACGGGCTCGTTCGTCATAGGGTCTTGGATGTGACAGCCCCGAGAACCGTAGATCAGCGCATAGTGGACTCACGGGAGCGCCTTGAGCACGACGTCGACGCGTGGGTGGCCACCACCAGCCCTGATCGTCCTTGGCTGATCCCGCTATCCCTTCTCTGGCATCACGACCGACTCCTCTTCGCCATCAGTGCTGGCTCGCCGACCGCCGTGAACATCGGCCTGGTGCCACGGGTGCGCGTTGCCCTTGGAGGTGTGCGCGACGTGGTCATCATCGATGGTGACGCTGACCTCGCTCCGTCCGCGACGATGTCCAGCGCCGAGGTCGAGGCCTACGCGACGAAGCACAACTCCGATCCACGCACTTGGGCAGACTCCGTTATTCGCGTCGCCCCGCGCCGCATCCAAGCGTGGAGGGAGGAGAACGAGCTGACCGGGCGCATGATCATGCGGAATAGGGTGTGGGTTTCCAGCCCATGACGACTCGCGCCTCGGTAGAGGGCGCTGGGCGACCATCGACACTTCGGGTCAATCCGATGTCATCGCTCACCGGTCACCGATCCGCATGCGTTGACGGTCAAAGAGCAGCAAGCGTCAAGACTGTTGCCGCTGACTGTCCCCTTGCGGTACGCCGGGCAAGACTCTGCATTCCCTCTGTTGCGGCAGCTCGTGCTCCACCTTGCGATTGCTAACATGCTCGGCTGTGGACCTCACCCAGACCGATACCAGAGACGAGATCCAGGCTGAGCGTCTCCCGCAGTTGATGGACCTGTATGCCGGTGAGTGGTGGAGCGCCGGACGCACCTCGGATGATGTGGCACGCATGTTGCAAGAGACTGACCTGCTTGTCGCCTCGGTTCACTTGCCGACTGATCGATTGGTCGGATTCGCCCGCGTGATCACCGACTTCGCCTACCTCGCAGTCATCCTCGATGTCATCGTGGCCCCGGACTGGAGAGGTTCAGGGCTGGGCTCGTTGCTCGTTGACACCGTCGTCGGGCACGCGCGGCTAGCAAAGGTGCGAAGTCTCGAGCTCGTGTGCCAGCCCAGCCTCGTCCCCTTCTATGCTCGCCGCGGCTTCACCGACCATGTCGGCGGGTCACGGTTGATGAGGCGCACTGCGGACGCGCTCCTCCTTGACCCTTAGGACGACTCACCAAGCGCGGCCACAATGTAATGATCCGGCGCCGTAGCGGGATCGGTAACCGATCACCGATCCTCGTACCGGAGCGCCCTGGCGAACACCGCGAGGATCGGAATGGTGATGCTCTTCCTCAAAGACCCTCCGGCATTATGGTCAGCCGTTGATCGGTGGGCCGTCGGCCAGGGCGTGTCTCAGCAGGGCGAGCGCCGACCACTCCATAGTCTTCGCCGCGTTATCGCGGGTGAGGCCGGCGACGTCGATGAGCCAGACCAGGGACTCGATCCCGACAGCGCTGCGGATCGCTACCGCGAGGCGATGCACACCTGAGGCTGTCAGT
>DATCNE010000087.1:0-5757 GCA_036565395.1 Dermatophilaceae bacterium
GTCGCGGTGACTGGACCCCTGTGTCGACCCAGCGTGGATTCACGGCCATGTGCGCGGCGTTCCTGGACGCCGTGCACGCCGGGCGGATCGTCTCGGCGCGCGACGCCCTTCGCACCCACGAAATCTGCGAGGACGTCGTGCTCGCCGCGGAGGCTGGTGGGTAACTGGCTTGCACAATCACCGCAGACGTCGCGTACCGCTCGGCCCGGTCGGGGGTCGGTGGCCACCGTGATCTGTTGCCCGGATCGGGCGTAGAGCTCAGTGAGCCGGTCGACCTAGACGTCGGTCGAATGCCGTCCCCAGACTGGCCACACCAACAGCCCTGCCGCCAGTGCTGGCGGCGGGGGCGTCAATTGGAGATGGTGTCCTTCACATCTTTGGCGCTGAGACACCCTGCGGGGGCACCTCGGCACGGTCATCGCCCAGCACCAGCTGTCGCACTCCTACGAGGCTGAGGGGCATGTCGGTCGCCGGGTACGCGCGAGTGGGCACTGTACGTCGAATGCCTCGATGCGCAACACGACGTACTGACCGCCGCCGGTACGAGCGAATCTTCACCGACCAGCTCTTCAGGGTCCGCGACGGCCGGCTCGGCCGGTCCCTGTCAGCGGTCAGGATTCTTGATTGGCCAGCTGCGGGACTTCTCATGGCCGTGGACGATCGGTTCGGGTGCAGCCTCTCCCGTGGTCATCTCCCCTCGCACACGAACGCTTCACCGGGCTGCCCTCACCGTGTTCGCACTTCGCCGTACATGGGAACCACCTGCTTTTGACCTGAGCGACCTCACCGGCGAGCGGATCAAGCAGCGGCGTGTGGGCGCATCCGTGGGTGCAGACTGTGCAGGCTTGCCTAGGATTGACCGATACGGAGAAACAGCAACGGTTCCCAATTCCGTGCTCAGGCAGCAGGGGACGAAAGACGTTGATACACAACGTCATTCGTTGACTATGACTTGACAACAGTGATGATCACCAAGGTTATGGACGTCCGACGTCGTCGACTCACCGACCCGTTTGCCCGGTCAAGTCTGATGACCCCGTGGCTTGGTAACTTAGTCGAATTGATTCGATTTGACCGTCCGCCCAGCTCCTCCGACGACCAGGGACTCCATGCCGAAAGCCATCGCTGCTCGAGCGGCCAACAGCTACGCTGATGGCCTTTCGCGTCACCAGGTCGTCGCCTGGCGCAACGCCACGTTCGTGATCTTCGGGCTCTGCGGCCTTGGGATGGCCAGTTGGGTCGCCCGGGTCCCCGCGGTGCGCGACGGACTCCACGCCAGCACGCTGGACATGGGACGGCTCATCTTTGGACTCGCTGCCGGGTCGATCATCGGCCTGCTGGCATCCAGTCACATCATTGCCCGTTTCGGTGCCGCAACGACCATCGCCTGGTGCCTCACGATTGGGCCGATCGGACTGACCGCCGCGGGCATCGGAGCCACCGTCGGACCGAGTTTCGCGGTGACCTTCGGCGGCCTTGCACTCTTCGGAGCCGCCTTCGGGATGTGCGACGTCGCGATGAACGTGTCCGGCGCGGCCAACGAACGCGTGTTGCGCCGCACCATCATGCCGCTGTTCCACGCGGCGTTCAGCTTCGGCACCATGATCGGAGCCGGGCTCGGCGCGCTCGCCGAGTCGATCGGCCTGCCAATTGCCATCCACACCGGCATCATCTCGATCGTGATGGTCGTCGGGACCCTCGTCGCGACCCGTTTCTTGCAGTCGGAGCACCTTGTCGCGGAGGATAGCGAACCCGCGCCGGACGACGACCGCGAGGTGACATGGCGCGACCGGCTCAGCATCTGGCGTGACCCTGGGACCCTGCTCATCGGCCTGATCGTTCTCGGGATGGCTTTCGCCGAGGGGTCGGCAAACGACTGGCTGGCCCTGGCCATGGTCGACGGCCACGGTGTGAGCAACGCATCGGGGGCTGTGGTCCTCGGGGTCTTCGTCACGGCGATGACCGTCGGCCGGATCGCCGGCGTTCCGCTGCTCGACCGGTTCGGACGGGTGCCGGTGCTGCGGACATCCAGCGTCCTGGCCGCGCTCGGCCTGCTCATCGTGATTCTTGTGCCCAGCGCCGGGGTGGCCGTCTTCGGTGTCGTCCTCTGGGGGCTCGGATCGGCGCTGGGCTTCCCTGTCGGGATGTCGGCAGCCGCGGACGACCCCAGGACGGCCGCAGCGCGCGTGAGTGCGGTCGCCACCATCGGCTACTGCGCGTTCCTGGTCGGACCGCCGCTGATCGGTTTCCTCGGAGAACATTTCGGGCTGCTGCATGCGCTGCTTATCGTGCTCGTGCTCGTGGTCATCGCCGCCCTGGTTTCCCATGCCGCGCGGGAGTCGCATCCGGCGGGCGCGCGCACCGCCGTCGACTGAGTTGAGACCCCTCTACGCTATTTGTAGCCCGCTCTCCGCTGGCACAACCCCAGTAGCTCGCCGCCAAACTACGTTGACCGAGTTCGTCAATGACCTCGACCCCAAGCTCACCGTGGTCGCGCTCGGTATGAACGGCACCGCCATGCCGCGCTACGCCGCAGACAACGTCGCCCGCGACCGATGCCGGTCTTTCATGGCGACCACCAGGTCAGCGGCGAGGCGATCCACACCCAGCTCTCCCAAGCGACGCTCGACGTCCCCGGGATGCTTCACGGTCGGGCTGGATGTTTGCGCCCGCGCTCAGGACGGCGAGACCAGAATGGGCTGGAGTTGCGCCGTCAACCCTCGTTTCCGTGACGGCTTCGGCGGGGGCAGGATGAGCGTTGTGGATGTGGAACTTCTTGTCGTGCCGGACTGTCCGAACGAGTCGGGCGCACTGTCGGGGTTGCGCTTAGCGTTCGAGCGGATGGGCCTGACAGCGCAGTCCGTCCGCACAACGGTGATTGCCAGCCAGGAACAGGCTTAGGAGCGAGGGTTTGTCCGTTCGCCAACGATCCTCATCGACGGCGTCGACCCGTTCGGCGTCCCGGGCCAGAGCCCGGCCGTGGCCTGTCGCGTCTACGTCACCCCGGCAGGGCTCGGGTGTGCCGCCGTTGGGCGACGTCGTGGCCGCCCTGACCGCCGCCCGTCATCGCGATCGAGGGTTGGCTTCGCCCCAATGAGTAGGCGCCGGCCGTGCCCATGGCTGCGGACCTTGGGCATCACATCGCCAAAACTTTCGGATCGAAGCTCCGTGCAACATCTCGTGCAACATCCCTCGGCGACTAGGGGTATCTGACGGTCGATCAAGGTCACTCATGGTCGATCAACGGAAGGGAACGCGGTCCGCCAGAGAGACAAAACCGCAGGCCAGGGGGTGTCTGACCTGCGGTTACGGTGGTGGCCAGGGGCGGGGTCGAACCGCCGACCTTCCGATCTTCAGACGTAGACATACATGCAGGTCAGCGGGCTGCAAAGGCCATCCGTGCGATAACTCGTGCGACTACGACCTTCAGATTGACCTCGGCAACTTGGCCGCGTTGCCGTCCAGTGCGAGGTTTGACAGCGCAATGGCAATCTCCAGGTCACGCCCTTCAACGGCGTGGATGTAGCGCAGAGCAGCTGCTGAGGATGCATGCCCCAATCGCTTCTTGAGGTCCACGACCGTCGCTCCGGTCGACGCAGCCAGGCTCTGACCCGTGTGTCGCAGATCGTGAAACGCGATGTCGACGCCAACGCGATTCCGCGCCCTGACGAACGCCTGGTAGATCGTGTTACCTCGCATCCGCTTGCCGTCCCGACCCACGCAGAAGAACTCCGGACCGGCGAAGTCGGCGGCGTGCTGGCGCAATAGCGGCAAGACGTGCGGTGGCACATTGACGGTCCGTTTGCCCGCCTCGCTCTTCGGGTCCTTCTCGTACTTCTCGGGCGACTCCAGAAGTTCGACCCAGTTCTTCGCTACCCGAACCAATCCGGCATCCAGGTCGACGTCCGCTGTTCGAATGGCACAGACCTCCCCGCGACGCAGACCACACCATGCCGCGAGGACCACGGCGGCCCGATATCGAGGAGTGATCTTCTCGAGCAACTCGGCCACCTGCTGGGGGGAAGCAATCTGCCGCTCGGGCACCTTCACAGTGCCGGCCCCCGGAATCTGACACGGATTGCGCAAAATCGCCTCATCCTGAACAGCGAGGTTCAACACCGCGCGCACGAGACGGTACGTCTGACTGATCGAGGTGCGGCCACCCTTGCCCCGCAGTGCTTTCGCGTGCCAGGCGCGAACTACAGGGGCAGTGATTGCTGAGATCGGCAGGTCGAGCAGATCGGTCAGGTGCAAGCGCATGTTCCGCCGGCAGGTCTCGGCCCAGCGCTTGCCGATGCGGGGGTTCTCCTCGAGGTATGCCTCGCAGCATTCCCTGAGAGTGCGGTTACCCAAGCCTTGGTCCTTCACCCATTGGCCACGCTTGATGTCGAGCTCGACACGGTCCAGGTAGCGGGATGCGTCGGCGTCCGTTCGGAACGTTGTCGTTGCCGTCTGGCGCTGCCCGCTCGGAGGGGTGAAGCTTGCCTGGAAGCTGCCGGAAGGGAGCCTGCGAACGTAGCCGAATCGGCGACGGGGCATCAGGCCACACTCCCGGAGCGCCAAGTGATGACAACCGGATCCACGGTTCCATCCCGAACGAACTCCTCCAGGGCCGAGACAGGTATCCGAACGTGTCGGCACACGCGAACGAACCTAATCCGCCGCTCGGCGATCAGCCGCCGGGGAAACCGGTCAGAGGTCCCCAAGACCTCGCCGACTTCGTCAACGCTGAGCAACCTTTCCATGCCCTTCATCCCCTGCCGTCATGCCGCCGGTTGGGCGGCCTGGTGGGTGGTTGCCGAATGACTGTCCAGGTGGGTTGGCCCATATTTACCAACGCAGTTCACGACTTCGCTCACGATCACTTCCATCTCGCCTACCTCGGTCGGGGTACATCATGGGCACTGGAGGACACGCGAGGCGGCATCCCCGCTGGCCGCGTTTTAGAACAGGTCGGGTCCACCAATGCCTGTGCTTGGTTCGAGCTCTCGACGCGAGAGCCCGCGGCCCAGGGGTCGTGCGGACAGTTCAGTTCCAGCGGCCGGTCGCAAGCAGTTCTCGAGAGTTGCTTGGGCGTGCCGTGCGGCGCTGGATCCCTCCTGGGCGGCGTCGATGAGTGCTGCGCCCTCGCTGGGCTGGATTGCCACGTACCTTCCGTGGTTGCGCTCGTGCAGCCGTTCCATCGTCGAGGGCAGGATCCGGGCCGGGGCGAACAGCAGCTCGGAGCGGATGAGAAGGTCTGGCAACTGCGCGGACGTGTGGGCCAGCTCGACCAGATCGGTTGCGGCGTAACGAAGATCGGCCAGTGCCCGGTCCACGTCGAGGCTCTTGTCGGCATTGATCTGGTCGCTCGGCAGCAGCCCCTCTCGCTCGATGGCAGACAGGCTCGCGTGCAGAGTCGTCGTCGCCGTGACGTACTCGTGGCTGGGCCTGGTGGCTGTGGTGACGGTTTCCCACTGTTGCTGAACCCGGTGCATGACCCCAGCTGGTTCGCGTAGCTGCGCGTGAACCGCCTTGGCAGCTTCCTCGGAAAGCTGGCCTGCGGCGACGGAAGCGGCGGTCAAGCGCGCGGACACGGCATACATGTGGCGGGCCTGGTTGGCGATGTCACGCAGAACCTCCGTGCTGGGAACGGTCCTGGCCAGTTCCATTCGCGCGTGGCTTGCCCAAAGCCGCAGGGCAGCTTCGAGCTCTTCGTTCGGCCCGCAGGGTGACGACGGTGGTGCGAAGCTCGCGACCCGGTTGAGTTCGCTGGGT
>DATCNE010000088.1:0-4311 GCA_036565395.1 Dermatophilaceae bacterium
TGGCTAGACACCGCCACCGTCACCGTCCAGGGCTCATGCTCCGGCTCGACACGACGAGCAAGGGGTGGGGACTTTTACTTGGCCACCAGCGGGGACTTCTTAATGGCCACCTGCGGGGACTTTCTCATGGCCACGGACAAACCTGTTGGACCTTGTGAGCGGAATGGGCTGTGACCGATGACCATCGTCACCCGGACGCTGATCAGTTTGACGTGCGAACGCCGACAATGAGTGGGGCCGTTCACCTTCCACACCCCGTCGATCCAGGGGACACTTGGGTCGTCTTGGCATCAACCAAAGGTTCTCGCACCCGAGTTCATCCACGACATCGAGCCACGTCACCAGCCCGATCCTGACGCCACGGTCGGATATCCCGCCATGAAGGAGCCTCATGAGTCATTCCGTCCCCGCCGCGAACGTCCCCGAAGGCACCGTCACCGGAGTCGAAGAGTACGCCGTCGGCAACAACGGCGAATACTTCGCTGTCGGTCGCAAATGCCGCCACCTTCGCGCCGACCTCGCAGGCGGCAGCATCGACGCAGAGGGCTGCCTCGTGTGCCCCTGGCACGGGTCAAAGTACGACGTGAGCACAGGGCATATGGTCCGCGGCCCGCAAGGGATCTTCGCCAAGATCCCCGGCCTGGGCGCCAGCTTCATGGCCCTGACCCGGGTGATTCCACTGAAGCGAGGCACGATCGAACAACGCGGCACTTCCCTCTACATCGACTGATCGCCCGATCGTCAGGGTGGACTTGGGAGGCGACGAGGCGGCGCACGCGGCTGAGGGTGCGCCGCTGATGGTGGGCAGTGCTTTGTAGCGGGCGCCGGGGCGCTGGAAAGTTCTGAGCGTTTGCCAGGACCGGGCCATGTCAACATCGGCCCGCGAGACGATCGGCTTGTGACAAATCGGATGGCCACCTCGGGGAGGGTCGTTAGGGCCCTGGACCAACCTTGGGTGGAGCCGCTCCAGCGCGACACAACCGCGACAAAGGGCTCGCCAACCCGGTCCTTGGGCGCGAACGGCAGGGGCGGCGCGATCTGGAAGGCCGGGAACCTGCATGGTCGCGCGGTGCAGACCACACGCACGCGTCGCAGTTTTCGCTAGACGGCCGACACCAGCTCGGGCAGGTTGTGGGGGCCCGCCTTCGGCCTGCGCCCACCCAAACGGCCATCGAGGAAGGGGGAACGATGCCTCAGTCTCCTTGCCTTCTGCGCACTAGCCGATCGAGGAAGGTGCTTCTCCGAGCCCCGGAGTCGCCAGCCAATGGACGCTCGCCGCGTCATGTGCGCAGCCGGGCTACCTTCCTGGTTGTGGCGAATCGCGTCGCGCGAGCGACAGGAGTGCACCATGGTAGGCAGGTGGCGGGTCAAGTCCGTCGAGCAGTCGATCCAGGAAACCGACGAGCCCGGCCACCAGCTCAAGCGAAACCTTCGGACGCGAGACCTCGTCGTGTTCGGTGTTGGCGTCATAATCGGGACCGGGATCTTCGTGCTCACCGGTAAACAGGCCGCCCTCAACGCCGGGCCGGCGGTGATCCTGTCCTTCTTGATCGCTGGTGTCACGTGCGCGTTTGCGGCGCTGTGTTACGCAGAGCTCGCATCCACAGTGCCGGTCGCTGGCAGCGCGTACACGTTCGCCTACGCGACCCTCGGCGAAGTCGTCGCCTGGATCATCGGCTGGGACCTCCTGCTCGAGCTCATGCTCGGCGCGGCGGTCGTGGCGCATGGCTGGTCGGCGTACCTGCAGTCCCTGCTCCATCTGCCAACCTGGATGGCGGGCGACACCGCCCGGCCCGACTTCGCCGCGATCGCGATTGTCCTGATGCTCTCGCTGCTGCTCGTACGGGGCTCCAAGTCTGCGAGCAAGTTCACCGGGGTGCTTGTCGCGGTCAAGATGGCCGTCGTGCTGCTCGTCATCGTCAGCGGCGCGATGCACATCAACACCGCGAACTACACGCCCTTCATCCCGCCGGCCGAGCCCGCCCAGGGAGCGGCGGTCGGGATCATGCACCAGCCCATCGTGCAGGCGTTCCTGGGTCTTGAGCCCACCTCGTTCGGCATCTTCGGCGTCGTCGCCGCAAGTTCGGTCGTGTTCTTCGCCTTCATCGGCTTTGACATCGTCGCCACGACCGCCGAGGAGTCCGCGAACCCCCAGCGCGACATGCCGCGCGCCATCCTCGGCTCGCTGGCGATCTGCACGGTGCTCTACATGGCGGTCGCGGCAGTGCTCACCGGCATGGTCCCGTACTCCCAGCTCAACACCGGCGCCCCGCTCGCGGAGGCCTTCGACGCGCTCGGGATCACCTGGGCGGCGCGCCTCATCGCGCTCGGCGCCGTCGCCGGCATCACGACCGTGATCCTGGTGCTGCTGCTGGGCCAGTCGCGCGTTCTGTTCGCGATGTCCCGCGACCACCTGCTGCCACCCTCGCTGGCCAAGGTCCACCCGCGGTTCGGGACGCCGGTGCGCATCAACGTCCTGGTCGCGGTGGCTGTGGCGTCCCTGGCCGGCCTGGTCCCGCTGACTGAGCTGGCCGCGCTCGTGAGCCTGGGAACGCTCCTCGCCTTCGTGGTCGTCTGCTTGGGGGTGCTCGTGCTGCGCCGGACGCGACCCGAGCTTCCCCGCGCATTCCGAACGCCCTGGGTGCCGATCGTGCCCGTTCTCGGCGTGCTCGCCTGCCTCTGGCTGATGGTCAATCTGCCCCTTAACACGTGGCTGCTCTTCCTGATCTGGATGGCGGTAGGCCTCGTGATCTACCTGGCCTACGGACGTCGCCACAGCCGCTTCGCACGTGGCCGGGACCAAGCGACGACACTCCCGGCATCCTCGGTCGAGACAGAGGCCGAGGCAGTTCCCCTGCCCGTGCCTGCCGGAACCCGCTAGCGCCAGCAGCCGCTCCAGACACGTCGACGGGCCCTTCCTGAAGTGGGATCGGACCCTGTGGTCGAAGACGTGAAGCTCAGATCGAAGACGTAAAGTTCAGCCAGTCGGCGAGACGCTCACCATCTCGTCCTGTCTCGCTGTAGGAAGTGCGTGGCAGGTGACACCGGTGGCCGCCAAGGACGCCCGGCTCCCGGCCGTTCCGGCGAGGAGCGCGGGCAGGTCGGCAAGGGATCCGATGCGAGCGTCGTTCCCCCTGCCACGGACATCCAGGAACTCGAGCTCGCTCGCGCACTTGCACGTGCTCGAGATGGCGTGAGCGAAGCCTTCTGGACGTCGACTGAGATTCTCGCGTGCGGGCCGTCCCGATAGCGGAACGGTTAGGGTGCGGCGAAGAGCGCCAAAGCGTGATCACCACGCTGTCCGCCGGCCCGCAAACCGATCCTGTCGCGGACCGTGGAAGAGGGGTGGGGTGGGGGTAGCGGCCTCGGCCGTCGCCGGTACCCGGGGCGTTGCGTCGGGCCGGCCAAGTTGTAGGAGGTGCGCCATGGCGGCGCTACTCATCGGGTACGCCCGATGCTCCACCGATCAGCAGGACCTGACTGCCCAACGAGATGGCCTTGCTGCCCTCGGGGTGGCCGAGAACCGGGTTTACGTTGATCACGGCCTGACCGGCACCAACCGGGAGCGGCCTGGTCTGCGTGAGGCCCTGGCCGCTTGCCGGGAAGGTGACACGTTGGTCGTGACCAAGCTCGACCGGCTTGCCCGGTCGCTGCCTGATGCGCGGGCCATCGCCGATGAGCTCACGGTGCGGCAGGTTCGTCTCAACCTTGGCGGATCGGTGTACGACCCGACGGACCCGGTTGGCCGGTTGCTGTTCAACGTGCTCGCGATGGTTGCCGAGTTCGAGTCCGACCTGATTCGGCTGCGTACCCGGGAGGGGATGAAGGTCGCCAGGGCTAAAGGGCGTTTGCGTGGCAAGCAGCCCAAGCTCAATCAACGGCAAGAAGCGCACCTGGTGGCTCTGCTCAATGGCGGCGATCACAGCACCGCTGAGCTCGCCGACTTGTTCGGCGTCGCCCGCTCAACTGTCTATCGGGCAGTGGAGCGAGAGCGAACTCGCCACGTCATGGGCGTCGGCACCAAGGCCGGCTGACGGTTCTGCGCGGTGTCCCGCAGGCACACCCCTGCGGGACGAACCGCTCTCAAAGCGTCGAGGACATTCGGACACCGCTCCACGTTCCTCTTGCGGAATGGTTGACCAGCAGGCTCACCCACGCAGCGTTTGATTGATCCGGGCCGCCTGTCGGGTGAGGTGGTCACGTTCGGCGAGGTTGGGGGCGGATCGGGCGGCATCGGCGTACAACCGTGCCGCAGTCAGCAGGTCGCCCGCCTTCTCGTGGAGGTACGCCGAGGCGGCGGTGTGGCGGGGC
>DATCNE010000089.1:0-2550 GCA_036565395.1 Dermatophilaceae bacterium
GGCATTGGGACCCTACGTGACCTCGACGTGGACGTCGTCCACGCCCACCTCGGTGTCGGGTCCCCCCTGGCGTTCTTCCTCGCCCGAGCTGCGGCCCGCGACGGGATCCCGACGCTGGTCACAGTGCACTCGATGTGGGCCGGGGTCGGCCCGATCATGTCCACGATGGACGCGCTTGGCGGCTGGTCCACGCTGCCGATCACGTGGTCGGCGGTCAGTGAGGCGGCCGCAGCGCCGGTCCGCCGTTTGCTCCCCCCTGGCACCCAGATCCGCGTCCTGGCCAACGGCATCGACCAGGATCGGTGGCGTCTGCCGGCTGCTGCGGTGCGACCCGGGGAGCTGGTGCTGGGGGCCGTCATGCGCCTGGCTTGGCGCAAGCGCCCGCTGGCCTTGCTCAGGATCGTGCGCCGAGCCCAGATGACCCTGGATCAACTGGGGGACAAGACCCGGCTGCGGCTGCTCGTGGCCGGTGACGGGCCGCGCCAGGAGGCGATGGAGGCCTACCTTCGCCGGCACGCCATGACCGACCGGGTCAACCTGCTCGGCCGCCTCGACCGGCACGAGGTCCGAGGGGTCCTTGGGGCCTCACACGTGTTCCTTGCACCGGCTGACCTGGAGTCTTTCGGTATCGCCGCCCTGGAGGCCCGGTGCGTGGGACTACCCGTCGTGGCCAAAGCGGACAGCGGTGTCAGCGAGTTCATCCGCCACGAGCGCGAAGGCCTGCTGTGTGGATCCGACGACGACATGGCCGACGCCGTCGTACGTCTGGTCCGCGACCGCGAGCTGCGCCTCAGGATCGCCGCGCACAACCGCACAGTCGACTGCCCCGTCGGGTGGGGGGCGCTCCTGCAGAGAACTGACGCGGCATACGCTTCCGCGTGCCTGGCCCAGGCCGCCGGCGCGCAGGCCAAGTCTGGTCGGGTGCCCGAACGGCAACGGTCGTGAGCGTGTGAGCCTGATCGGCGTGGTTGGGGCATCCCTGGGGTCGGCGGCATTCTTCTCGGTGTCCACCGCTCTGCGGCACCGCAGCGCAGGCCAGATGCCGCGGGTGCACCACTTCCGCCCCAACGAGCTCCTCGGCTTCGCCGCAGCGACCCTGCGTCACCCGCTCTGGCTGGGCGGGATCCTCGCCGACGTGGGCGGCCTCGGACTACAGGTGCTGGCGCTCCATATCGGCGCGCTTACCGTCGTCCAGCCGCTCCTGGCAAGCGCGGTGCTCTTTGCCCTGATTGTGGGTCACTGGGTTGCCGGGACCCGGATCAGCCGCCGTGAGCTGGTCCTGGGAGCCGCGCTGGTGCTGTCTGTGGCCGGTTTCCTGATCGTCTCGGGCGCCGCGACCGCCCAGGCCGACCGCACCGACCGGCTACCGGCGGGCCTGGCCGCAGCGACATCCCTGGTCGTAGTCGCCGGGTGTGTCATCACCTCCCGCCGTGCCACGCGCCGCAAGCTGGGCTCGCGCCGGGCAGCGGCCCTGCTGGGGGTCGCCGTCGGAACGATCTACGCCGGCACCGCAGCCCTGATCAAGGCCTCCACCAACCTGGCCCAGCACGGCCCGGCGGCACTGCTCACCAGCTGGCAGCTGTACGCCCTCCTGGCCGCGGGAGCGGTTGGACTCTTTCTGGCGCAGATAGCGTTTCAGGCGGGGCCGCTGGCAGCGAGCCTGCCCGCGACGGCGACGACCGACCCGCTGGTCAGCGTCCTGCTGGGCGTGGTCGTGTACGACGAGCGGCTGCGTTCCGGAGCCGTGCCGCTGCTGCTGTCGCTGCTGTGTCTTGTGCTCATGTCGGCGGCGGTGGCCTTGCTCAGCCAGGTGCGAGTCGTGGTGGAGGAGAGCGTGCGCACCCACGAAACGGCGTGAGCGAGACGGGACGTGGGATGGGGTCACGCCTCCGACGTTGCCCGACGGAACTTGGCCGTCCGTACCGCGATGAGCGAGAGCCCTTCGTGGTTCGTCAACCGTGCGACGTAACCCTCACGAGCCTAGCCAACAACCCGTGACATCACCCAAAACAAGCGTTCAGGTCGTGGATGCTCAGTCGGTCATGCGGTGTTCAGGACGAAGCTTCAGGAGCCGACTGGAACGACCAGGCCAAGACCGCTAGAGGATCCCTCACCGAACAAGGACGGGCCTGCGTCAGCTCGCGTCTAGGTAGCGGGCCAGCGCTTCGCGCACGAGCACGCTCGTGCGCACGCCGCGAGCCTTGGCCTTGGCCTTGAGGACTTCGTCCATGGTTTCCGGGATGGCGACGTTGACCCGTGGTGAGCGCGCGCCGCGCGACGCGGCCGGGTCGAGCCGTGGGCGTCCACCGACGGCCCGCTCGACGGCATCGACGTCGACGCCCGCGGCCTCAAGCATCGCGCGCCCAGCAGCGGCGGCCGCCGCGCCGTGCAGCGCTTTTTCGCCGGCGAAGTTCGGGTCGAATTCGCCGGCTTCCGCCCACTGAGCGAGGTCCTCAATCTCGGCCTTCGTTGGGATGGTCGGGTCGTTGGTCATGACTGGTCTCCTTCCTCGTAGTCGACACTTTTGCGGGTCGACTCTCGTAGGGGCAT
>DATCNE010000090.1:0-12731 GCA_036565395.1 Dermatophilaceae bacterium
GTCATCGCGCGTGGACCGAACACCCTGTCCGCAAGGTCGCGGAACCAGCTGGGGCGCCGGTCGGTCCATTCCTCGACCACGACACAGATCGAGGGATCGGCATCGTCGGGAACGATGAAGTACTCCCAGCGGGCGACCTTCATCGGCCCGAAGGTGATCTCGAAGGCCAGATGTCGTCCGGGTTCGGCCGTGACGATCTCACCCTGGGTCACCCACCGCGCCAACCCTGCCCGGTTGAATCCCAGGAATCGCGCCCTGGGGGCGGCTGAGGTGGCTCCGCCACGCCAGATAACCCGCTCGCACTCAGGTGACCACTCGCCCATACGGGGAAGGTCGGCGACCAGGTTGTAGACCGTGTCAGCGGGTGCGACAACGGCAAGGGACTCGCGAACATCGGCCATGGGCAAATCCTTGCACCGCGGAAAGCCCTCGCCGACGCCACCCCTTAGGGTCGGGGTCATGAGCAAGGTCCTCTCAGCCGTCGCCTGGCCGTACGCAAACGGCCCGCGCCACATCGGCCACATAGCCGGATTTGGTGTGCCCTCAGACGTTTTCAGCCGTTACATGCGGATGGCAGGACATGACGTCCTCATGGTCAGCGGCACCGACGAGCACGGCACCCCGATCCTTGTTGCGGCTGACGAGGAGGGCGTTTCCGCCAAGGAGCTGGCGGACAGGAACAACCGCCTCATCGTGGAGGAGTTCGTCGCGCTCGGCCTGTCTTACGACCTGTTCACCCGCACCACGACCCGCAACCACTACGCCGTGGTGCAAGAGATGTTCACGACGGTCTACGACAACGGCTACATGGTCGAGCAGACAACGCACGGCGCGATCAGCCCATCGACCGGTCGAACGCTGCCCGACCGCTACATCGAGGGCACCTGCCCGATCTGCGGCTACCCCGAGGCCCGCGGCGACCAGTGCGACAACTGCGGCAACCAGCTCGCCCCGACGGACCTGATCAACCCGCACAGCAAGATCAACGGTGAGACGCCTGACTTCGTCGAGACCCAGCACTTCTTCCTCGACCTGCCGGCGCTGGCAGAGGCGCTGGTCGAGTGGCTCGAAGGGCGTGAGGCTTCCGGCACCTGGCGCCCCAACGTCATCAGGTTCAGCCAGAACATCCTCAAGGACATCAGGCCTCGGGCCATGACCCGCGACATCGACTGGGGCATTCCGATCCCGTTGGACGGGTGGCGTGAGCAGCCGACCAAGCGGCTCTATGTCTGGTTCGACGCCGTCATCGGCTACCTGTCCGCCTCGATCGAGTGGGCCCGGCGGACGGGCAACCCCGAGGTCTGGCGCGACTGGTGGAACAACCCGCAGGCCCTGTCCTACTACTTCATGGGCAAGGACAACATCACCTTCCATTCCCAGATCTGGCCGGCCGAGATCCTCGCCTACGACGGACTGGGCAACAAGGGCGGCAAGCCCGGACCGTATGGCGAGCTGCAGCTTCCGACCGAGGTGGTCAGCTCCGAGTTCCTCACCATGGAGGGGAAGCAGTTCTCCTCCAGTCGTGGCGTCGTGATCTATGTCCGTGACTTCCTCGAGCGATACCAGCCAGATGCGTTGCGCTACTTCATCGCGGCGGCCGGTCCCGAAAACCAGGACAGCGACTTCACCTGGGCCGAGTTCGTCAAGCGCACCAACGGTGAGCTGGTCGCGGGCTGGGGCAACCTGGTGAACCGCACGGCCACGATGATCCACCGCAGCTTCGGCCAGATCCCCGTGGCAGCCGAGCTGAACGCCGACGACGAGGTTCTCCTGGCAACCGTCAACGAGGGCTTTGCGACCGTTGGCGCCCTGATCGAGCGGCATCGGCAGAAGCAGGCGATCGGCGAGATCATGCGGGTCGTGGCCGAGGTCAACAAGTACGTCACCGACCAAGCGCCGTTCAAGCTCAAGGCCGACGACGAACGTGAGCGGCTCGGGACGATCCTGCATGTTCTCGCCCAGGCGGTCAGTGACTGCACGACGATGCTCAGTCCCTTCCTGCCGCACAGCTGCAACCAGGTCCATCTGGCGATGGGAGGCCAGGGCGAGATCGCGCCGATGCCCCGGATCGACGAGGTTGACGATCTTGACGGTGGGGACGGCTACCCGATCATCACCGGGGACTACGCGGCGACACCGCGATGGGAGTCGCGCCCCATCACGGTGGGCACGCCGATCCCCAAGCCGTTCCCGATCTTCACCAAGCTGGACCCGTCGGTCGTCGATGAGGAGCTCGAGCGGCTCAAGCCGGAAGCCGACAGCGAATGACCCTGCCCGTTGCTCAGTTCAGGCCGCTTTGCTCAGTTCAGGCCGGTTTCCAGCCCGGAAACGGCGTCCCAGAGCGGTTTGGACTGAGCAAAGGTGCCGAAGCGTGAGCGGCTCCGGCCGTTCCGAACCGCCACCGGCCCCGGACGCTCTGCCCATCCCGGTCGTCGACAACCACACCCACCTCGATATCGCCCGAGACGGCAGCGACCTTCCTGACATCCAGGCCGTCATTGACGATGCGACGGCTGTCGGCGTGCCCCACATGATCCAGATCGGCTGCGACCTCACGAGCGCGCGATTCACCGTCGAGGTCATCGAGCGGTATGCCGCGCTGCTGGGCGGCGTGGCGCTCCACCCGAACGAGGCACCCAAGCTGCACGCCATCGGCGAGCTCGACTCGGCCAAGGCCGAGATCGAGCGGCTCGCCTCCCACCCCAGGGTCCGGGTCATTGGCGAGACGGGGTTGGACTACTTCCGCACGGCTCCAGGAGGCATTCAGGCACAGCAGGAATCCTTCCGCTGGCATATCGACCTGGCCAAGCGCACGGGCAAGGTCTTGCAGGTCCACGACCGCGATGCCCACGAGGACGTCCTCCGCATCCTGGCGGAGGAGGGGGCGCCCGAGCACACGGTCCTGCACTGCTTCTCCGGAGATATCGCGATGGCTCGTGAGTGCGTCGAGCTGGGCTACTTCCTGTCCTTCTCGGGGACGGTCACGTTCAAGAACGCCAGGGGGCTGCGCAATGCGCTCTCGGTAACGCCGATGGACAACCTGCTGGTCGAGACCGACGCGCCGTTTCTCACCCCTGCGCCGCATCGAGGGGCGATCAATGCGCCCTACCTCGTGCCGCTGACCGTGCGGGCGATGGCGGACGTGTTGAACGTGGATGTTCCCGCTCTGTGCACCGCCGTGGCAGCCAACTCGGAGCGGATCTACGGCCGCTGGTAGTCGTCGCGGAGCCGTCCCGTTCTTTACCTTTTCCAGGGGTGACCGTTACCAAGATTTGACCTTTGGTTGTGTCTCGGTCATGGTTGATGACTGTTGGCCGGGGTCGATGAAGCCTTGGACGACACGCACCAAGGGGTGCACGACTCAGTCGCGCGCCCCTTTTCTCTTGAGTGCGTGACGGTCCAAGCCGCGATGCCCGGATCGAGCTAGCTCTGGAGCACCGTGCGTCTTCTTCCTGTTCGGCGGGTCCCCCAAGCCGCTGTTGTCGTGTCCCTCGTCGTCGTCGCTGCCCTGGGCACCGTCGGCTTCGCCTACTTCGATAAGTCGGTGAACCTGTCCGTTGACGGCAAGACGTCCGCAGTTCACCTGTTCGGCGGTGGCGACGTCTCTGACGTGCTGGCCGACCAGGACATCACGGTCGGCCCCCATGACGTCATCGCTCCGGGACTCTCCACACCGATCAACGATGGCCAGAAGGTTGTCGTGCGCTACGGCCGTCTTCTGACGGTCACCGTCGATGGACAGACCAAAAAGTACTGGACGACCTCGACCACCGTCGCCGGCGCGTTGTCCGACCTCGGCATCCGCGCCGACTCCGCCAAGCTCTCCGTATCGCGTTCTCAGCCGCTGGGTCGCGCCGGACTGGCCATGTCGGTCACGACCCCCAAGGACGTCACCGTCGCGGTCGATGGCAGGACGCTGACCGCGAGGACCACCAGCGCCACCGTCGCCGAGCTGCTCGCCGAGCTCAAGGTGACCATGGGCGCCAAGGACCGCGTCACTCCGGCACTGACGACCCCGATCACCAAGAGCGCCTTCAAGGTCGCCGTCGCCCGCGTGACGCAGAAGAGCATCACGGCCACCGAGACCGTCGACTTCGCCACCCAGCGCAAGAGCGACTCCACCATGTACACCGACGAGACCAAGACGCTCAAGGCGGGCCAGCCGGGCGCCAAGGTCGTCACCTACCTCGCGACCCTGGTCAACGGCAAGATCGAGAGCCGCAAGGTCACCAGCTCCCGGGTCACCACTGCCCCGGTGCCGCGCATTCTCGCCGTCGGCACCAAGTCCCGTCCCGTTGCGGCCGGCTCCACGGCCAATGCGGCGATGTGGGACCGGATCGCCCAGTGTGAGTCCGGCGGCAACTGGTCGATCAACACCGGCAACGGCTACTACGGTGGCCTCCAGTTCGACAGCGGCACCTGGTTGGCCAACGGCGGCGGGCAGTATGCCGCGCGCGCCGACCTGGCCACCCGCCTTGAACAGATCGCCGTGGCCAACACGGTCTACGCCAGCCGCGGCCTGTCACCGTGGGGCTGCGCCTCAGCCGCCTGACCTTCCCTTCTCGACCGGACACCCCGGAAGGCCCGTTTCTCGCCGAATGCGGCCTGATTCGGGACTTCCGGGGTGTTCGGATGTGGGGCGCTGGTTCAGGGACGGGTCAGGTCGGGGTCAGATTTCGCCCTAGGCTGCATGGCATGAGCGAGGAGGTGGGCCCCATCCCCGGGAGCAGCCTGCTCGGGGCCGGTCAGATCCGTGAGCTGGCTGGCCGTCTGGGAGTTCGCCCGACCAAGCACTGGGGCCAGAACTTCGTGATCGACGCCAACACCGTCCGCCGGATCGTGCGTCTGGCCGATGTTCGCCCTGACGATGTCGTGGTGGAGATCGGACCAGGCCTGGGCTCGCTGACCCTCGCGCTGCTGCCACAGGTCGCCCGGGTCGTGGCGGTCGAGATCGACATCACTCTCGCGGCGGCGTTGCCGGGCACCGTGGCTGCGCTCGCACCGGCGTACAGCGACCGGCTGGATGTCGTTGCCGCAGACGCCATGACCGTAAACACGCTGCCCGACCCCCAGCCCACCGCGCTGGTCGCGAATCTGCCCTACAACATCTCCGTGCCCGTGGTGCTGAGCTTCCTCGAGGCCTTCCCGACGCTGCGCCGCCTCTTGGTGATGGTGCAGCTCGAGGTTGCCGAACGCCTCGTGGCCCCACCGGGCAACAAGACGTACGGCATACCCAGCCTCAAGGCCGCCTGGTATGCCGACGTCAAGCTCGCGGGGACGGTGAGCCGCACGGTGTTCTGGCCCTCACCCAACGTGGACTCCGGTCTGGTCGCACTCAACCGGCGCGAGCCGCCGCAGACACCAGCCTCGCGCAAAGAGGTGTTTGCGTGCGTCGATGCGGCCTTCGCCCAGCGGCGCAAGACCTTGCGTGCGGCTCTGGCCGGGTGGGCAGGTTCGGCGGCCAATGCTGAAGCGGCACTGCGTGCGGCCGGCGTGGATCCGCGGACGCGCGGCGAGCAGCTCGACATCCTTGCCTTCGCGGCGATCGCGGCGGCCCGGTCGGCCCTGGTGGGCGCATGAGCTCCGCGGCGAGGACGGCGATCTGCGTCACGGCCCGGGTCCCGGCCAAGGTCAACCTCGAGCTGATGGTTGGTCCGCGCCGTCCTGACGGGTTCCATCACCTGGCCACGGTGTTCCAGGCGGTTGGCCTCTATGACGACGTCAGCGTCGAGTCGGCCGATGACTGGGGCGTCACCGTCACCGGACCGTACGCCGACCAGGTCCCGACGGACGAGTCCAATCTGGCCATGCGGGCAGCGCGCCTGCTGGCCAGCGAGGCCGGTATCGACGCCCCCGTCCACATCACCATCGACAAGGACATCCCCGTCGCGGGGGGCATGGCAGGCGGGTCGGCCGATGCCGCGGGCGCGCTCGTGGCTTGCGATGCCTTGTGGGGTCTGGGGTCCTCGAAGGCTGGGTTAGAGGAGCTGGGCGCCGAGCTCGGCAGTGACGTTCCGTTTGCGCTCACCGGGGGTACGGCGATGGGGTCGGGTCGCGGGGACCGGTTGGCTCCGGTCCTTGGGCGAGGCCACTATCACTGGGTGTTCGCCCTTGGGGAGGTCGGACTCTCGACGCCCACGGTCTATGCCGAGTGCGACCGCCTGCGGGCGACGATGCGGGTGCCCGAGCCTGTGCCGTCCGCGCCGATGATGACTGCGCTCCGCTCGGGCGATGCCGCCGCCCTGGGCCGGGCGTTGAGCAACGACCTGCAACCTGCGGCGATCTCGCTGCAGCCACGGCTCGATGAGGTGCTCAGGACAGGCATCGAGTACGGCGCCCTGGGTGGCATCGTGTCGGGATCCGGGCCAACGGTTGCCTTCCTGGTCGCCGACACCGAACGTGGTCTGGACCTGGCCGTCGCTCTGACCGCTTCGGGTACCGTATCGGTCGTGAAGCGGGCCGTTGGCCCCGTGGCTGGCGCTCATGTCGTCACCGGACCCACAGGACGCAGGAGTAGCTGAACACGATGGCCAATCTCGTCTCGGTCGAGCGCGCCTCGTTGGCGCTCGGCACGACCCGCATCCTCGACGGCGTATCCCTCGGCGTCACCAGCGATACCCGCGTAGGCGTCGTGGGACGCAACGGCGGCGGCAAGACCACCTTGCTGCGGGTGCTTGCCGGTCTTCAGCCGGTGGACGAGGGGCGCGTCACCATGGTCGGGTCGCTGACCATCGGCATGCTCACCCAGGTCGACACCCTTGACCCCGAGGCGACGATCCGCAAGGCGGTGCTGGGGGACCTGCCCGAGCACGTCTGGGCCGGCGACCCACGCATCCGCGACATCCTCGATGGACTGCTCGGCGGCATCGACGCCCCGGACGTGGGTGGGCTCGAGGCGATCGTGGGCCCGCTGTCGGGCGGTGAGCGCCGCCGGCTCGCGCTCGCCGGTCTGCTTGCGGCCGACCCCGACCTGCTGCTCCTGGATGAGCCGACCAACCACCTCGATGTCGAGGGCGTGGCGTGGCTGGCGGATCACCTGGCCACCCGGCGTACCCGTCCAGGCACTGCCGTGGTGGCGGTCACCCACGACCGCTGGTTCCTGGACGAGGTGGCCACCACCACCTGGGAGGTCGTCGACGGAGGGGTGAGCTCCTACGAGGGCGGCTACGCGGCATACGTGCTCGCCAAGGCGGAGCGCGACCGCGTGGCAGAGGTGACGGAGGAGCGTCGCAGCAACCTGCTGCGCAAGGAGCTGGCGTGGCTGCGCCGTGGTGCCCAGGCTCGCTCGACCAAGCCGAAGTTCCGGATCGACGCGGCCAACGAGCTGATCGCCGACGAGCCGGCAGCCCGTGACGATGTGTCGCTGGTGCGTTTCGCCACGACCCGGCTGGGTAAGGACGTGGTCGACCTGATCGACGCCACCGTGTCCTTTGGTGATCGGCGCCTGCTCGACCGGGTGACCTGGCGACTCGCGCCGGGCGACCGCATCGGCATCGTCGGTGTCAACGGCTCCGGCAAGTCCACCCTGATGCGGGCGATCTACGGAGACCTGCCGCTGTCGGCCGGCAAGCGAAAGGTCGGCAAGACGGTGTCGATGGCCTACCTCACCCAGGAGGTTCGGGAGCTCGACACGTTTGACGACTGGAGGGTCATCGAGGCCATCGAGGACGTCAAAGCGTTCACCCGGCTGGGGGACAAGGACGTCAGCGCCAGCCAGCTGGCCAAGAGACTGGGATTCAGCGGCGGCCGCCAACAGACCCGGGTCTCCGACCTGTCAGGTGGCGAGCGACGGCGGTTGCAGTTCCTGCGCCTCCTCATGGCCGAGCCCAACGTGCTGATCTTGGACGAACCGACCAACGACCTCGACATCGAGACGCTGACCTCCATGGAGGATGTGCTCGACGGCTGGGCGGGGACCCTGCTGGTCGTGTCGCACGACCGCTATCTGCTCGAGCGCATGTGTGACCGCCAGGTCGCGATGCTGGGCGACGGCGGGGTCCGGGACCTGCCGGGCGGGGTCGAGCAGTACCTCGACCTGCGCCGGGCTGTGCGCGCGTCCTCGGCGGCATCTAGCGCGTCAAGCGCTTCAGGGGGATCAGGGGGCTCCCGTGCGGCGTCTTCGCCGGCAGCGTCCACCGGGCCGTCGGCTGCAGAGCTGCGTGATGCGAAGAAGGACCTCAACCGGATCGATCGGTTGCTGACAAAGCTGTCGGCGCAGGAGGACAAGATCCACCTCGAGATGGCGGCCAAGGCTGCCGACCATACGGTTGTTCTGAGGCTGAACGACAAGCTTCGGGCCATCGTTGACGAACGAGAGGCCCTCGAGCTGGAGTGGCTTTCGGTCGCCGAGATCATCGGCTGACCTGGCGTTCTGGGTCGAGATTCGCAGATCCGGCGACTTCGCAGATCCGACGTCAGAGGTCGAACGGCGACAGGAGCCGACGCAAGAGCTCCGCGAGCTGGTCCTGCTCCGCAGGTTCAAGCTGGCGGAGCAGGGTGCGTTCGCGGTCGAGCAGATCGGTCATGGCGCCGTCAACAACGGTGCGGCCGGCCTCGGTCAGCGTCACCTTCACGCCGCGTCGGTCGCTCGGATCGGGGCCGCGACCCACCAGTCCTCGCGCGGTGAGCCGGTCGACGCGGTTGGTCATGGTCCCGCTGGTCACCAACGTCTGCGCGACCAGCTGCCCGGGCGAGAGCTCGTATGGCGCGCCGGCTCGTCGCAGCGCGGCCAGGACATCGAACTCCCAGCGCTCGAGGCCGTGCTCGGCGAAGGCCGAACCGCGCGCACGGTCGAGGTGGCGGGCGAGTCGTGAGACGCGCGACAGGACGTGCAGCGGCGCGAAGTCGCGGTCAGGCAGCTCGCGATGCCAGGCCTCGACGATGCGGTCGACGTCGTCGGCAGGGGTGGCGGACATGATCGAGAGTTTACATCGAGAATCTTGATATCAAGATGCTTGAGTGCGTTAAGCGCGAGGTTCTGTACCGGACCGCCCGCCCTGGAGCAGACTAGAAGGGTGTTCCGGGACCGGACCGATGCGGGGCGTCAGCTGGCTGAGCTGGTCGCCGACCGACTTGGTTCTTCCTCATACCCGATGGACGAGGCGCGAACCGTCGTGATGGGGCTCCCGCGTGGTGGCGTCCCCGTGGCGGCCCTGGTGGCGAAGGCCCTGGGCGCGCCCCTGGATGTGCTCGTCGTGCGCAAGATCGGTGTTCCCTGGCAGCCCGAGCTGGCGATGGGCGCGGTCGGTGAGAATGGCGCAGTGGTGCTCAATGACGGCGTTGTCGCATCCAGCGGGGTGAGCCCGGGCGAGCTGGACTCCTTGATTCGCAAGGCTTCGCGTGAGGTCGAGCAGGTGGTGGCCGAGCTGCGACCGGCAGGCGGTCCTCTCGACGTGATCGGCCGGATGGTCGTCGTGGTCGATGACGGTGTGGCGACGGGAGCGACCGCTCGAGCTGCCGCAGGTGTGCTGCACCGTCGAGGGGCAGGGCCGGTCATCCTTGCGACGGCGACCGCGCCTCCCGACACCTGCGACAGCCTGTGGTCCTGCTTCGACGACGTCATCTGTGTCGAGAAGCCGCGGTACTTCGGCAGCGTGGGACAGCACTACGAGCACTTCGAGCAGGTAGGTATCGAAGAAGTGCGCCGGTTGCTCAGCGGTGCGCCGAGCTAGGGGTGCCGTTGTAGCTGAACTAGCTCGGGGACTTTGTCACGGTGCGCAGGGTCGGTTTGGGCTTGATCCCGGACAGGCCGTTCCAGGCCAGGTTGACCAGGTGCGCCGCGACGTCGGCCTTCTTGAACTTGCGTGAGTCCATCCACCACTGACCGGTCAGCGCCACCATCCCGACCAGCATCTGCGCGTAGATCGGTGCGGTCTTGGGATCCAGCTTCTGGTGCTTGAACTCGGCCGCGAGGATGTGCTCGACCTGGGAGGCGACGTCGCTGAGCAGACTGGCGAAGGACCCAGTCGCCTGACCGGCGGGTGAGTCGCGCACCAGGATCCGGAAGCCGTCTGTGGAGCTCTCGACGTAGTCCAGCAGGGCCAGGGCCGCCTGTTCGAGGAGCACCCGGGCGTGCCCGTCGGAGCTGAGTGCCCCGGTCATGCCGTCCAGCAGGGAACGGATCTCACGGTCGACGACGACGGCATACAGCCCCTCTTTGCCCCCGAAGTGCTCGTAGACGACCGGCTTCGAGACCCCTGCCTTGGCCGCGATCTCTTCGACCGTTGTGGCCTCGAAGCCCTTGTCCGCAAACAGCTTCCGGCCGACCTCGATCAGCTGCTCGCGCCGCTGCTTTCCGGTCATCCGGGAACGGGCTGTTGTCGCAGCCGTGGTCTCGCGTGCTTGGGTCACCATGCCATCATGTCGAACATCGACCTCTCTGCGGTGGTTCATTCGCTAGCGTGTGTCGTTGTGAGACATGCCCGTTGGTATGCCGCTCGCTCCCTTGCGGGCGCGGCGGTCCTTTCGATCGTCGTTGCCGGCTGTGCTGGCGCAAGCGGTTCGGCGAGCGCGGGTTCAAACCTGTCTCCAGCTGAACCGGCGGCAACGCCGACATCGCAGGAGCCCACGGACTCCATCACGTCGACGACCCCAAGTCTCTCATCGTCCACCCCGACCCGTGTTGCGCCGTCGAAGCCATCAACCCAGATGACGAATTCGGCCGTGCGGCCCGTGCCCATCGCGCCTGCACCTGCCGCCGCACCTGCGATCGTCGCCGCACCTGCGATCGTCGCCGCGCCGAGCGTCACGAGCACGCCGTCGCTGCATCTGGTGCCGAAGTACATCGCCTTCCCTCAGCACCGCAAGGACGAGATGGCGCAGTACTCCTTGCGACACTACGGCGTCAGCTCCTGGCGGCTCAGCCCCTCGATGATCGTCCTGCACTTCACCGAGACCGATACGGCGTCGTCGGCTCGCAACACGTTCGCGAACGACTCGCCGAACCTCGGGGAGCTGCCTGGCACGTGCGCGCACTACATCGTGGCCCAGAACGGGGACGTGTGGCAGATCGTGCCGACGAACATCAGGTGCCGGCACGTCATTGGCCTGAACGACCGGGCGATCGGCATCGAGATGGTCCAGCGAACGTACGGACACAGCTCGACGTGGGCCGATCAACAGATCCTCAAACGACCAGCTCAGATCGGCGCGCTGCTGGCCCTGGTCCATTCGCTGCAGCGCAGATACGGCATCAGCTCGAGCAACGTCATCGGTCATGCCATGGCCAACCAGGCGCCACAGTTCCGGGACCTCGAAGGGTGGCGAAACGACCACACCGACTGGCAGACCCAGGATGTTCTCGAGGTGCGCCGCCGCTTGGCGGCAACCCGCTGAGACATCGGCGCTCCGGCGATTCCGTGTCGGCTGTCACGGTCCACTACCCTTGCCGGAGCCCCGCGCAAGCGGGCGTTCCCCGGTTGGTCTGCTGGCAGGGCCCGCCTGACTTTGAATCAGGACAAGCGACGAAGGTTCGATTCCTTCCCGGGGAGCCGCTCAATCCACACTTGGCCTTTGCTCAGTTCAGACCGCTCTTGGCGCCGATCTGTGGTCCAAGAACCGGCCTGAACTGAGCAAAGCGGCCTGAAATGAGCACGAGCGGTGTTGGCAGGTATTATGAGGCCGGCAGCCCACCCCAGTTCGCAGCACGACTTTCGCCTCGCGGGCTGAGAGGGCAACGGTGCGTTCGTCAGCACCGACTCCGACCAACAGGAGCTCATACGCGTGACCACGTCCCGCCCGGCCGCTGTCATAGTTCTCGCCGCAGGTGAGGGCACCCGGATGAAGTCGGCCACCCCCAAGGTCCTGCATGCGATCGGGGGGCGCACCCTGCTCGGCCATGCGATCGCCGCCGCGCGAGGCGCAGATCCCCAGCATCTGGCCATCGTGGTCCGCCACGGACGCGAGCTCGTGGCCGCCCACATCGCCGCTGTCGACACCGATGCGGTCATCGCCGACCAGGACGAGGTCATGGGCACCGGCCGGGCCACCGAGTGCGCACTCGACGCGCTGCCCGCAGACCTCGAGGGAACGGTGTTGGTGACCAGTGGCGACGTGCCCCTGCTCACTGCTGAGACGCTGCGTGGACTGTTTGACGCGCACGCTGCCAGCGGGAGCGCCGCCACGGTGATCACCGCCACGTTGCCCGACCCATTCGGCTATGGCCGCATCGTTCGCGCGACAGACGGCTCGGTCGCCGGCATCGTTGAGCAGAAGGACGCCACCGCCGAACAGCTGGAGATCACCGAGATCAACTCGGGCCTGTACGCGTTCGACGCCCTGGTCCTGCGCAAGGCGCTGGCCCAGGTGGGCACGGACAACGCGCAGGGCGAGAAGTACCTCACCGACGTCCTGGGGATCGTCCGCGCCGAAGGCCTTCGGGTGAGCGCCCATCTGGTCGAGGACGTGTGGCAGACCGAGGGTGTCAACGACCGCGTCCAGCTGGCCCGGCTCGGTGCCGAGCTCAACCGCCGCATCGTCGAGCGCTGGATGCGCGCCGGAGTGACCGTGGTCGACCCGGCCACGACCTGGATCGACGCTGACGTCACGCTCGGTCGCGACGTGACCATCCACCCGCAGACCCAGATCCACGGCGCCAGCACGATCGGTGACGACGTCGTCCTCGGACCCGACACCACGCTCACCGATGTCGAGATCGGCAACGGCGCGTCCGTCATACGCACGCATGGGTTCTCGGCCATAATCGGCGCCGGAGCCACGGTCGGGCCCTTCTC
>DATCNE010000091.1:0-2348 GCA_036565395.1 Dermatophilaceae bacterium
GGTGGCACGACCCTTGGCCGGGTACTCGGCATACGGCGTCACCTTGAGCGATCCCGCCTCGGTGCCGGGCAACGCTCCAGATGAGCCGCTCGAGGTGACCACGAGGTTGGGCATCTGGGGATCGAGCGCGCCGAAGAACACAACGCGGGCGCCACTGGTCAGCTTGATGCCGGTCATACCGCCTGCTGCGCGACCCTGTGGGCGAACCGACGCCGAAGGGAAATGCAGCAGCTGGGCGTCAGAGGTGATGAACACGAGGTCCTCATCGCCGGTGCGTAGCTCGACCGCACCGACCACCTCGTCGTGATCTTTGAGGCCGATGATCTCCCAATCGCCTTTGTTCCCAGGGTAATCGACAGCCACCCGCTTGACGACGCCGTGGGCGGTCCCGACGGCGAGGCCGGGGGAGTCCTCAGAGAGCGACATCACGGTGAGGGGACGCTCGTCCTTGGGCAGGTCCACGAAGGCGGCCAGAGGAGCGCCTCCGGACAGTGAGGGCGCGCCGTTGGTCGGCGGCAGTGAGGGCAGCTCCAGTGCCGATAGTCGGATCATCCGCCCGCGGGAGGTGACAAGGGCGACGTGACCCCGGATGGTGGTCTGCACAGCGGCAATGACCGCGTCGTGCCTGTGGCGGCCGCCCTCGGTCGGCAGCGGCTCGGCGTTGGTGGTGCGGGCCAGCAATCCGGTGGATGACAGCAGCACCCAGCAAGGATCGTCGGTGACCTCGAGCGGTGTGGTCGTGAGGGGGTTTCCAGCCGACTCCAGCAGCACCGTGCGTCGCGGCGTCCCGTGTGATCTGGCAACGTCTGCGAGCTCGTTCGAGACCGTCTTCAGGAGCAGCTTGTCGTCGCCCAGGATCGCGCGGAGGGCCTCGATCTGGCGTTCCAGCTCTGCCTTCTCGGTCTCGAGCTCGACCCGGGAGAACTTCGTCAGCCGGCGCAGCTGCAGATCGAGGATGTACGTGGCCTGAGCGTCGGATAGATCGAAGACATCCATCAGGCGGACCTTGGCGGCCGCAGCGTCATCTGACGCGCGGATCACCTGTATCACTTCGTCGATGTCAACGATCGCGATGAGCAGACCCTCCACGAGGTGCAGCCGCTCCTCGCGCTTGCGCAGCCGGTAGGAGCTGCGGCGACGCACCACGTCAATGCGGAAGTCGACGTAGACGCGCAGCAGATCCTTGAGACCGAGAGTGCGTGGCTGCCCGTCGACCAGGGCAACGTTGTTGATGCCGAAGTTGTCCTCCATCGGCGTCAGCTTGAAGAGCTGTTCGAGGACGGCCTGCGGATGGAAGCCACCCTTGATCTCGATGACCAGCTGCAGACCGTGCTTGCGGTCGGTCAGGTCCTTGACGTCGCTGATGCCCTGGAGCTTCTTGTTCTGGACAAGATCCTTGATCTTCTCGATGACCTTCTCTGGTCCGACGAGATAGGGCAGCTCTGTGACGACGATGCCCTGTTTTCGAGGCGTGACGCTCTCGATCCGGGTCGTTGCGCGGGTGCGGAACGACCCGCGCCCCGTGAGGTACGCGTCGCGAATCCCTTCCAGGCCCACGATCTTGCCGCCGCACGGGAGATCCGGGCCGGGCACGAACCGCATCAGGTCGTCCAGCGAGCACGCAGGGTTGGCGATGAGGTGACGCGCCGCGCCGATGACCTCGCCAAGGTTGTGCGGCGCCATGTTCGTGGCCATCCCGACGGCGATACCGCTTGCTCCGTTGACCAGGAGGTTCGGGTAGGCGGCGGGCATCACCGCGGGCTGCATCAGCTGGTCGTCGTAGTTGGGGACGAAGTCGACGGTCTCCTCATCGAGGCCGCCCGACATCAGCATCGCCGCAGGCGCAAGCCGGGCCTCCGTGTAGCGCGACGCGGCCGGCCCGTCATCCATCGACCCGAAGTTGCCATGCCCGTCCACCAGTTGCAGCCGCATGGTGAAGGACTGGGACATGCGGACCAGCGCGTCGTAGATGGAGGCGTCACCATGAGGGTGGTACTTGCCCATCACCTCGCCGACGACGCGACTGCTCTTGACGTGCGCGCGTTCGGGTCGGAGCCCGAGCTCGCTCATGCCGAACAGGATTCGTCGTTGCACCGGCTTGAGCCCGTCGCGGGCGTCCGGCAGCGCACGGGAGTAGATCACCGAGTAGGCGTACTCGAGGAACGCTCCCTGCATCTCCTCCTCGACGTCGATGTCGACGATCCGTTCGGTGAAGTCTGCTTCCGGCGGGGGGTTTGATGATGTGCGGCGGGCCATGCGCGGTGCTTCTCCTTGCGGGTCAGGCGGTGGCTGAGCTCAGCCACCCCATCTTCACCCACGTCCCCAAACGCTCTGACCTCGACTCGCCG
>DATCNE010000092.1:0-2452 GCA_036565395.1 Dermatophilaceae bacterium
GTCCGAGGCCGGTGCGGCCGGCGCCCTGCATGGCGCCCTGCTGAAGGGCGCGCTCGGCACGACCTTCACGTCCTCCCAGGGCCTGCTCCTGATGCTGCCCAACATGTACAAGATCGCCGGCGAGCTGACGCCGTGCGTGATCCACGTCGCTGCCCGCACGCTGGCCACTCACGCCCTGTCGATCTTCGGCGATCACTCCGACGTGATGAGCGCCCGGATGACCGGCTGGGCGATGCTCTGCTCCTCGTCCGTCCAGGAGGCGCAGGACTTCGCCCTGGTCTCCCACGCCGCCACGCTGCACTCGCGGGTGCCGTTCATGCACTTCTTTGACGGGTTCCGCACCTCGCACGAGATCAACAAGATCCGGGTCGTCGGCGAGGACGTCATGCGCGCCATGGTTCCGGACGACCTGGTGCTGGAGCACCGGATGCGCGGGCTCACCCCCGACGCCCCGACCCTTCGCGGTTCCGCCCAGAACCCCGACGTCTTCTTCCAGGGCCGTGAGGCCAGCAACTCCTATCACGACGCGGTGCCCGGGATCGTTCAGCAGTCGATGGACGAGTTCGCCGAGCGGACCGGACGGCAGTACAACCTCGTGGACTACCACGGCGCGCCGGACGCGGAGCGGGTCGTCGTGATCATGGGTTCCGGTGCTGGCGCAGTGCGCGAGACCGTGGACACCCTCGTCGCCCGCGGCGAGAAGGTTGGCTACATCACCGTGCGGCTCTACCGGCCTTTCCCCGTCGAGGCCTTCCTCGCGGCCATCCCCGCAAGCGTGGAGCACATCGCCGTCCTCGACCGCTGCAAGGAACCGGGCGCTCCGGCCGAACCGCTTCACCTGGACGTGTCCACAGCACTGATGGACAGCGTCATGTTCAACGGGGGCGGCAAGCTGCCCACCGTCATCGGCGGCCGATACGGCCTGTCGAGCAAGGAGTTCACCCCACCGATGGTGGCCGGCATCTTTACCGAGCTCGGTCGCGCGAACCCCAAGCGCCGCTTCACCGTCGGCATCGTGGACGACGTCACCCACCTCTCGCTCGACCCCGACCCCGACTTCGCGGTGCCGCACACGGCTGTCACCGCGGTGTTCTTCGGCCTCGGCTCGGACGGCACCGTGGGGGCGAACAAGAACTCGATCAAGATCATCGGGGAGGGCACGGACCAGTTCGTCCAGGGCTACTTCGTGCTCGACTCGAAGAAGTCCGGTGGATCGACGGTCTCACACCTGAGGTTTGGCAAAGATGAGATCCACTCGACCTATCTGATCGAGAAGGCCGACGTGATCGGCGTCCACCAGTTCTCGCTCCTGCGCACGATGAAGGTGCTCGAGCTGGCCAAACCCGGCGGCACGCTCCTGCTGAACTCGCCCTATCCGGCCGACCAGGTGTTCGATCAGCTGCCGGTCGAGGTCCAGCAACAGCTGATCGACAAGGACCTGAAGCTGTTCGTGATCGATGCGCACGCGGTGGCCAAGGATGTCGGTCTCGGGGCGCGGATCAACACGATCATGCAGCCGTGCTTCTTCCACGTCTCGGGCGTGCTGCCCGTGGATGAGGTCATCCCGCGGATCAAGGCCTCGATCGAGAAGGAGTACGGCAAGCGTGGGCGCAGCGTCGTCGAGAAGAACTTCCTCGCCGTCGACCGGGCACTCAGCGAGCTGAGCGAGGTCAAGGTGCCTGCCGAGGCGACGAGCACACTGCACCGGATGCCGCCGCTGCCCAGCGACGCCCCCGACTTCGTCAAGCGGGTCACAGCGCATCTGATTCGTGGTGAGGGTGACCTGCTGCCGGTCAGCGCCATGCCGGCGGACGGCACGTGGCCCACCGATACGGCCCAGTGGGAGAAGCGGTCGATCGCCCAGGACCTGCCGATCTGGGACCCGGACCTCTGCACCGACTGCGGCAAGTGCGCCGTGACCTGTCCGCACACCGCGCTGCGGATCAAGATCTTCCCGAAGGAGCAGCTCGAGGGCGCGCCAGAGGGGTTCCAGGTCAAGCCTTTCAAGTCGCGGGACCTGCCCGACCACCTGCTCAGCATCGCCATCGCCGCCGACGACTGCACCGGCTGCGGGATCTGCGTCGACGTCTGCCCGGCGGTCTCGAAGACCGACCCGAGCCACAAGTCGCTCGACCTCGTCGGCGCTCTCGAGAACCGCGACGCACTCAGGACGAGCTACGAGCACTTCCTGACCATTCCCGAGATCGACCGGACGAAGGTGCGCCACGACACCGTCAAGGGCGTGTCCCAGCTCCAGCCGCTGTTCGAGTTCTCGGGCGCCTGCGCGGGCTGTGGCGAGACGCCGTACCTCAAGACGCTGACCCAGCTCTTCGGCGACCGGATGATCATCGCCAACGCGACCGGGTGTTCGTCGATCTTCGGCGGCAACCTGCCGACGACCCCCTACACCCGCAATGCCGACGGCCGCGGCCCGGCCTGGGCGAACTCGTTG
>DATCNE010000093.1:0-25567 GCA_036565395.1 Dermatophilaceae bacterium
GACCAGATCTGGAAGGGCAAGTTCAGCACCATCCCAGCCGGTGACTACGAGTACAAGGCCGCACTCCACAAGACGTGGGACGAGAACTACGGCGCCGGCGGAGCCAAGGGCGGCAGCAACATCGCCTACACGGCCCCCGGAACTGACGTGAACTTCTACTACGACCACGCCACACACTGGGTCACGAGCGATGCACAGGGGCCGATCATCACGGCGCCGGGCTCCTTCCAGAGCGAGCTGGGCTGCCCCGGTGACTGGATGCCGAGCTGCATGCGGCCTTGGCTGCAGGACCCCGACGGTGACGGCACCTACACGTGGTCCACCGACCAGATCCCGGTTGGCAGCTATGAGTTCAAGGTTGCCCACAAGCTGGGCTGGACCGAGAGCTATGGCGACAGCGGCGGCAACAACGTCGCCCTCTCCGTTCCCTCTGCCGGTTCGGTGGTGACCATCTCCTACGTTCTCGCGACGCACCAGATCAGCGTCAAGAACTCGAAGGCGGGCGCAACGCCTGACCTGGCGAAGGCGAAGGCGTTCTGGGTGAGCAACGACCTCGTGGCGTGGCCCGCAACGGGGGTTCCGTCCGGCGCGAATCTGGCTCTGCTGAACTGGCGCCTGCACTGGTCGCCCACAGGCGGCCTGGCTGTCGATGCCGAGTCCGTGACCGATGGCTCGGTCGCCGACCTCACTTATGACCCCGCGGGGCTGCCCGCGGATGTAGTGGCTGCCCATCCCGAGCTCAAGGGCTACCTCGCGCTGCGGTTGAACGGCAAGACTGCCACACAGGCCGGCTCGATCCTGCAGGGTCAGGTCGCCGTTGCCCTGTATGACGACCTGGGCCGCCTGCTCGATGCGACCGGTGTGCAGACGCCGGGCGTCCTGGACGATCTCTATGGGTCCGCGGCTTCGCGCGCCTACGGGGTGACCTGGAGCGGTCAAGCGCCTTCATTCGTACTCTGGGCCCCCACCGCGCAGAAGGTCTCCGTGCTGCTCTGGCCGGCCTCGGCGGGCGCCGATGCTCTGCCGAGCCAGGCCACTCGGGTCCCGATGATCCGTCGCTCGGACGGGTCATGGAGGGCGGATACTGGCGCCCAGTGGCGAGGCGCGCGATACCTGTTCGAGGTTGTCGTCTTTGCTCCGACAACCGGCAAGGTCGAGACCAACCTGGTCACCGACCCGTACTCCGTCGCGTTGACGTTGAACTCCACTCGCTCGGTGGCCGTCGACCTCGCCGACCCGACGCTGAAACCCGCTCTCTGGCAACGCAACTCGGGTCCGGTACTCAAGCAGCGCGTCGACCAGACTATCTACGAGCTACACGTGCGCGACTTCTCGGTCAACGACTCGACGGTTCCTCCCGCGCACCGCGGCTCCTATCTCGCGTTCGCGGACGACGGTGACGGCACCAAGCATCTGAAGGCACTAGCAGCTGCAGGACTCAACACCGTCCACCTGCTGCCGACGTTCGACATCGCCTCGATCGAGGAGGACCCGGCCAAGCAGCTCAAGCCCGCCTGCGACCTGGCGTCCTTTGCGCCGGACAGCGAAGAGCAGCAGAAGTGCGTGACGGCTGTCGCGGCCAAGGACGCGTTCAACTGGGGCTACGACCCGTTCCACTGGATGGCCCCCGAAGGCTCCTACGCGTCGAGCGCGACTGCTGCCGATGGTGGTTCGCGGGTGGCTGAGTTCCGCACGATGGTCGGCGGCCTGCACGCCGACGGCCTTCGGGTGGTGCTGGACCAGGTGTTCAACCACACCGCGACCAGCGGTCAGGCCGACACCTCGGTGCTGGACAAGGTCGTGCCGGGCTACTACCAGCGGCTGAACGCCACGGGCGCGGTCGAGACCTCCACCTGCTGCCAAAACGTGGCGACCGAGCATGCGATGGCCCAAAAGGTCATGGTCGACTCGGTGCTCTCGTGGGTGCGCAACTATCACGTCGACGGCTTCCGATTCGATCTCATGGGTCACCACAGCAAGGCCAACATGCTGGCGATCCGTGCGGCGCTCGACGCGTTGACGCTCGAGCATGATGGCGTCGATGGCAAGAGCATCACGCTCTACGGCGAGGGATGGAACTTCGGCGAGGTGGCGAACAACAAGCTGTTCACCCAGGCCGCGCAGGGAAACCTCGGCGGCACGGGCATCGCATCCTTCTCCGACCGGCTCCGCGACGGGGTGCGTGGCGGCGGACCCTTCGATGAGGACCCACGCAAGCAAGGTTTCGGCAGTGGCGAGGCGACCGACCCCAACGGTGCTCCGGTCAACGCCGGCGCAACTGTGTCACTGGCTCACGACACCGACCTCGTCCAGCTCGGTCTGGCGGGCAACCTGCGGTCATTCTCCTTCAAGGACAACGCATCCGGGGTTGTGGTGCGCGGCGACAAGGTCGACTACAACGGCTCACCAGCGGGCTACGCGGACCAGCCGGACGAGATCATCAGCTACGTCGATGCCCATGACAACGAGACCCTGTGGGACTCCTTGACGTTCAAGCTGCCGGTGGCGACGTCGATGGCCGACCGCGTACGGATGAACTCGTTGTCCCTGGCGACGACCGCATTGAGCCAAACGCCGTCGTTCTGGCACGCGGGCGCCGACCTGTTGCGCAGCAAGAGCCTCAACCGCAACAGCTATGACAGCGGCGACTGGTTCAACACTCTCGACTGGACCGGGGCAGACAACGGCTTCGGCCACGGGCTGCCGCCTTCGGCCGACAACAGCGCGAAGTGGCCCTTCATGAAGCCGCTCTTGGCCAACCCTGCGCTCAAGCCGTCGGCCACGGACGTGCAGTCGGCGACTGCTCAGGCGCAGGCTCTGCTCGAGCTGCGCTTCTCATCGCCGCTGTTCCGCCTCGGCTCGGCGGACGCCATCAACACCAAGGTGACCTTCCCTGTGTCGGGTACCGCCGACGCGCATCAGGGCGTGATCGTCATGCGGGTTGACGACACCCTTGGCGCCGACGTCGACCCTGTCCTCAAGGGCCTGGTCGTGGTGTTCAACGGTTCGACCGCGACCGTGGACCAGAAGCTCCCCGGTATGACGGGCGCGAACCTCGCGCTCTCGTCCGTGCAGTCCGCGGGCGCGGACCCGGTCGTCAAGACATCACTGTGGGACAGCTCGGCGTCGACATTGAGCGTCCCGGCCAGGACGGTGGCGGTCTTCGTCCAGCGCTGACCGGACGGAACTGCCCCCTGTCGCTATTCGGGTGGGCGGTCGACGGGTAGCGGACAGACATAGACCGAAACCCTTTTGGCGCTCGGGTTGCCGGCGCCGATACGGCGGTAGCGTTCCAGGACCTCCGCCAGGTCCTCACGTAGCGCGCTCAGCTGTTCGGCGGTGACCTGGACGAGATGGTCCGACAGGCCGACCTGGCCACGCCAGTCCGCGGGCCAGCCGTCCTGGGCGTCCAGCCACTCCTCGGCCCGGTCGGCGAAGTGGCGCAGATAGTCGCGGGCGAGCCAGGTCAGTGCGGCTTCGGCGTCGGCATCGTCGCCGGGGTCCTCCTCGCGAGGTCGAATCTCCGCGTTGGCAGCCCAGAGCCGCTGTCGACCCCGCCCGTGACCGGAGTCGACCACGAGCGCCGCCTCTGCAAGCTTGCGCAAGTGATAGCTCGTGGCTCCACTGTTGGTATGCAGCACGGCCGCCAACGTCGTGGCCGTTGCTGGGCCACTGGCCCGCAGCTCGGCGAGCAGGCGGGAGCGCAACGGGTGGGCGAGCACCGCCAGAGCCGCGCGGTCGAGGTGCATGGTGGAAGCCTTGGGATCGCTCATGTATGCACACTAATCATGCATACATCGTTTGCACAAGTGTTCTGCAGACGCCCGAGAACGGCCGGTTTTGTGCTCAGGTCAGGCTTGATGGAGCTGATTTTGTGGTGGGTCGGCGCGCCGGTATCGTTAGACCTCGTTGTGCGCACTGCGGCCACATCGTCGCAGACCCCGGACTGTCGGGGCTCAGATCGCTTGATGACGTGCACCACCACAGTCGCACCACCACATTCACTGCATCGCTATCACTGCATCGCTACCCATAGTTTCGCAGCCACGAGAGAACGAAGGCTTATCCGTGCGTACGTACACCCCCAAGCCACACGAGGTCGAGTGCCGGTGGCACGTCATCGACGCCACTGACGTTGTGCTCGGTCGTCTGGCCAGCCAGACCGCGATCCTCCTGCGCGGCAAGCACAAGACCACCTTTGCCCCCCATGTTGACGGCGGCGACTTCGTAGTCATCATCAACGCCGACAAGGTTGCCCTGACCGGCAGCAAGCTGGTGCAGAAGAAGGCCTACCACCACTCAGGCTTCCCGGGTGGGCTCAAGGCCACCTCATACCAGGAGCTTCTCGCCAAGCAGCCCGCCAAGGCTGTCGAGAAGGCCGTCCGCGGCATGCTTCCGCACACCTCTCTCGCCCGCCAGCAGATGAACAAGCTGAAGGTCTACGCGGGGGACCAGCACCCGCACCAGGCGCAGAAGCCGGTGCCGTTCGAGATCACGCAGGTCGCGCAGTAACACCCCACGGCCCGCCAGGTTGAGTCATCAAGCCGAGGCTGAGCCCACCAAGCTGAATTCACGCTGAATCATCAGTACAGACAGAGCGAACGAGGAGAACCGTGGCTGACACCACTTCCGCCGTCGAGGCAGACGTTGCAGACGCAACAGATGTTGTCGAAGGCGAAGAGCAAGAGCTGACCGAGTACACCAGCGAGTCCGAGACCCCCGTGGTCGAGGCCCGCAAGCCGGCCGCTTCGGGCCCGGGGGCCGCGACCGGACGTCGCAAGCAGGCCATCGCCCGCGTGCGCATCGTCCCCGGCAGCGGTCAGTGGAAGATCAACAACCGCACGCTGGACGAGTACTTCCCCAACAAGGTGCACCAGCAGATCGTGAACGAGCCCTTCAAGGTGCTCGAGCTCGATGGGTCCTACGACGTGCTGGTTCGCGTGCACGGTGGTGGCCCCTCCGGCCAGGCTGGCGCGGTCCGTCTGGGCGTTGCCCGTTCACTGAACGGTGTTGACGAGGACCTCAACCGTCCGGCACTGAAGAAGGCAGGCTTCCTGACCCGCGACGCTCGCGTCCCGGAGCGCAAGAAGGCCGGTCTGAAGAAGGCCCGCAAGGCTCCTCAGTACAGCAAGCGCTGATCCTGCATCAACCGCCGGTGGCGGCTTCGAATCCGGCTGTGTCCGCGCTTCGAGGCCGCTACTGCTGTGTCCGTGGGCATTGGGGACTTGGTCCCCGGAGATGGCCCTCGCGACGCGCATCAGCATGCCGGGCCCGCACCGGCCGACGTTGAACTCACCGAAAGGCTCACAGCTATGGCTGCTCGACTCTTTGGCACCGATGGCGTTCGCGGACTTGCCAACAAGTACCTGACCGCAGAGCTCGCCCTTGACCTGTCGGTGGCGGCGGCCCATGTGCTGGGTGAAGTCGGTGCTTTCAAGGGCCATCGACCTCAGGCGATCGTGGGCCGGGACCCGCGAGCCTCGGGGGAGTTCCTGGCCGCTGCGACCATCGCGGGGCTGGCGTCCGCAGGGGTGGACGTCCTGGACGCAGGGGTGCTGCCCACTCCGGCCATCGCGTTCCTGATCGCCGACAGTGGGGCTGATCTGGGCGTCATGCTGTCGGCATCTCACAACGCGATGCCGGACAATGGCATCAAGTTCTTCGCGCGGGGCGGTCACAAGCTGGCGGACGAGCTCGAGGACGCCATCGAAGCGCGCCTGGACGAGCCCTGGGACCGGCCCACCGGATCCGGTGTCGGGAGGGTCCGCCAGTTTGAGGACGGCCCGGCCCGATACATCGCCCACCTGCTGTCCGCTCTCCCACATCGTCTCGACGGCCTGCACGTGGTCCTGGACGCCGCGCACGGCGCTGCCAGCGAGGTTGCCCCGGAGGCCTTCCGCCAGGCGGGTGCCACGGTGACGGTGATCGGCTGCGAGCCCGACGGTCTCAACATCAACGATGGTTACGGTTCCACCCACCTGACGAAGCTTCAGCAAGCCGTGGTCGAGGCTGGAGCGGACTGTGGCATCGCCCTGGATGGCGACGCTGATCGTTGCCTTGCCGTGGATGCCAAGGGTGCGGACGTGGACGGTGACCAGATCATGACGATTCTGGCGCTGGGCATGCGCGAGCGTGGTGCGCTCGCCAAGGACACGCTCGTCGCCACCGTCATGAGCAATCTGGGCATGCTTCAGGCGCTCGAGCGCGAGGGCGTTGCGGTCAGGCAGACCGCGGTGGGTGACCGCTACGTCCTGGAGGAGATGAAGGCGGGTGGGTTCTCCCTGGGTGGCGAGCAGTCCGGGCATGTCATCTTCCTCGACCACGGAACCACAGGGGATGGCACGATGACCGGGCTCTTGCTCGCCTCGCGCCTCGCTCAGACCGGTCGCTCGCTGGAGGACCTGGCCGCAGTCATGAAGCGACTGCCCCAGGTGCTGATCAACGTGAGGGACGTTGACAAGAGCCGGGTCGAAGGCAACGAAGCGGTGCAGGTCGAGGTTCGGGCGGCCCAGGCCGAGCTTGACGGCGTTGGTCGGGTACTGCTTCGCAAGTCCGGCACCGAGCCCCTGGTGCGGGTCATGGTTGAGGCCGCTGATGCCGCACACGCCCAGGCTGTCGCCGAGCGGTTGGCCGACGTCGTGGCAAGAAACCTGGCGCTCTAACGCTCTCGAAGCGGACAAATGCAGCAAAGCGGTAGATAATGTGACTTAGGTCATATACGGGACCCCTGCGCCGCCGAGACAATCTGGCCAGGCGAACCGGCGAGGTTTCTCCCGTCTGGTGCCGACCGGCCTCAGAGATGAACATGCTTCACCTTTGCTGAAAGGCCATAAGGAGAACTTTGAGGCTAAGAACTCTCTCCATTATTCCGATCGCGATCATCTCCATGCTGGCGGCTGGCACAACGAGCGCCGCAGCTGCCGCCCCCGAGACGCCGATAAACCTTGCATCAGCCAGCAACTTCACGGTGTTGTCGAAGTCAGGGGTTACCGACGTGTTCAAAACCTCCATCAGTGGAGATGTAGGGACCAGTCCCATCACCGGTGCAGCCATCGGTCTGACGTGCTCAGAAGTGGATGGGATCATCTACACGGTGGATGCTGCTGGCCCACTTCCCTGCGCGGTCACAGACCCCACGCGACTGACAGCGGCTGTGGGCGACATGGAAGCGGCGTACAACGACGCTGCCGGAAGAACCCTGCCCGATGAGCTCAACCTGGGCGCCGGCGAAATCGGCGGCCTCACCCTGGCTCCCGGCCTCTACAAGTGGACGACTGGCGTTTCCATATCAAAGGACCTTGTCCTCACTGGCGGCCCTGACGACGTGTGGATCTTCCAGATTGCCGGGACTCTTGACGAGGCCTCTGCCAAGAACGTGACCCTGGCGGGCGGCGCAGAGGCCAAGAATGTGTTCTGGCAGACCGCGGGCGCGGTGACCATTGGAACCACCGCGCACTTCGAGGGAACCGTGTTGTCCAAGACGATGATCGCCATGAAGACCCACGCATCGATCAATGGCAGGCTGCTGGCACAGACGGCAGTCACTCTTCAGATGAACACTCTGGTGAAGCCCGCTCTCTAAGCTCACCAAAGCGACATCGCCAGGGCCGGGGAGGCGTTGCCTCCCTGGCCTCGGCTCTTCTTGTCTTCGCTACCGGGTGAGGTCGAGGCCGACCGAGTCCACGATGCGCGCGCGTCCGTCCGCGAGGTGGTACACGGCGCCCACGACCGCGAGATGACCACTTGCGACACGGTCGGCGATCAGGCGGGAGCGCTCGGTCAGCAGGCGCAGCGTATGACGCACGTGCTCCGCCTCGATCTCGTCTGCCGTCGTCATACCGGCTTGCCGCGCACCCAAGACGCTCGGCGTGACGCGCTCGACGATGTCGCGGATGTAGCCCCCTGGGAGGATGCCCGTCTCGACCGCGTTGACCGTCGCGGCGACGGCGCCACACGAGTCGTGACCGAGGATGACGACGAGCGGAATGTCGAGGAGGGCAACGCCAAACTCGATGGACCCAAGCACACCCGGGTCGATGACGTGGCCTGCGGTTCGGACCACGAAGAGGTCGCCGAGTCCGCGGTCGAAGATGATCTCGGCAGCGACGCGCGAGTCGGCACAGCCGAAGAAGACGGCGAAGGGCGCCTGGCCTTCGGTCAGGCTGTCACGTCGGGCGGCGTCCTGGTTGGGGTGCCGGTGCTCGCCGGTGACGAACCGCTCGTTGCCTCGAGCCAGCTCGGCCCAGGCTTCGACCGGGGTCAGCGGCCGCGACGGCGCTCCCTGCTCGATCTCACTCATAGCCCCTGGCGCTTGCCGATGCTCATCGCGACAGGCTTGCTCGCGTCGGCGTAGAAGTCGTTGCCCTTGTCGTCCACGACGATGAATGCCGGGAAGTTCACGACCTCGATCTTCCAGATCGCCTCCATGCCGAGCTCGGGATACTCAAGGACCGAAACTGACTTGATGCAGTCCTGGGCGAGGCGGGCGGCCGGGCCACCGATGGAACCGAGATAGAACCCTCCGTGGGTCGCGCACGCCGAGGACACCTGGGGCGAGCGGTTGCCCTTGGCGAGCATGACCATCGAGCCGCCGGCGGCCTGGAACTGCTCGACGTAGGAGTCCATGCGTCCCGCAGTGGTGGGGCCGAAGGAGCCACTCGCATAGCCTTCGGGAGTCTTGGCGGGGCCGGCGTAATAGACGGGATGGTCCTTGAGGTACTGCGGCATCGGCTGACCGGCGTCGAGCAGCTCCTTGATCTTGGCGTGGGCGAGATCTCGCGCCACAACAAGGGTGCCGTTCAGCGAAAGACGTGTCATCACGGGGTGTTTCGTCAGCTCGGCACGGATCTCGTCCATCGGTCGGGTGAGATCGATCTCCACCACATTGTCTGCTCCGGTTGAGGCGTCCGACTCGAGGTGCACGCCGGTGGTCTCGGGCAGGAACCGTGCCGGGTCCGTCTCGAGCTTCTCGATGAACACGCCCTCCGGCGTGATCTTGCCCAGGGCCTGCCGGTCGGCCGAGCAGGAGACGGCGATCGCGATCGGCAACGACGCGCCATGGCGGGGGAGCCGGATCACGCGGACGTCGTGGCAGAAGTACTTGCCGCCGAACTGCGCGCCGATGCCGAAGTTGCGGGTCAGCTCGAGCACCTGCTCCTCTAGCGTGACGTCCCTGAATCCCCGAGCCGTGGCCGCCGATCCTTCGCGAGGCAGCTCGTCGAGGTATTTGGCACTGGCGTATTTTGCTGTCTTCAAAGCGAATTCGGCGCTCGTGCCACCGATGACAATGGCCAGGTGATAGGGCGGGCACGCAGCCGTGCCAAGGGAGCGCAGCTTCTCGTCGAGGAACGCGACCATGGCCGCGGGGTTCAGGACGGCTTTGGTCTCCTGGTAGAGGTAGGACTTGTTCGCCGAGCCGCCACCTTTGGCCATGAACAGGAACTTGTACGTCGTCTCGTGGCCGGCAGCGGTGTCGGCATAGAGCTCGATCTGGGCGGGCAGGTTGGACCCGGTGTTCTTCTCTTCCCACGTGGTGATCGGCGCCATCTGGGAATACCGAAAGTTGAGCCGGGTGTATGCGTCATACACGCCGCGCGCAATTGACGACTCGTCCGAGCCCTGGTCGCCCGTGGTGAGAACGCGTTGACCGCGCTTGCCCATGACGATGGCGGTTCCGGTGTCCTGACACATTGGCAGGACACCACCGGCCGCGATGTTGGCGTTCTTGAGCAGGTCGAGCGCGACGAACTTGTCGTTGTTGCTGGCCTCGGGGTCGTCGATGATGCTCCGGAGCTGTGTCAGGTGCGCGGGGCGCAGGTAGTGCGCGATGTCGTGCATCGCCGTCTCCGTCAACAACCGAAGCGCCTCCGGGGCCACCTCGAGGAACGATCGTCCGTCCGGTCCCTCGACCGTCCTGACGCCCTCGGTGGTCAACAGCCGGTATCCCGTGTTGTCGGCTCCCAGCGGAAGAAGGTCTTCGTATTCGAACTCGGGCACGGTGGCTCCTTTGAACATAAGAATCTGTCAGGCCTAGCGTGCAGCCGTTTCAGTCCACGCTATGGAAGAGGCTCCCAGCGTAGGACCTTGCTAGAGGTGGCCTGCGTCACGTTCTTGGAGCTCGGCCTGACGAGGTGGGTTGGCGCCGGCGCGGGACACCGTGATCGCCGCGCAGGCCAACGCGCGATCAACGGCCGGCAACACATCGGCCAGTGAGGCGGACCTCAGGCGCTCGCGAGCCTCGACGCCACCCAGAAGCTCGGCATCCATGAGCCCCGACAGCAGGCCCGCCATGAAGGAGTCTCCAGCACCGACGGTGTCGACCACCTCGACCGTGGGGGGGTCCACGCTGGTCAGCTCGCCGGTAACGCTGAGTGCGACCAAGGCGCCGGCAAGACCGCGGGTTACGACGGTCAGCGCGGGACCCAGCTGACCCCACAGTCGCAGCACGTCCGAGATCGGCGCTCCCTCGTACAACCAGGCGATGTCCTCGTCACTGGCCTTGACCACGTCGCTGAGACCGATGATCTGCTCGATCTTGGAGCGGACCTCATGCGGGTCAACCATCAGTGCGGGGCGCACGTTCGGGTCGTAGGAGATGGTGGCTACCGGGCGCGCGTCCTGGATCGTGGAGAGGACCGCCGATGCGCCGGGCTCAAGGGTTGCGGCGATGGAACCGGTGTGGACATGGGCCAGCCCCTCCAGCGTCGGCTGCCTGGCAAGCTCCCACGTCAGGCTGAAGCTGTATGTCGCGGCGCCTGTCGCGTCCAAGGTTGCCGTTGCCACGGACGTCGGTCGTCCTCCGACGTTGCCCTGGGTGAGCGAGATCCCTTCATCTGCAAGGTGACTGGCGATCTTGTCACCCCGCTCATCGTCGCCGACGAGGGTCGCGAAAGTGATGTCGTGACCTAGACGGGCAAGTCCGACGGCCACATTGGCAGGGCTGCCCCCGACGTGTTCCTGGGTGGATCCGTCCGAGCGCTGGACGACGTCGATCAGCGACTCACCGATCACCAGCGTGCGCCCACTCATATCAGTCCTGCAGGCATGTGTTCGCGGGCCATGTCAGCATCCTCCGACTCAATGGTTTGGGTGAGGCGACTCTATCGAGGAGGGTGGGACCTTCGGGGCCGACAGGCGACAGGGGCGGCTCGTCAAACAGGTGGGCTTTCGGCGACGATGGGAGCGTGAGTACGACGAGCGTTCCCGATACCTCGCCCGCCCCGGCCGTGCAGCCACCCGCCCGGCGTGGCTTGGGCAACCTGCGCAGCATGGTCATCTCGATGGTCGTGATCATGGCCGCAGGGCTGGTGTGGTTCGCTATGGTGCCCCGGGTTCGTGAGATCAGCCAGCCGGCGGTTGATGTCGCCTCCGTGGCCAGGCAGGTGCGGCACCAGACCTCATGGGCAATCTCCCAGCCGCAGCTCCCTGCTGGCTGGAAGGCCACGAACGTGCGTTTCGCCGTGGCCGGCGACGGGCTGAGGACATGGCATGCCGGGTATCTCTCGCCCGAGGGCAACTACGTCTCGATCGACCAGACGGAGCAGGCCACGGACGCGTGGATCTCGGCCCAGACCTCCCACGGCAAGGCCGAGGGCACCCTGTCCGCGGGGGGAGCGACGTGGCAGGAGCTCAGTTCCGGGGAGACCGTCCAGCGCAGCCTCGTATCGAGGGGTTCAGGCTCGATCGAGCTCTCCACGGTTCTGAGCGGGACGGCGCCCTACGCTCAGCTGGCGCAGTTCGCGGAGGCTCTGAAACCGGTACCTGCGAGCTGACCCGGCCAGTTAGTCCCGCACGGTCCGGTCAGTCCTGCGCGGCCCGGTCAGTCCTGCGCGGTGAGTGTGGCCTCTGCCCCGTCCAGCCACGTGCTGCAGTGGGTTGCGAGGGCCTCCCCGCGTTGCCACAGGCCCATGCTGTTCTCGAGCCCGATCTGACCGCCCTCGAGCTGAGCGACGATCGAGATCAGCTCGTCGCGGGCCTGCTCGTAGGTCAGGTCCTTGATGTCCGGGAAGTCGGCTGTCTTCGAGAACGGAGCTGTCTTCGAAAGCGGAGTCCCGGGGTTCTTGGCGGCCACACCGACACCCTACGACCGTTGGCTGACGGGTCGGACGCCGAAGTCGCCCCGAGCGACCCGGACCCTCAGAAGCTCGTCAGGGTCGACGTCTGCCCGATCCATGACGATCCGGCCGTCGGCGTGCTGGACGACGGCGTATCCGCGTTCGAGCGTGGACAGCGGCGAAAGTGCCCGAACCTGTGCTCGCAGATGGTCGATCTGGTCACCCGCGCGATGCACGTTCGACAGGACTCGCTGCCTGGACCGGTCAGTGAGCGCGTCGAGCTCCTGCCTCCGGGCGGTGATCATGGCCCGCGGATCGGCCATGACCGGCCTGGAGCGCAACGAGACCAGGAGGCGACGTTCATCGTGGATGCGCGAGGTCAGCGCACGGCATACCCGTTGGCGCGTCTGATGGATCGCGGCGCGCTGCTCCATGACGTCGGGGACGATCAGCTTGGCCGCGTCGGTGGGAGTTGAAGCGCGCACGTCGGCGACGAAGTCGAGCAGGGGGGTATCGACGTCGTGGCCAATGGCGCTCACCACCGGGGTGACGGCCTCGGCGACGGCTCTGACCAGGGCCTCGTTGCTGAAGGGGAGCAGGTCCTCGAAGGATCCTCCACCCCGGGTGATCACAATGACGTCCACACTTCGATCGGCATCGAGCTCACGGAGGGCGGCGCTGACTTCGGGCACCGTGTTGGGCCCTTGGACCGAAACCTGCCGGATCTCGAACTGGACTGCGGGCCAACGCTTTCGGGCGTTCTCCACCACGTCCTTCTCGGCCGCACTGGCGCGGCCACAGATCAGCCCGACCTTGCGCGGCAGGAAGGGTATGGAGTGCTTGCGATCGCGGTCGAACAACCCTTCGGACGCCAGGACGCGCTTGAGGTGCTCCAGCCTGGCGAGCAGCTCTCCGACCCCGACCGGGCGTATCTGGCGGGCATCGAGATTCAGAGTGCCGCGCTTGGTCCAGAACGTTGGCTTGGCCTGGACGACGACGCGTGCGCCCTCGGACAGGGGCACGGGCATGGCATCCAGGGTGGCAGTGCGGATGGTGACGTTGAGCGACATGTCGACGTCCGCGTCCCGCAGCGTCAGGTAGGCGGTGGCCTGTCCCGGACGGCGGCTGACCTGGACCACTTGCCCTTCGACCCACAGAGCCGACATCTTGTCGACGTACTCCGAGATCTTGATGCTGAGCAGGCGTACCGGCCAGGGTTTTTCGGCCGTGGTGTCCGCAGCGCGCTCGGGTAGGTGTTGGGGACTGCTCACGGCAGTCATTTTAGGAGGCGACCTAACATGGTGGGGTGACTTTGACGACAAAGCGAGTGTTGCTGGCTGCTCCACGTGGGTACTGCGCCGGCGTGGACCGGGCTGTGGTGACGGTCGAGAAGGCGCTGGAGCTCTACGGGCCGCCGGTCTATGTGCGCAAGGAGATCGTGCACAACAAACACGTGGTGACCACATTGCAGAAGCGCGGGGCGATCTTCGTCGACGAGACCCAGGAGGTGCCCGAGGGCGCGACCGTCATCTTCTCGGCCCACGGCGTCGCACCAGTCGTGCATGACGAGGCCAGGGCGCGGTCGCTGAAGACGATCGACGCAACCTGCCCGTTGGTGACCAAGGTCCACCGCGAGGCGGTGCGTTTCGCGGACGAGGAGTACGACATCCTGCTGATCGGTCACGAGGGTCATGAGGAGGTCGTGGGCACGGCGGGGGAGGCCCCCGATCACGTGACGCTCGTGGACGGTCCTGACGACGTCGCCAACGTCACGGTCCGCGACCCCGCCAAGGTCGTCTGGCTGTCCCAGACCACGCTGTCGGTGGACGAGACGATGGAGACGGTGAGCCGGCTGCGTGAGAAGTTTCCCTTGCTACAGGATCCGCCCAGCGACGACATCTGCTACGCGACACAGAACCGCCAGCTCGCCGTCAAGCAGATGGCGCCGGACACCGACCTGATGATCGTCGTGGGCTCGCGCAACTCTTCGAACTCCGTGCGGCTCGTCGAGGTGGCATTGGAACACGGAGCCCGTGCGGGGTATTTGGTGGACTACGCCGATGAGATCGACCCGTCCTGGCTCGACGGCGTGGGCACGGTCGGCGTCACGAGTGGTGCGAGCGTCCCCGAGGTGCTGGTGCGTGACGTCCTGGCTTTCCTGGCCGCGCGGGGCTATGAGGATGTTCAGCCGGTTGTTGCGGCCGAGGAGAGCGTGTTGTTCTCGCTACCGCATGAGCTCAACCGCGACCTCAAGGCCAGGTCCGGTATCGAGGCCACCAAGCTTCGCTACGACATGGGGTCGCTGCACTAGGCCGAACGGGGGCTGGCCCCAGCGTCGCGGCCTGCTCCCAGCTCACGCGCCTGTCGGAGCTCCAGCTCGGGTCGTGCCACCTCTGGCTCCAGCGCCACGATCAGCTCGGCGGCCGTCAAGGGCCGAGGAGCGGTCTCGACCGGCGGGGTCTCCGGCAGTGCTGAGTCCGCCAGACCGATCTCGTGCATCTTGCGGGCCGTCACGATGACCCTGGACTCCAGCGTGGCCACCAGAGCGTTGTAGCTCTCCACGGACTTCTGAAGAGACGATCCCATCTTGGTGGCGTGCGAGCCCAAGGTGCCCAGCCGTGAATACAGATCGCTCCCGAGCTGGAGCAGCTGCTTCGCGTTGGCGGTCAGGGCGTCTTGCTGCCACGTGAAGGCGACGGTGCGCAACAGGGCGAGCAGGGTTCCGGGCGAGGCCAGGACCACCTTCCGGGCCTGCGCGTACTCGAACAGGGCGGGGTCGGCGCCAAGAGCAGCAGCGAGGATGGCATCGCCCGGAATGAAGCAGACCACCATCTCCGGAGTGTTGGTGAAGGCCGACCAATACGCTTTGGTCGCAAGGGAGTCCACGTGTCCGCGCAGTGAGGTCGCGTGAGATGCCAGCAGCCGCAACCGTTCGGTGGAGTCGATGGTGTCGGCCTGGGCGCTGAGGAAGGCGGTCATCGGAGCCTTCGCATCGATCACCAGGCACTTGTCGCCGGGGAGCCGGACGACCACGTCGGGGCGCACTCCGCGGTCGTGACTGCTCACCGCGCTGACCTGCTCCTCGAAGTCGCAGCGCGCCAGCATGCCGGCGTGCTCCAGGACCCGACGGAGCTGGACCTCACCCCAGCTGCCCCGGATCGTTGACGCGTTGAGCGAACCCACCAGAGAGGCAGTCTGGGACCGGAGCGCCTGGGTTGAGGTCGTGACGTCAGCCAGCTGCACGCTGACTTGGGAGAACTGCGCGACCCGGTCGCGCTCCAAGGTTCCGACCTGGCGCTCGACGCGCACGAGAGCATCGCGCAGGGGTGCCAGCATGTTGGCGGTCTGGGCGTCCTCGCTGACCGCAGACTCCAGATCGATCACCCGCTCACGCAACAGATCGCGCTCGGTGGACAGGGCGGCGGAGCGTCCAGCGAACAGCACCCGCGCAACCAGCCACGCGATGACGGCACCCACCAGCACCCCGACCACAGCAATGAAGATCTCCATGTGTTCCACCGTGCCAGAAGCCACCGACAGTCCCTGTTCGACACGGCGAAGAACCGGCGCACGTGGCATCGGAACTGCCTCGGTTCGGCCGATGGGAGGAACCATTCCAATGGTAATATGATGGTATGCGGACAACCATTGACAGGTCGGGTCGTTTGGTCATTCCCAAGGAGCTGCGCGACCGACTCGGGCTGGTCTCGGGAGAGGTGGACGTCTTCGCGGAGGGGGCGGGGCTTCGGATCGAGCTGGTCAGCACCGACCATCTGGTCGAACGTGATGGCCACCTTCTCCTGCCTTCCGGTGGGGCGCCCCTGACCGACGACGATGTCCGTGAGCTTCGCCTTGCCGACCAAAGGTGACTCCGAGCCGTGCCTGCTCGACACCAGCGCGGCGTTGGCATTCGTGCAGCCGAGTCATGCTGCTCATGTCACGACATATGCAGCCCTGGTCGATCGGCCCAAAGGCTTGGCTGGTCACGCGGCTTTCGAGACGTTCTCCGTGCTCACGCGGTTGCCTCCCCCTGGTCGATTGACGCCGCAGGCCGCTCGACGGTTGATCGAGGTCGACTTCCCGCACACCCGTTTCCTCAGCTCCGAGGGGTCGGCCGCACTGGTTGCCCAGCTGGCCGCGAGTGGCGTCTCGGGCGGCGCCGTGTATGACGCACTCGTGGCCGCCGCGGCCGCAGAGCACGGGCTGAGGCTGGTGAGTCGCGATGCTCGGGCCGCCGGAACGTATCGGGCGATGGGGGCCGATCTCGAGCTGCTCCCCTGAAACGCGCGAGGTGCGTGCCGTCATACGGGCTGGTGCTGAGGCATTAAACTTCTCGTCTTGTGGCCCTAACTATTGGCATCGTCGGCCTGCCCAACGTCGGCAAGAGCACCCTTTTCAACGCACTGACCAAGAACAACGTGCTCGCAGCGAACTACCCGTTCGCGACGATCGAGCCCAACATCGGCGTGGTGGCGCTGCCCGACCCCCGGCTCGAGGTGCTGGTCAAGCTCTTCGACAGCCAGCGGCTGGTGCCGGCAACGGTGTCCTTTGTGGACATCGCCGGCATCGTTCGTGGCGCCTCCGAGGGCGAGGGTCTGGGCAACAAGTTTCTGGCCAACATCCGTGAGGCAGACGCGATCTGCCAGGTGATCCGGGCGTTCAAGGATGACGACGTCGTGCACGTGGCCGGCGAGGTCAGTCCCGAGGGCGACATCGAGACGATCAACACTGAGCTGATCCTCGCCGACCTGCAGACCCTCGAAAAGGCCGTGCCCCGCATGGAGAAGGACGCGCGGGTCAACAAAGACAAGAAGCCCTTGCTGGACAACGCGATTGCCGCGCAGAAGGTGCTCGAGGCAGGAGACACGCTGTATGCCGCTGGTGCGGCTGCCGGAGTCGACCTCGAGGCGATCCGCGAGCTGTCACTGCTGACCACCAAGCCGTTCCTCTATGTGTTCAACCTCGACGAGGACCAGCTGACCGACGACTCCTTGAAGTCCACGTTGTCCGCGCTGGTCGCCCCGGTCGATGCGATCTACCTCGACGCCAAGCTCGAGATGGACCTGGCCGAGCTCGAGCCGGAGGACGCGGCCGAGCTCCTGGCGTCGGTCGGTGTGGAGGAGCCGGGCATGAATCAGCTTGCGCGAGTGGGCTTTGCCAGTCTCGGCCTGCAGACCTTCTTGACTGCCGGCTACAAGGAGACGCGAGCCTGGACCATCCACAAGGGCTGGACGGCACCCCAGGCGGCCGGCGTGATCCACACCGACTTCCAGCGCGGGTTCATCAAGGCTGAGGTCATCTCCTTCGATGATCTCGTCGCGGCGGGCTCCATGGTGGCGGCAAAGGCGGCCGGCAAGGTCCGCATCGAAGGCAAGGACTATGTCATGGCCGATGGCGACGTCGTGGAGTTCCGCTTCAACGTCTAGAGAACGGCCTCGCTGATCAGCCCGTCCCAGGGGATCTGGGTTCCTGGCTCCGTGTCAGCACTCCTGTGCCGCATCTCTACCGTGCGCGGGATGGGATCGCCCGAGGAAGGGGGAAAGCATGTTCAAGACAGCCGATGTCAAGGGCCGCCGCGCGGTTCTTGGAACTGACTCTCATGACGCTGACTTCCCTGTCCTCGATGCAAGGAGCCTGATCCTGATGACCTGGCGCAACCAGTCTGCTTGCCTGGACGAGGAACCCGAGTTGTTCTTCCCCATCGGGAACACCGGCCTGGCGCTTGTCCAGATCGAAGAAGGAAAGGCTGTCTGTCGTCGCTGTGAAGTCATTGAGGCCTGCCTGAGCTGGGCCATCCAGTCGGGTCAGACAGCCGGGGTGTGGGGCGGACTGTCCGAGGACGAACGGACCGCACACAGACGCCGAGATGCCCGTGCCTGTCGCGCCGACCAAGCTACACACCGTCTTTGACGGATTCGTCATCACAGCTCGGCAAGGCGTCGGAGTGCCTCGTCATACCAGGACCATGTGAGCCCTTTCTCTCACTGTGTTCCAGCGTCGATTTGTGCAGCCAAGGATTATTCTCGGAGTATGACGCACCACGAGAACACCGGCCCGGAGTCGTTGGGCAGCTACAGCCTCGATGATGAGGACCAGCTGCAGCCCGAGGACACCCTCGATGACCGCGGCCTCGATGATCTCCTGGACGAGGGTTACTCGCCCCCGGAGCGTCCGCGCGGCGTCGACGCGTTCGGGACGACGTTGGCCGAGCAGCGGCGGCGCGAGAGCATCGACCAGCGCCTCGCCCATGAAGTGCCCGATCCGGCCAACGCGTTCGAGGACCCCCTGGCCGACCCGGACATGGTGGGCGGCGACGACCCGGACGCCATCGCGGCAGAGGACGACTTCCTCGGTGACGGCGAGGTGGGCGGTCGGCGCAGTGGTCGGCTCATGGCCCCTGACCAGGGCGCGCGCGAGGACGCCGAGTCGGACATGGTGGCCGATGACGTGGGTATCGATGGTGGCGGCTCATCCGCCGAGGAGGCGGCCGTCCACATCATCGAGGACGAGCGTTGGGACAGGGACTGAGCCAAGCACGCACTGAGCCGCGGCACTGAGCTCTGGCGCTGAGCCGCCAACTCGTGTCACGCCGCGGCGGACTCGTCGTCGTCCCCCAGAACGGTTCTGGCCACGTCGTGGGTCATGTCGTGGGTGGCCAGCGCCAGCGTCCCTGCGATGGTGAAGACGAACCCGACCGCCGCGATCGGGGCGTAGCCGGGCCGCGTCGCGTCGCCGAGGAACGCCAGACCGATGCTCGCCGGAACAACCGTCTCGACAGCGAACGTGACGGCGACGGCGGTGGTGAGTGACCCGCGTTGCAGAGCCGTGGTGAACAACAGCATCCCCAGTACGCCGTGCGCAACGATGGCCCACAGCCCCGGGTCGGCCAGAGCGTGCCACAGCGGGCTCGGCACCGACAGGCTTCGGGCTGCGACGGCGACCACAGTGAAGGCAAGCCCCGCCAGGACAGCAAGAGCAGGGGAGCTGGAACGTCCGCCGCGTCGGGCGACCATAGCCCCGGCGAGAGCCAACAGGACGACAGAAGCGAGCATCGTCCACCTGGAGACGAGCGGTAGCGGCGTCCCTTGTTCCGGAAGGGCTGACGTGGCCAGCAGCAGCAGCCCGGCGCCGAGAACGACCAGCGAGACCACCTCGCGACCCCGCAACCGGACGCCGATTATGGCGGCGATGATGGCGGTGACTCCGACGCTCGAGGCGACTGCCGACTGCACCAGGAACAGTGGCAGGGTCCGCAAGGCCACCAACGAGGCCACGAACGCGGCCGCGTCGAGGCTGAGGCCCGACACGTAGGGGACCGATCGGGCCAGGCGCACCATCAGCCGGGGGTCGAGGCCGGAGCCGGACTCGGCTCGTTGCGCGGCTAGACCCTGCAGCACCGACGCGCTTCCATAGGCGACTGCCGCGAAGAGCGCGCACGCCAAGCCCAAGACCATGCGAGCAGTCTGCCCCAGCTCTGGCTCGTGCCCTACCGTGGAGGAGTCATCCCCCGACTGGAACAAGGTAGGCGCATGCCCTCAGAACGCCCGTCGCGTGCGGGGCGCGCCGGGATGGGTCCGTTGCTGATCTCAGTCATCGTAGTCGCCGCCGCACTGATCGTGGCGATGGTCGGTGGTGCATTGTCGGGTGTGGTGAATCCGGCGGCGACGAAAACTGTTGCAGTGCAGTCAATTTCGCCCGCGGCGGCAGGCACCGCCCTTGCCGTGCTCGGGACCATCGCGGTCAAAGGGCGGGCACCGAAGACGGGCTACGACCGCGCGCAGTTCGGTCCCGCCTGGGCGGACGTCGACCGCAATGGGTGTGACACTCGCAACGACATTCTGCGCCGCGACCTCACGGGATACGTCCTCAAGAGGGGCACCCACGGTTGCGTCGTCCTGTCCGGCACCCTCCTCGACCCCTACACCGCGACGACCATTGGGTTCGTTCGCGGCCAGAACACCTCGACGATGGTGCAGATCGACCACGTCGTGGCGCTCTCCGACGCCTGGCAGAAGGGCGCCCAGCAGCTGTCTGCCGAGACCCGCCGGGCGTTGGCCAACGACTCGCTCAACCTGCTGGCCGTCGACGGTCTGACCAACCAGCGCAAGGGCGACGGAGATGCCGCAACCTGGCTACCACCCAACAAGGCCTACCGCTGTCCGTATGTCGCACGGCAGCTGGCGGTGAAAGCGAAGTACAGGCTCTGGGTCACCAGCGCAGAGCGAGACGCACTCGGGCGGATCCTGGCGACGTGTTCGTTACAGCCACTGCCGGCCACCAAAGCGTTTGTTCTCGGGGGTGGGCCCGAGTTGTAGGGGGGGCCAGCGTGGTCAGTCCTGTGGCGCGGCAGAACTGTCTGTGCGCACTGTCGGCAGCGGCAGGTCGATGAGGTTCTCGGGGAAATGACACGCCACGCGGTGACCCGGCGCGAGCTCAGTGAGCGGCGGCTCGATCGTGCTGCAGATCTCCTTTGCCTTCCAACAACGGGTGTGGAAGCGACATGCCGTTGGCGGGTTGATCGGGGAGGGGACGTCGCCCTCGAGCCGGATGCGGTCGCGCTTCGTGCGCCGCCCGGTATCGGGGATGGGCACCGCGGACATCAGGGCCACCGTGTAGGGGTGCATCGGGCGCTCGTAGAGCGGGGTGCGGTCCGCGATCTCGACCATCTTGCCGAGGTACATGACGGCGACCCGGTCGGACATGTGACGCACGACCGACAGGTCGTGGGCGATCGTGACGTAGGTGAGACCGAGCTCGTCCTGCAGGTCCTCGAGCAGGTTGATCACTTGTGCCTGGATCGACACGTCGAGCGCGGACACCGGCTCGTCGGCGACGATCAGCTTGGGTTTGAGCGCTAGCGCGCGGGCGATGCCGATGCGTTGACGCTGGCCGCCGGAGAACTCGTGCGGGTAGCGGTTGTAGTGCTCGGGGCTGAGCCCCACCAGCTCGAGCAGCTCCTGGACGGTCTTCTTGGTGCTGTGCTCGGTCTTGACGTTCTGCAGGCGGAAGGGGGCGCCGACGATGGTTCCGACCGTATGCCGTGGGTTCAGCGACCCGTACGGGTCCTGGAAGATCATCTGCACGTCACGACGCAACGGGCGCATCTTGCCCATCGAGATGTGCGTGATGTCCCTGCCCTCGAACAGGATCGTGCCTCCGGTGGGCTCGAGCAGCCGGGTCAGCATGCGACCCGTGGTGGTCTTGCCACAGCCGGACTCGCCCACCAACGAGAGTGTCTCGCCCTTGCGCACGGTGAAGCTCATCCCATCGACAGCCTGGACGGCGCCGACCTTGCGTTGAAGCAGACCACGACGGATCGGGAAGTGCTTCTGCAGGTCGGTGACGACGAGGATGTCCTCGCCCTCGCCGGACGCGTTGGACTGCGAGCTGGCGGCGTTGGTCGGTGCTGAGGTCACGATCTGGCTCCGTTGGTGGATGCCGCGCTCACGGTGTGACACGTCGCGGTCCTCATAGCATCGGCTTGATGTCGTTCTCCCAGACCCGCTGGCGGTCCTGGGAGGAGAGGTGGCAGGCGAGGAAGTGGCGAGGAGAGATCTCAAGGAACTCAGGGCGATCGGTCTCGCAGGCACCGCCGTTGAGCTCCGCGTAGACGCACCGCGGGTGGAACGGACAGCCACTGGGGACGTTGATCAGGCTGGGCGGGGTGCCGTGAATGGGCCTCAGACGCTCGGTGCGCTCGCGGTCGAGCCGCGGCATCGAGCCCAACAGCCCCCACGTGTAGGGGTGCTGTGGGGCGGTGAAGATCTCGTGCGCTGTGGCGTACTCGGCGGCCCTGCCGGCATACATCACCAAGATGTCGTCGGCGAGCTCGGCGACGACGCCGAGGTCGTGGGTGATGATGATGACCGCCGAGTTGAACTCCTGCTGCAGGTCCCGGATCAGGTCGAGGATCTGCGCCTGGACGGTTACGTCGAGCGCCGTCGTGGGCTCGTCGGCGATGAGCAGCTCAGGGTCGCATGAGAGCGCCATGGCGATCATCGCGCGCTGGCGCATGCCGCCGGAGAACTGGTGCGGGTATTCATCGACCCGCGAGGCTGGCTGCGGTATGCCCACCCGGCCGAGCATGTCGATCGCGTGCTTGCGCGCCACCTGTTTCGAGACCTTGTTGTGCACGCGGTAGGCCTCGATGATCTGGTGGCCAACGGTGTAGTAGGGATGCATGGCGGAGAGTGGATCCTGGAAGATCATGGCCATGTTCTTGCCACGCAGCTTGCGGATGTGCTCCCGGGAAGCGCCGATCAGGTTGTCGCCTTTGAGCAGGACCTGACCGGAGATCTTGGCGGTTCCGGGCGGATGAAGACCCATGATCGAAAGGCTCGTGACGCTCTTGCCGGACCCCGACTCGCCGACGATGCCCAGCGTCTCACCGAGCTCGAGGTTGAAGCTCAGCCCGTCGACCGACTTGACCACGCCGTCGTCGGTAGGGAAGTGCACCCGAAGGTCCTTGACCTGCAGGAACCCCTCAATTCCGGGACGGACGGCGGGGTTGCCCCCCTGCAGCGTCGGGGAGGTGGTCACTGCGTCCGCACTCTCGGGTCGACGACGGCGTAGAGGAGATCGACGACCAGGTTGGCGATCACGATGAAGAAGGCCGCCAGCAGCGTCACACCCATGATCTTGGGCATGTCCTGGGACACGATGCCGTCCACGGCATACTTCCCGAGCCCGTTGAGGGAGAACGTCTTCTCGGTCAGGACAGCGCCACCCAGCAACAGACCCACGTCAAGGCCGAAGATCGTGAGGATAGGGGTGAGCGCGGCTCGCAGACCGTGCTGGATGACGACGTTCCGCTCGCGCAGGCCTTTGGCTCTGGCGGTCCTGATGTAGTCCTCGTGCATCGTCTCGAGCATGCCTGCCCGGGTCAGCCGGGCGTACTGCGCCGAGAAGAGGAAGGCAAGGGTGATCCACGGGAGGATCATCGAGAAAGCCCACTGCGCGGGGTTCTCCGTGAACGGGACGAACTGGCCTCCGGGGGCGGTCCAGCCGAGCGTGTAGCTGAAGAATGCCAGCGACACCAGACCGGTGAAGAAGATGGGGAGGGACACACCTGCCAGCGCCAGGCCCATCGCTGCGCGGTCGAAGATGGTCCCCCGGCGCAATGCCGACAGCACACCGGTGGACACTCCGGCGACGAGCCAGAGGATCGAGGCCCCGACGGCCAGCGAGGCCGTCACGGGCGCACGGTCGAGCAGGTCGGGCCAGACGGGCTGCCTGGTGATAAAGGAGTAGCCGAGGCACGGCGCGGGGCACCTCTCGACACCGGCACCGTAGTCGTAGTTCTCGCCCATGACGATCCCCTTGGCCCAGTTCGCGTACTGGACGGTCATGGGGTCGTAGAAGCCAAGCTTCTGGGCGGTCAGGTGGACGGTCTCGGCCGTGGCGGCACGGCCGACGTACCTCGTCGCGAGCGTCTCGGGCGTGCCCCCGGCGATACGAGGTACGACGAAGAAGATCGAGAAGGTAATGATGCTCACGACGACGAGCAGCCCCACGGCGGCCAACAGCCGTCGGATGATGTATGTGATCACTGTTGCTGGCCTCGCTGGCCGACGCGGAGGGATCCTCCGCGCCGGCCACCGGCTGCCTTCACCTACCTATCGTGAGATGGATCGAGCTGCTACGGCTTGCCGAGTGCCATGTAGTCGTAGTAGCCCAGCGACTCGTTGACGAACACGTTCGTCAGGTTCTTCCCACGCATCAACAGACTCTTGGCGTAGACGCCCGGGAAGATCACCGCTTCCTCCATGACCTTCTTGTCGATCTGACCCCACACAGCGTTGCGCTTGGCGGTGTCCAGCTCGTTGACGGCCTGGTCGAGGAGCTTGTCGACCTCGGGGATCCGGACACTGGTGTTCGAGGAACCACCGGTCTCCCGGATAACGCGGCTGTCGACAATCTGCGACAGGAACCCGAAGCCGTCCGGCCAGTCGGCGCCCCAACCGTTCAGAGCAAGGCCGAGGTTGTTGGCCTTGACGAACGGCGGGTTACCGGCATACGAGGAGAAGTAGTCGGCCTTGGCGTAGCCCTTGAGAGTCAGCTTGATGCCGACCCTCTCCAGTGCCTGCTGGAACGCTTCTGCAGTGGCCTTCTCCTTGGGCCGCTCGTTGCGGTAGGCGATGTTGGTCGCGAAACCATTGGGCTGGCCGCACTTGGCCAGCGACTCCTTGGCCTTGGCCACGTCGCCCTTGTTGTCCGCGCCCGCCGGGTAGAGGTCGTACTTCGCGTAACCCGGGATCATCGGGGGCATGATCGTCGTGGCAATCTCGCCGCCGGAGAACGCGCCACCGTAGGCCGTCTGGTAGCTGGTGCGGTCCATGGCGTACATGATCGCCTTGCGGCAGTCGATGTTGTCGAGTGGCTTCACCGTCGGGTTGATCGAGGTGTACCAGAGCCGGGAGAGAGTCGGGTTGTCCGTTCGAGCCTTGAGCGTCGGGTCGCTGAGCACCTTGCTCTGCGACGCGGCCGTCAGGCCGGTGCCGGCGATCGCGACATCGAGGTCACCGGAGATGAGCCTGTTGTCGATATCCTCCGCGTTCACGTTGAGCTGGACGTCGTACCCGTCCGGCAACGCCTTGCGGTTCGGGTCCGTGGCCTGGTCCCAGTTGGGGTTGCGGACGAGCGTGTAGCTCTTGTCGGCCGCGTAGGTCTTGAACATGTAGGGCCCTGAAGAGATCACGTGCTCCTTGTACTTCGCGCCCGTGTCCTTGGCTTCGGGGACCGGGATCGTCTGTGGCAGCTGGGCCAGGTAGTCGAAACCAGCAAACGGAGCGATGAGGTGGAAGACGATCGTCGAGTCATCCGGGGTCGTGATCGCCGAGTCGGTGTTCATCCCCTTGGACTTGTAGGGGCCCTTGTAGCCCTTGGGCATGTTGAGCATCGCCTCGAAGTACGCCGGACCGTTCGGGAAGGTCGCCTTGTCGGTCGACCGGAGCACTGCGTACTTGACGTCTGCGGCCTTGACGACGGTGCCGTCCTCGAACTTCACGCCCTTGCGGAGCTTGTACGTCCAGGTCTTTCCGCCGTCCGATGCCACACCGAGGGTCTCAGCGAGGTCGGGAACCAGCTCAGCACTGGCCTTGCCGGGAGCGGGCTTGAACATCGTCAGAGCTCGCCCGTAGACCCGAACGAAGTCCCACGAGTAGCCGTAGTAGGTCTCGCCAGGGTCCAGCGTGTCGGGGGCCGCTTCATCGGCGAGCTTGACGATGCCGCCCTTCTTCTCTGAAGGGTTGAACACCGCCGTCAAGCCGGCGTTGAACGCGTCCTTGACTGTTGATCCGGCGTTTCCCGCGTCGGTCTTGGGAGTTGTCCCACCTGCGCAGGCGGACAGTCCCAGGGCCAGAGCCACCCCGGCTGCGCCCATCGCTCTCATTCGCATTCTCTTCATGGTTGGTAAATCACCCTTCTTCTTGCGTGATCTGCATGGACATGCGGGGTTTGGTGGGGAAGAGCTCATCAGCTCGGCTATCGAGCTCGTGGGTCGAGCGCGTCGCGGA
>DATCNE010000094.1:0-5445 GCA_036565395.1 Dermatophilaceae bacterium
CATGAAGCAGCGCCACCATGTGGTGATCATCGGCTCGGGTTTCGGCGGGCTCTTCGCCACCAAGGCGCTGAAGGATGCATCGGTGGATGTCACGGTGATCGCCAAGACCAACCATCACCTGTTTCAGCCGCTGCTCTACCAAGTGGCCACCGGGATCCTCTCCGAAGGTGCGATCGCCCCGCCGACGCGGGAAATCCTTCGTGGCCAACGCAATGCCCAGGTGCGGCTCGGTGAGGTGATCGACATCGACATCGAGTCCAGGACGGTAACGTCCTGGACTCCGAGGGGCACGCAAGAGACGCCATACGACAGCCTGATCGTGGCCGCAGGCTCCAGTGCGTCCTACTTCGGTCATGACCACTTCGCCGAGCACGCACCGGGCATGAAATCCCTGGATGACGCGCTCGAGCTGCGCGGCCGCATCCTCAGCGCGTTCGAGTTCGCCGAGATCGAGACCGAGGCTGATGCCACGGCACCCTGGCTGACCTTCGTCGTGGTCGGCGCGGGCCCCACTGGTGTTGAGATGGCCGGGCAGATCGCCGAGCTCGCCCACCGCACCCTGCGCAAGGACTACCGCCGCATCGACCCTCAACAGGCGCGGGTCGTGCTGCTCGAAGGTGCCCCTACGGTGCTCGGCACGTTCGGGGAACACCTCGCGGCCAAGGCCACCAAAAAGCTGGACCAGCTCGGGGTCGAGGTGCAGCTCGGCGCGGTGGTCGTCGACATCGATGAATACGGCATCGACGTCAAGGACAGCGACGGCAGCACCCGGCGCATCGCGAGCCGCACCAAGGTGTGGGCAGCCGGCGTCGCAGCCTCGCCGCTGGCCAAACACCTCGCCAACCAGGCCGGTCTGCAGGTCGACCGCGCTGGCCGGGTACCCGTGGAGGACGACTGCTCACTGCCGGGGTTCCCGGAGGTCTTCGTCATCGGCGACATGATGGATGCGGGAGTGCCGGGTGTGGCGCAGGTGGCAATGCAGTCGGGCAAACACGCTGCCAAGGTGATTGCGGCCCGGGCCGCCGGTCGGGACCTACGCGAACCCTTCAAGTATGTCGACAAGGGGAGCATGGCGACGATCTCGCGGTTCGCCGCCGTAGCCAGCGTCGGCAGGTTCCGGTTCTCCGGGTTCATCGCCTGGCTGTTCTGGCTGGTCATCCACCTGCTCTACCTGATCGGCTTCAAACAGCGGGTCACCACGTTGCTGCACTGGACGATCAGCTTCATCGGCCGCGGGCGTGCCGAACGTGCCATCACCCGTCAGCAGGTAGTGGCACGTCGCGCTCTCGAGACGCTGACGCCGGCCCAGTCCGGTCGACCCGACCGGGTGCGGCTCCCCCGCAGGTAGTGCAGCGTGAGCTGTTCATCCGTGGTCGGAAGTTTCCATACGGACGCAGCAGCGCAACGGTCCCGGGTCAAGGCAGGCGCGCACTCCCGTCTGGCCAAGCCCCTCCAGAACTCCCTCGATCAGGTGCAGGTTCATCCCGCAGACCAGCTCGGGGTGTTCCTGGGCGAGAGCATGGAACGGGCAGTTGTTCAGGACGATGTCGCTGCCCGTGAGCCGTGGCTCGTAGCCGTGGACCTCGAGCAGGCTCATCAAGGCGCCGGTTTCGGCCGGGCCGGACTGCTCTCGTTGCTCTGGCTGCTCACGCCAGCCTGACTGTTCGCGCGCCATGGCCCGACCGAAGTCCCGCGCCCGCTGGTCAAGGACCTGGCGCGGAGGCTCGCCTGACTGTTGGGCCTGGGCCACGGCACCGGCAAGAAGATGTCCGGCGAGGTCGTAGTGTCGCGGGGGCACCGAGACTGAGACCTCATCCACGGAGCGCTGGTAAAGCTTGGCTGGACGTCCGGCGCCCGGACCGCTGCGCCCGGTGCGACGTGCGAACGAGACTGATAGCAGTCCCAGCTCGGCCAGACGATCGAGATGGAAGGCCGTGGTCCGCCGCGGTATGCCGAGCGCCTCCGTCACCTCGTCTCGACTGAGCGGCAGGGCGCGAGCACATACATGGTCATAGATGCGCCGTCGGGTTGGCTCATCCAGGCTGGCCACCGCCGCGACATCTGCGGATGACTCGGCCGAGCTCTTGCCGACGGTTTCGTCAGAGGTCCCCGTATGCGTTTTTCGTCCCACGACTCCGCCCCTTTTCTGGTCGACCTGCGTCCAATCATCTCTTGACTCACCTCACTCTACCTTCTAATGTCAATGAATAGTGTTCTTAGAAGGGAATCAAGCATGAGCATTGCCAAGCTCGAGCATGAGATCGCCGTACCGAGCCGGGCTCCGGACGGGAGTCGGCATCTGCGGGTCGTGCATGGCCGTCAGGGGGTCAACCTGCCGGCTGCCGAGCGGGCTGTGCGTGACCTGCTTGTCGCCCTCGGCCGCGATCCGTCCTCGCCGCACCTGGCTGACACTCCGCTGCGGGTGGCCAAGTCGCTCACCGAGATGCTCACGCCGCGTGAGTTCGATCTGACGACCTTCCCCAACGATGAGCACTACGACGAGCTGGTCCTGGCCAGGAGCATCCCGGTCCAGTCACTGTGCGAGCACCACATGCTGCCGTTCACCGGAGTCGCCCACGTCGGCTACCTGCCGGGCGAACGCATCCTCGGCCTGTCGAAGCTGGCCCGCGTTGTCGAGCTGTTCGCCCGCGACCTTCAGGTGCAGGAACGTCTGACGGTCCAGGTGGCGAACTGGCTTCAGGAGAACCTCGCCCCCAAGGGAGTCGGTGTCGTGATCGAGGCCGAGCACATGTGCATGTCCATGCGGGGGGTCAAGGCCGGGGGATCGAAGACGATTACGTCTGCCGTGCATGGCGTGCTGCGCGAGGACGCACGTTCGCGCCAGGAGTTCTTCGCGCTGACACGCTCTGCCTGAGTCTTCGCGCCAGGCTCGCACCTGCATGTTCATCCACCCACGATGCAGCGCCTGACCACTATCAGAGCCTCACCACTATAAGAGGAAGTGCCACATGGCCACAGACCAGACATTCGTTATCGTCGGCGCGAGCCTGGCCGGAGCCAAGGCTGCCGAGACGCTGCGGGCCGAGGGTTTCGACGGGCGGGTGGTGCTGATCGGTGAGGAGGCCGAGCGCCCGTACGAGCGCCCGATGCTGTCCAAGGAGTACCTGCGCGGTGAGAAGCCGGCCGCCAAGCTCTATGTCCACGACGAGGGCTTCTACGCCGACAACGGCATCGAGCTGATGACCGGCACCCGGGTGCAGTCCCTGGATCCGGGCGCCCACGAGATCACCCTGGCCGGTGGCGCCCGTATGTCGTACAGCCGGCTGCTGCTGTCCACCGGCGCGGCCCCGCGGCGCCTTCCGCTGCCGGGCGCGGACCTGCCGGGGGTCGCTTACCTGCGGGCCATGGGTGAGTCCGATGCTCTTCGGGCGGCGATCACGGCGGCGAGCCGGGTCGTGGTCATCGGCGCCGGCTGGATCGGGTCCGAGGTTGCCGCCTCGGCGCGCCGCCTGGGCGCCGAGGGCGCGATCGTCGCGCCCGAGGCCGTGCCACTCGTGCGGATTCTGGGCCCGGAGGTCGGCGGCGTCTACCGCGACCTGCACGCCGGGCACGGGGTCGACCTGCACCTGTCCACCCAGATCGAGGCCATCGTGGGCGACGGCGCCGCAAGTGGGGTGCGCACCACGGATGGTGTGGTCATCGAGGGCGACCTGGTGGTCGTGGGAGTCGGTGTAACGCCCCGGGTCGAACTGGCCAAACTTGCCGGTCTGACCGTTGAGAACGGCATCGTCGTCGATGAGTTCCTGGCTACCAGCGTCCCCGATGTCTTCGCCGCCGGCGACGTGGCAGCAACCTGGAACACCAGGTACAACAAGCGGATCCGGATGGAGCACTGGGCCAACGCCCTGAACCAGGGTCCGGTCGCGGCGCGCAACATGCTGGGCCAGCACACGGCATACGAGAAGCTTCCGTACTTCTACTCCGACCAGTACGACCTGGGAATGGAGTACAACGGCTACGCCGACGACTGGGACCGCGTCGTGGTCCGCGGCGACAGGGCAGGGCGGGAGTTCCTGGCCTTCTGGCTCAAGGACGGGCGAGTGCTGGCCGGCATGAACGCCAACATCTGGGACCAGGGTGACGACATCAAGGCCCTCATCCGAAGCGGCGCCAGCGTCGACCCGGACCGCCTCGCCGACCCGTCGGTCCCCCTGGCTGACCTGCTCGCCAGCCCCGCAGCCAAGGCCGACGGGCCCAGTCGGGGCTGAGATGGACTGGGCAGGCTGGGCACTTTTCGGGGTGGTCGCCACCACGGCCCTCACCGCCGTGATGATCGCCGCCCAGATGGCTGGGCTAACCCGCCTCGACCTTCCCCTCGTGCTGGGCACCGTCGTCACCGCGGACCCGGACCGGGCCCGGGTCGCCGGGTTCTTCATCCACCTCGCCGTTGGCATGGGCTTCGCCCTCGGCTACGCGGCCATGTTCGACTTGGTGCACAGTGCCACCTGGTGGTTCGGCGCGCTGCTGGGCCTCTTGCACGTGGCGGTGGCCTTGATGGTGCTCCTGCCGCTGCTCCCGGGTGTCCACCCGCGGATGGCCTCACACCGCGCCGGGCCGGCCAGCACGGCCGTGCTGGAGCCGCCTGGCCTGCTCGCCCTCAACTACGGCGCCCAGACCCCTGCGGTGGCGATCGTGGCTCACCTGGTCTACGGGATCGTTCTCGGTCTGCTCTTCCAGGCGCGCTGACGTGAACCGACCTCAGATCCTGCCCGACGATTCACCCGCCCACGGTCCTGCGCCGATCGGCGACTATGGGCTGCTGGGCGACACTCGAACCGCGGCCCTGGTCTCCAGCGACGGAGCGATCGACTGGCTGTGCCTGCCCCGCTTTGATGGGGAGCCCGTATTCGGCCGGATGGTCGGCGGGCCGGCGGCGGGAACGTTCAGGGTCGGACCGCTCCTGCCAGCCCCGGTCGTCGAGCGCCGTTACCGCAATGACAGTGCGACCCTGGAAACGACCTGGACGGTCGGCCAGGGTCGGCTCGTCCTGACCGAGGCGATGGTGGCCGAGGTTGCCGGGCGCCTCCTACCCGCAACGCTGCTGGTCCGGCGGCTTTCTGTTCAGGGCGGACCTGTTGAGGCGGTGGTCGAGTTCGATCCCCGCCTCGGCGAGTACCACCGCAGGCCGCGGGTCTCACACCGCGGCCCGGACCTGGTGTGCGAGTGGGGGTCGCTCGCGCTTTCCCTGGTCTGTGGCCCTGAGCTGGCGATCGAACCAGGCAGGCCGACATCGATCACGGTCACTCAGGACTGCCCCGTCACGCTGGTTCTGGCCGTGGCCCAGCGCGAACCGCTCATCCAGGTCGATCCCGGCGCGGCCTGGGACCTGATCGTCGAGGACGAGGCCCGTTGGCGGGCGTGGAGCGCGCAGATCGACGACAGCCTTCCGTATCGTGACGTCGCAGTGCGCAGCCTGCTGACCTT
>DATCNE010000095.1:0-6060 GCA_036565395.1 Dermatophilaceae bacterium
CCTACAGACAGATCGGCTCCTACCTCTTCATCTCGCACCGGACCGTCCAGAACCACGTCCAGAACACCCTCAACAAGCTTCAGCTGCACAACCGCATCGAGCTGGTCCGCTTCGTCATCGCCAAGGGCCTGGACACTCCGACCTGACAAGCCGTTCGCGAGGGGCAACGCGAAGGATCGTCGGCGCGCTGAGCCCTCTGCTAGGAAGTGGTCGACTCGACCAGCACGATGCGCAGGGTTCGGGGGCCGTGTACCCCATGGACCCGAATGAGCTCGATGTCAACGGTGGCACTGGGGCCGCTGACCCAGGTGAGGGGGCGTCCGCGCTGCACGCAGGAACTCAGCCGTTGGACGGCCTCCGGGACATCGCCGACGATCTGGTCCGCGGTGACGACGCACACATGCAGATCCGGGACCAGCGTCAGTGCGCGCCGGCCCTGACCTTCCGTGTGGTCGAGCACGATCGTCCCGGTGACTGCGATCCCGACAACCGCGCTGGTGAGTACGGCATCAACCCCATCGAGGTCATCTGAGCTCAACGTCGGCTCGTCCGGAACGATGTCGATGCCGTCGGGCACCCACGACCTGTTGAGCCCGGCTGGGACGACAACACTTCGCGCACCGGCAAGACTCTTGGCGACAGCCGCCGCGACTCCGTCGGGGTCGGTGCGGATCACGGTCGCCTTGTAGTCCTCGACGCGCTCAACGAACATGCCCACGGGATCAGCAAGCTCTACCGTGTGGGCATAGGCTCGGCGTATCCCTTGGTCATCGCCCGCCTCGGTTGCCGGGCGCTGGGGGGCGCTGACGTGCGCGGACTTCACTCGGCTCAGAATCTCCTCGCGCGCCTTCATTTCCGATCCGCTCCCGTGCCAGGGGTGTTGCGAGGTGACCCGGCTTCATTGCGTCCCCCGTCGGTGCGCTTCCACCACCCGCGGAAGGACTCCCGGGGAGGCGCGGGACAGTCTCGGGCATCGGTCCAACGGCTCATCGGCCTGGGCATCCGCCCGATCATGCCGTTCTTCCAGAGCACCCGCGCGGAAAGCCCTGCCGCCTTCTGCAACAGCCCCAGCCTCCACCCTCCCGAGAAGAGCCAGGATGTTCCCTTCATCGTGGTCAGAAGCGTTCCCGGCACTCCTCCCCGGTGGGAGTCCACGACCTGTTCGCGCAGGTGGACCAGCACCTCGGGGATGTTGATGCGGACCGGGCAGACCTCGTAGCAGACACCGCACAGGCTGGATGCGAATGGCAGTGAGTCGATCTGTTTGGAGGTGCCGACGCCCTTCAGCATGGGTGTCAGGATGGCTCCGATCGGACCGGGATAGATCGAGCCGTAGGCGTGCCCGCCGACCCGTTCGTAGACCGGGCAGACGTTGAGGCAGGCAGAGCAGCGTATGCAGCGGAGGGCCTGGCGGCCCACCTCGTCGGCGAGCACCGTGCTGCGATTGTTGTCCAGGAGGACGACGTGTACCTCCTGCGGTCCGTCGCCGGGGGTGACCCCGGTCCAGGTCGAGGTGTAGGGGTTCATTCGCTCACCGGTGGCCGAGCGGGGAAGCAGCTGCAGGAAGACCTCGAGGTCGGTCCAGGTCGGCACAATCTTCTCGATCCCCACCACGGAGATCAGGACATCGGGCAGCGTGAGGCACATCCGTCCGTTGCCCTCGCTCTCCACCACGACGAGGGTGCCGGTGTCCGCGACCATGAAGTTGGCGCCGGACACGGCGACTTTGGCCCGCAGGAACTTCTCCCGGAGGTGTCGGCGCGCTGCCCCTGCCAACTCGGCTGGCTCGTCGGACAGGTCGGCCTCGGCCGCCATGCCGACCTTGCCCATCTCGCGCAGGAAGATCTCGCGGACCTCGGAGCGGTTGCGGTGGATGGCTGGCACCAGGATGTGGCTGGGCAGGTCGTGCCCGAGCTGAACGATCAGCTCGGCCAGGTCAGTCTCCCAGACGGAGATTCCAGCCTCCTCCATCGCCGCGTTGAGCCCGATCTCGCCCGTCGCCATCGACTTGACCTTCACCACCTCCTCGACCCGGTGGCGGCAAACGACATCGATCACGATCCGGTTGGCCTCCGCGGCGTCCCGGGCCCAATGCACGGTGGCTCCAGCTCGGGTCAGCGACTCCTCGAGCTGCTCGAGGTAGCGACCCATGTTGGACATCACGTCATCCTTGATGTCGGCACCGGCCACTCGCAGCTGCTCCCAGTCGGGGAGCTCGGCAGTGACGCGTGCTCGCTTCGTGCGGATGGTGTGCGTCGCGTGATGCATGTTGCCGCGCAGCTGGCTGTCTGCCAGTGCCCTCCCGGCCGCGATGGGGAAGGGCGGGATGCCCAGGAAGGTTGCAGTGTTGCTCATGCGACCGCCTCCGTCGTCGCGAGAATCTCAGCGAGGTGCATCACCCGGATCCCCGCCTGTTGCCGGGTCAGCAGGCCCCCGATCTGCATGAGACACGAGTTGTCCCCTGAGACCAGCACCTCTGCGCCACTCTCGCGAACGTGGCGTGCCTTGTCCGAGCCCATCGCCACCGACACGTCGGGGTTCTTCAGTGAGAACGTGCCTCCGAAGCCGCAGCACTCCTCCGCCGCCGGCAGGTCAACCATGGTGATCCCGCGCACCGCCCGAAGGAGCCGCTCGGGTCGGTCCCCAACGCCCAGCAGCCGGGTTGAGTGACAGGTGGGGTGCATGGTGACGCGGTGCGGGAAGTAGGCCCCCACGTCCACCACGCCCAGCACGTCGACAAGAAACTCGCTGAGCTCGTACACGTGCGGCCAGACCGCCTCCACCGCGCTGACCAGGGAGCGGTCGCCCGAGCGTAGGGCGACGAGCTTGTGCTGTTCGCGAACCGATGCGACGCAGGAGCCGGATGGGGCGACCACCGCGTCATAACCGGTGAATGCGTCGACGAACGTTCGGACGACCGGGATCGCCTCGGGGACGTACCCGGAGTTGACGTGCATCTGTCCGCAGCAGGTCTGGGCGCTTGGGAAGTCGACGTCCACCCCTAGCCGGCACAGCAGCCGGACGGTCGCCTGACCGGTTGACGGGAACAGCGTGTCGTTGAGGCAGGTCACGAACAGTGCAACCTTCACGGCAACATCCAGGAAAGGACGGCTGTGGACTGGAGGAACACGAGCAGGCACATCAGGACAAGGAAGCCCAGGCTCCATCCGATGACCTTACGGAAGATGTCGCCTTCCTTGCCGGACATGCCGACGGCCGCGGCGGCGATCGCGAGGTTCTGGGGCGAGATCATCTTGCCCAGCACCCCGCCGGAGGAGTTGGCTGCCGCCATCAGGGCCGGACTTAGCCCTGCCTTGGTGGCCGCGGAGACCTGAAGGGCGCCGAACAGCGAGTTCGAGGAGGTGTCCGAGCCGGTGACCCCCACGCCCAGCCAGCCCAGGATCGGGGAGAGGAACGCGAAGGCAGCGCCGGCACCTGCCATCCACAAGCCCAAGGTTGCGGTCTGGCCCGAGGAGTTCATGACGTAGGCCAGGGCCAGTACGGCCATCACCGTGATGATCGCGAACTTCAGCTGGCGGTAGGTGTCCAGATAGGCCTGGAAGGCCTTGGCCAGGGAGACGCCCAGGAACGGGATGGAGATCAGTCCGGCCAGGATCAGCAGGGTGCCTCCGGCGGCGAGCCAGTTGAGGGTGAACGTGGGCACCTTCGACGGTTTGCCGGACGCGCTCTGCAGGTGCAGGCCTGGCCACTGGAACTTCACTGTGGTGGCTGCCAGGGCGTCCCTGATGGGCGGGACCTGGGCGAGGGCGAAGACCACGATGATGATCAGGTACGGCGCGTAGGCCTTGAAGACGTCGGTGCGGGTGTCTGGGTGGTTGATGTCTTCGGCTGCCGTCTCGGTGGCGGTGCCGGTGCCTTGGGCGACCGGGTACCCCTCGCGGTTGGCTGCCGTGGCGATCAAGGCGGGAGCGGACAGGTCGCCGGAGCCAGGGCGGGTGCCGCCCGACGTGTTTCCCGCACTCGTGGCCGTGGCCGTTTCGGGCTCCTCCACGTAGGAGTCGGACGGTCGCCACACCCGCAGCAACAGCACGACCGACGCCGCGGCGGCCAGCGAGGCGATGATGTCAGTGAGCTGGGTCGACACGTAGTTGGAGACCGCGAACTGGGTGAAGGCGAACGTGACACCGCAGGTCAGCGTGGCCGGGAGCGTCGCCCGGACGCCGCGCCACCTGTCGATGATGAAGACCAGGGCCATCGGGACGAAGACTGCCAACAGGGGGGTCTGTCGTCCCACGATCTGCGAAAGGGTGTGCTCGGGCTGGCCGCTTACCGTGGCGAGCGTGGTGATCGGTATCGCGAGGGCACCGAAGGCCACCGGCGCCGTGTTCGCGACCAATGCGACCACGGCGGCCTTGATCGGCTTGAACCCCAGGGCAATCAGCATGACGCTGGTGATGGCGACGGGCGTGCCGAAGCCGGCCAGCGCCTCGAGCAGTGCGCCGAAGCAGAAGGCGATGATGACCGCCTGGATCCGTTGGTCGTCACTGACCTTGGCGAATGAGCGCCGCAAGACGTCGAAGTGCCCCGTCTCGACGGTCATCCGGTAGATCCAGATCGCGTTGATGACGATCCACAGGATGGGAAAGAACCCGAAGACCGCACCCTCCAGACCAGCATTGAGGGCCTGGCCGGCTGGCATCGAGTAGGCGAAGACGGCCACAACAAGGGAGACCCCCAACGATATGAGGGCCGCCTTCCAGGCGGTCATCCGCGCCACACCGAGCAGGAGGAACAGAGTGAGCAGGGGAAGCATGGCCACGAGCGCTGTGAGCGCCAGCGATCCTGACACGGCATCGAGAACTGGGCGATACATGGGTCACCTCGTCTTGGAAGGAATGGGTGGTACCTGCTATTTGGCCGAAGGTTCACCAACGGGTCCGTGACATCTCTGAGCTCCTCGACGAACCGGGCCCTGGCACCCGGGGATAGCGCCACGCGAGGGCGTTGGTAATCCATACATATGGTCGGACCAAATCATTGGGATGACCTTAGTGTTACGCTGGCAGGATTGTCGAGGGTTTTCGACAACAAACTTCTGGATGGACCCCTGGGGGCGACATGGCCGACCTGACCGACCTGACCAAGAGGCTGCCCGACGTGGCTTCCGCTGAGCCCGTGGGCAGCCGGTCCGATGGGTGGCAGCCGGTGTCTCGGGTGCGGACCTACGAGCTGGTGCTGGATCGGATCGAGGCCCAGATCGTCAGTGGCGCTCTGCGCGCGGGCGAACGGCTCCCGTCGGAGCGAGAGCTTGCCGCGCTGCTCGGTGTGAGTCGCCCAGCCGTACGGGAGGCACTGCGCATCCTCGAAGCCCAGGGAGCCGTCAGGTCACAGGTCGGCAATGGCCCCGACTCCGGTACGACGATCGATCGCGTCCCCAGCGACGCCCTGGCTCGGCTCCTGCGCCTGCACGTGGCTCTGGGGTCGTTCGAGCTCGAGGACGTCGTCGAGACGCGCGTGGTGCTCGAGAGATCCAGCGTTGTCCTGGCCTGCCGCAACCCCCGACCGCAGAGCCTGGCGCGCATGCGGGCAGCCCTCCTGGCGATGGACGAGCCCGACGTCGACCGGGAGACCTTCAACCAGTGCGACACGGACTTCCACGTGGCGCTCGCCGATGCCGGCGGCAACCGCTTGATGTCCGATGTGACCCGTGCAATCCGCGAGTCGGTGCGGATGCCGATCCTGGCCGCCGTGACCGCCATGCCAGATACCGGTGAACACGGCTGGCCCCGAGTTCGTGATGGGCTCCTTGCTGACCACCACGCGATCTTCACGGCTGTCGAAGCTGGTCGGGCCGAGCAGGCCTCCGACCTCCTTGAAGCCCACATCCGGGGCTTCTTCCGCCACATGACCGTTCGCGACTGATCGGCTGCGAGGAGGTCAGTGAGCGCTCTGTGCCGCCCAGTTCTTGCTCCGGTCGACGGCCTTCAACCACTGCCGGTACGCCGCGTCGGCCGCCTTGCGCGAGCCGCGGGCCGGCTCGAAGCGGCGCTCCAAAGCCCACGTCGCGGCGATCTCCTCCTGGCTGGACCACACGCCGGT
>DATCNE010000096.1:0-2106 GCA_036565395.1 Dermatophilaceae bacterium
CCCCTGGAGCGTGCGTGAATGGCGACGATGAGCTGCCGAGCCGCTTCGACAACGCCGTCATCGAGTCATTCTGGTCCCGCATGCAGGTCGAGCTGCTTGACCGCAAGCGCTGGCGGACCCGCGTTGAGCTCGCCAACGCGATCTTCGAATACCTCGAGATCTTCCATAATCGTCAGCGTCGACACTCCGCGCTTGGCATGCTCACGCCGGTCGAGTTCGAGGCTCGGCGTGAACCAACCACCGCAGCATGAATCCAACAATCCGGCTCTACGTAACCGAGGGCGGCCCAGAGGCCTCCATCAATCCCAGCGCGATTCAGTTGATCCGTCTCAGGCTGGCGGACTATTGCCCACCTCATCTCACTTGAGACGCGTGGCGCGAATGCGGATGGACTTTTGCCCCCCTACAACCCGCGCGGCCCTAGTCAGGGCGTGCCAGTGGACATGAGGCCGGCACAGGACTGGCGCTACCTCGCCGACCGAGTATTTACACCCCACACCGCCTGTCCCCTTGGTATCATTCATCCCTGCTTATAGCAATACTGCCGTAACAGTGATAGTCTAGTTATCAAATGCTCCCCAAACCTGAGGCTGTAACGATCCGAAAAGAGGACGATTTACGATGGGTCATGGCTGGCACCGACTACCTCCTGGAGGTGGACGCGGACACGCCTGCCAAGCAGAACCAAGTGGCGGCATTGCGTCGTCGCCTGACTGAACGAATCCGGAAGGCCGCAGGCAGGCTGCCGCGCAGCAGGTAGGCAACCGGACTGAGGCCGGTTCTAAAACTGCCTGGGGGCCTAGCCCTGGCTCGGTCCAGTCCGCCTGACAACCTCGTTCTGCCAGAACTCGAGGCGACGTGACAGGCGATCAGTCTCGCGTGTCAGCAGGATCTCGTCGTTCTGAACCTCATGCCGTGGGGGTGCCGAGAACCCGATTCCATCGTCATGCGGCGATCTCATACTCGTGAATGAGGCCGCCGAGTCGGTCGCGTCGATAAACAGCCCCGATGTCGACCACGCCCCGAGACTTGACCGGTACGGGACTGGCCGGGGCGCGCTGGTCGAGGGAGCGATGCGGCCGATGAGTGTTGTAGTGCCCGAGATAAACCCGCAGCACCTGCTCTAGGTGACGTCGGCCGACGATCAGTAGCCGATCCAGGCACTCCCGCCGGAGGCTGGAAAACCATCGTTCCATGACCGCGTTCGCTCGCGGAGCGCGGACCGGGGTGCGAATGATTCGGATCCCCTCCGATCGGAACACCTCGTCGAAAGACGCGCTGTACTTCGCGTCCCGGTCGCGGATCAGGATTCGGGTAGGCGCTGCCCGGTCGGTGACCGTGCCGATCAGGTTACGGGCTTGCTGGGTCACCCACGCCCCCGTCGGATGGGCCGTCACCCCGGCAAAGTGCCCGACCCGGGTCTGCAGTTCGATGAACACCAGCACGTACAGGCGACGGAAGAACAAGGTGTCGACGGCGATGAAGTCACACGCGAGGAGCCCAGCCGCCTGCTCGGCGAGGAACGCTCGCCAGGTTTCCACCGCCCGCCGCGGGGCCGGTGGCAGCCCGGCTCGTCGCAGCACCTGCCAGACGGTACTGGCCGCAACGCGGAGACCGAGCCCGACCAGTTCGCCGTGGATGCGCCGATAACCCCAGGTCGGGTTCTCTCGAGCCAGCCGGACGATCAGCCGGCGGACACTGCGATCGAGACTTGGGCGACCCGGGCTCCGAGAGGCGTACGTCCAGCGGCGGGCCACCAGCATCCGGTGCCAGCGCCGCAGGGTCGCCGGCCGGACGAAGAGGCGGGGCCACCGGTCCCGGGGCAGCACCTGGGCCAACGCGGCGAACAGCGCCCGGTCGGACAGCCGCAATTGTGGACGGGGCAGCTGCCGCCGCAGGACCACGACCTCGTGGCGGAGGACCAGCAGTTCGATCTCGTTGGCCGGTCCACGCCGACCGAGTACGACGATTAGCTCAAGGACACGGCGCAGCGCCCAGTAGATGAAGAAGAAAAGCACGAAGTCATCCTGCCGGACACGGCCGAGATCTGCGCCTTCCGCTACGAATCGCCCGCGTTCCGAATTTTCGGCACCCACAGCCATATCG
>DATCNE010000097.1:0-6749 GCA_036565395.1 Dermatophilaceae bacterium
CGCAGCGGCCCATGTGTTCGACAAAGGAACCGAACAGCCGAGGGGGGACCGGGGCTATGGTGAATGCCGGGTCAAGGGTCACATCGCAGGTGAGCACACCTGTCTCCATTTCTGTTTTCGTTGTTCTGGTGAGCTATTTCAGGCCGGTCGTAGCTACACCCTGAACGAAGAAGCGTTGGAGTATTAGGAAGGCGATGGCCAGTGGTGCCAGGGAGATTGCTGCACCGGCCATGAGCGCCGCATGGTCGACGCCGCTGCTGCTGGAGAAGAGAGTCAGCGCGGAGGGAAGGGTGCGTTGGTTAATGTCGCTGGTGACGACGAGCGGCCAGAGGAAGTCGTTCCACAGCGCGGTGAACTGGATGATGAAAAGTGAGGCCAGCACGGGCTTGGAATTGGGGATGATGATCCGCCAGAAGACGTCAAAGGAGTTCGCACCGTCGATGTGTGCCGCATCGTCCAGTTCGCGTGGGATCTGTGAGAAGAACTGGCGTAGCAAGAAGATTCCCAGCGCGCTGGTTGCTCGCGGCACGATGAGGCCCTGGTAGGTGTTGAGCCAGCCCAGGTGGAACAGTGTGAGGAACACAGGGATGAGGGTGACCTGGAAGGGCACCATGAGCGTGGCGAGGATGACGATGAAGAGGACGTTCTGGCCTTTGAATTTCAGTCTTGCCAGAGCGAACGCGGTCATCGAGTCGAACAACAACAACAGAATGGTCGTTCCGCCAGCGAATACGAAGGTATTGAGAATGAGCCTGCCGAAGGGCAGCTCCTGGGTGACTGCGTGGAAACCCGCCAGGGTCCAGTGGGATGGCCAGAGCCGGGCGGGGTCGGCGTACAGATCGGCGCTGCTGCGGAATGCGACGCCGAGCATCCACGCGAAGGGCAACAGCATCGCAAGTGCCCCCACGGTCAGCACTGCCCAGGAGAGCAGGTTCAGTGCTTTACCGGCTGAGCGGAAAGACCTGCGTGTGATGGTGGTGCTGGCCCGCGTCGGTCGGGGGGTGAGTAGGTCAGTCGTCATCGTGGGACCTCAGCAGGTGTAGCTGGACCAGTGAGATGGCCAGGATCATCAGGAACAGCACCCATGCGATCGCACTTGCGTAGCCCATCCGGAAATCGACGAACCCGCGTTGGTAGATGTACATCACGATTGATTCGGTGTGGAAGATCGGGCCGCCGGCAGTCATGACGTAGACCATGTCGAACAGTTGGAGTCCGGTGACGGTGGCGATGACGGTGCTGAACAGCAATGCCGGGCGGATTGAGGGCAGGGTCACGTGCCGAAACCGTTGCCAACTGTTGGCGCCGTCCAAGGTCGCGGCTTCGTAGAGCTGTTCGGGAACCCCTTGCATGCCGGCGAGCAGGACGATCATGGTGAAGCCGAGGTTCTTCCAGATACCGATCGCGATGACGCTCGGCAGCGCCAGGCTGGTCGATTGCAGCCACTCGATCGGCAGAATCCCCAGTTTGGTCATCCACGCGTCTACCAGACCCACCTGCGGATCGAGGAGGAACTTCCAGACGATGCCGACGACGGCCAGTGAGCCGATGAACGGAAAGAAGTACGCGGCCCGAAGCAGTGAGGTGAACCAGGTCGTTCGTCGAAGCCGGGAGGCCAACGCAAGACCCAGCACCACCTGTCCGACGGCGACGCAGACGGTGTAGGCCCAGGTGACCTTCAGCGCGTTCCAGAACCGATCGTCCTGAAGCAGACCGAGGTAGTTCCCGGCGCCGACGAAACGGTGTGTGGATTCACCGATCGTCCAGTCGTGCAGGCTCATCCAGGCCGACTGCAGCATGGGTTCGACGATGAATACGGCCATCAGGATGACAGTGGGAGCGACGAAAAGGTAGGCGCTGTTGAAGCGAAGATGGTGTCGCCGCGTGAAGGTAGTCATCGGCGGGTCATCTGCGTTTCCCCGTGGTCGGAGTGTTGGTGGTCCAAGTGTTGACTGCGTCGCCATCAGGTGTTGCCTCCGATGCGGGACCCTTCCGGGATGGGGGTGATCCCCGGTAGGGCCCCGCGGGATTGGGAGCCGCTTGCCTAGCTCTTACAGCCGGTGATCTGGTTAATCTGCTTGGCCGTGGCTTGCGCCGTGGCCGTGACGTCTGCGCCACGAGTGATCTTCTGGATCATCGGAACATAGGCGTCGGTATCAATCTGGGTCGCCTTGGGCTGGCCAGCCAGGTACAGGCGTGCGGAGGGCAGCGCTGCTGCAAACACCGAGACCGTGGGATCGGAGGCGACTGCGTCGGCTAGGTCGGTCCGCGTGGGCGGGAAGCCCGAGCTCTTGGAGAAGGCCGTCTGGGCAGTCTTACCGGTCCACCAGGCCAGGAACTCCTGAGCCTGGGCGGCATGCTTGGTCTGTCGTTCGATCATGAGTGGGACGGTGGAGCCAAGGGTGACCGGTCCAGCGGATCCGACGGGAACCTGAGCGATGCCGAGGTCGACGCCGGCAGAACGGAAGCCGGCTGCGGCCCATGGGCCGTTGATCTCCATCGCAGCCTTCTTCGCAGAGAACAGCGTGTCCGCGTCCGCTCCGGTTTGACCAACCGGACTGATCTTGTCCTTGGTGACCAGGTTGCTCCACTTCTGCAAGGCGCTGATGCTGGCCGCACTGGCAACCTGTGCGCAACCGGAGGAGTCAATGACTTCGCCGCCGCTCATCCACTGCAGGATGGGCCACATCTGGATCGTGGCGTGATCTGCCAAGGTCAGGCCGTATTGGCTGACCTTGCCGCCTTCGTTTTTGGTGAGTTTCTTCGCGTCGGCCACGAGCTCGTCCTCGGTCTTGGGCGCACTGGTGATGCCGGCGGCTGCGAACATCGTCTTGTTGTAGTAGAGAACCAGGGTGGCCAGGTTTGCCGGCACCGCATATAGCTTGCCGTTGACGGTGAAAGCCTTGCGGACGGATTCGGGGAACACTGCAGACTCGATCTTGCCGTCACCGGTTCCCACCGCGCTGTCCAGCGGAAGAACGGAATTTGTGTTGATGTAGTTGAAGATCGATCCGGGATCAGAGCTGGGTGTCGCGAGGTCCGGGCCTTGGCCAGTGGCCCAGGACTGAGGGAGTTTCTGACCGACGGCGTCCCACGGTTGCGCGTCCATCGTGACCTGGATCTTCGGATGGGTAGCGTTGAACTGCTTGATCAGTGCGTCGTAGGACGGTTTGTCTGGGCCGGTGAAACCGGTGAGCATCGACAGCTTGACCACCCCGCCGCCGTCCCCGCCGGTTGAGGAGGCTTGGGTGGAGCTGCTGCACGCTGTTAAGAGCATCGTGCATAGCGTGAAGCTGGCGGCAACTGCGATTCTTGTTCGTGGTGCCATGGAGCTCTTCTCCTTCTGTGGCGGCGTAGACCAGGGTGGTTGACGCCGGGATTTCCCTTGCGACGGCGGAGATGAGTTCTCCAGGACTGTTCGGTTCTAGCCGGGGTGGTGGCCGCATGATTCGCGGAGGATGACCTCGACGGCGAGCGTGGTGTGTAGCGGTTTGGGCATCTTGCCGTCGATCAGTCGGAAGAGCAGGTTTGCGGCCGTCCGGCCCAGCTCTTCAGCGGGCACCCGCACAGTTGTCAGCGCAGGTGTGGTCAGGCGTGAGACACCGAAGTCGTCAAAACCGACGAGGGCGATGTCTTCAGGCACACGAAGTCCTCGTTCGCGACACTCGAGTAGAGCGCCGTAGGCCATCTCGTCGTTTGCCGCGAAGATGGCTTGTAGATCCGGAGTGCTGTCCAGCAGAGTCCGGGCTGCGGCACTTCCTGATTCTTCGCTGAAGTCGCCAGTGGCGAGCGCCTGGGTCATTGGAAGTCCGAGATCGCTGACGGCGTCCCGAAAGCCTTGGTAGCGATCGGCTGCTGTCTGGTGCTCGAGCGGGCCGCTGATGTGAGCAATCCGGCGGATCCCATGATCAACCAGTAGGTGGGTCGTCAGATCGTGGGCGGCTTTCCTGTCATCGACTGCGACGCTGACTGCTCCCGGGAGGTTGGGGAACCGACCGACCAGAACCACAGGAAGAGAGGAATCGACCATCCTGCTGACGTTAGGGTCAGCGACCGCGGCAGAGGCGACGATCGCGCCGTCTACCGCCCGGGAACGGAGTACGCGCTCGTAGGCTGCGACTCCATGTTGTTCGTCAGGGTTGGTGGAGACCATGACCGTGCTGTCTCTTTCATTGCTCGCATTGTTCACGCCGACGAGCAGGTGCATGAAGTACGGGTGGCCGAAAACATGGCGCCCGGTGTTCGGAACGACCAACGCGATCGAGTCTGACCGCTGCGCCCGAAGCGCCCGTCCGGCGGAGTTCGCAACGTACCCGAGCTGCCGGGCCGCCAGCTGAACCTCCAGTTTCCTAGACGCACTGATCCGGGGGTGATCTGCAAGTGCCATCGACACAGCGCTCTGCGAGACGCCCACGACCCTGGCGACATCGCGCAGAGTTGTGGGCCGTCTCCGCTTCTCGACATCGCTTGTCATCCTGTGTTCCTTGCTCAAACGTTACAGCATCTCGAAGAGACGCTAACTTGTTACATTTTCACGCTCAGTGTGTGTTGTTCTAAAGGACCTGCTTTAACGTTGCAGCAGGTGGATCGAACCATAAGTCCGCTTCGTCCGTTCGTCAAGAGCCCGGATCGGGCACAGGTTGTGAAGGATGGGGCTAGGCGCCGAGAGACTCAAACGGCGACGTCCCTGCGCAGCACCTTCGACGAGTCGGTCCCCAGCGGAGGAAGACAGCATGCTCAGGATGCGCTCGTCTGTGTCCTCGTCGACGATCTCAGATGACTTGGGTGACATCGAATCGCGACGAAGTTCCTGACCTAGAAGCCTTCGACGAGGGCAGCGGTCACGACGTCCGAGCTATCTCCCGCATTCCCTGGCGTTGCACGCAGACGAGGCACGGCTTAGCCGATCCGTCGGGGGCGCCCTCGGGTACGCGACAGGTCATGGAACCAGATCGCCTTCGCCCGGCGAGTTCTCCGGGCAAGCTGTCTGGCAAGGTTCGCCCATCAGACGCGCGCTTAGTTGGCGGCGGTCCACTGTCATGTGCTCATCGCCGGGTGCAGGCATGGCCGCAGCCGTTGGATGAACGGCCTCCTTTGAGATGACGAACGGCTTCTGGCGTGGGCGCATTTTGGGCATACATGACTTCGATTCGGTCAGGCTGACCCAACTGAGTTGCGTTGGTTGATGCGGCAATCGCCAGCCGGTCGAGTGTTTTGCGGGTATGTAACTCCCTCGTAATGAATAGGTCATCGGTTCGATTCCGATAGGCGGCTCCACGGCATCACCGCAGGTCAACGGGGGTTTACGCCCTCGATCACAGGACCCGATCCGACCCAGGATCGGGCCTCATGGTCATACAAATGGACTGTCCGGAAGCGATCGCGGTGATGCACGTGCGGTTTGGCTGGATGTTGACGTCGCTGACTAACATGCTGATTGTCCTTCGCGTCCACCAGGCGGGCTGATCCCGCCGACGCAATGACTACCTGCGGTGCGGTACACCATGCGCTCGCGGCATGTCCGCAGCATGCTTCCCCGTCGTGACCCGGCCAGCCGTGTGTGCGATGTGCGGCATGCTGGCCAGTGTCCTCGGTGCTGGCGCGGTCGCGTGCTGCCGGCGATGTCACCCTCACGACGCGGGTGTTGATCTCGATCGAGAGCGCGGCCAGGCGGTCACGGACTCGTGCCCATGCCGTGCGTCCGCCGCGGTGCTCAAAGTGCTTGAGGCTCTCAGCCACGGGGGCAGCGAGCAGTTGCACGTTGTCGGAGACGCTCTCTAGCGCCACGCCGGCGGTGACGAAGTCCCGTTCCCGTCCCCGTTCCGCGACCACGCCCAGGGGCCTCGCTTACTGTGCAGGTTTGTCGGCGGGGTGGAGCCATGCGTCAGCAAACCTCTCATCTTGACGACAACTCACGGAAGATTCGATCGCCCAGGCAGGGGGTGCGGGAAATAGTCGTTCTCGCCCGACCCGTTTGAGGAACCCCGCACTTCATTAATGCACCCCCAGACAGGGCGCGTCAGCGGCGCAGGACCGTTCGTCCGTGAGATCCCAATACTCGTCTGAAGGGTCTGGGTCCGCCGTGGCCCGTGGATTGGTCCTCCGCTGGTTGCTGGTGTTGGGACACCCTCCCTGCGCCCCCAAACCACCTGAACGGAGGCCGATGTCTGTCTCAGGCGTCGTGCAGCTGTGCAGCTGCAGAACTGTGGTGGCCGTCGTCGGGTTGGTGCTCTGGACGCGCTCAGACGGGCCAGGTCTCCTGGCGCCAGGCCGCGTCCCAGAACATCCACTCGTAGCGCGAGGCCGCCGCGAACGCCTGATGCATCCGCTCGACCGTGCCCGGGTCCGCTTGTGCCGCAAGGCGATCCAGGATCTGCTTCGCTTGTTCGGTCGATGCGGCGAACTGCGGGTCACCGTAGGTACTGATCCAGTCGGCATACGGGTGTCCGGTGAGGTCACCCACGCGGTCCTTGAGGCGACGCCCGACATCCTCGTAGATCCAGAAGCAGGGCAGGATGCCCGCGGCCAGTGCCGGGTAGCAGCCGGCGGCTGCCACGGAGAACAGAAACGACGTGTATGCCGTACATGTGGGCGACTTGGGGATCACCGCGAAGTCGGCCACGTGCGCGGCGTGGAGCTCGCGCTCGACGATGACGGTCGTGTGGGCGCTGCGGGCCCAGAAGAGCAGCTCGTCGGCGTCAGTCGTCTGGCTTGCCGCCGCGGCCAGGACCCGGCCGTAGTCGGCGAGG
>DATCNE010000098.1:0-12406 GCA_036565395.1 Dermatophilaceae bacterium
CCGCCATCAGCCGCGGCGATGTTCCTACCCGCTCGCGGCACCCGCCTGAAGCCCAATCTGGTCACACCTTCGCGTCCGCTGCTGGGCGCTGGGATCAGGTACGTGTCCTGTTGACAAGAGGCTTCGGTCGTACATCCCGGATCAGAGCCTGTTGTGGCCACCGTCGCTGGATGCCTGGCTACCTACCGAGCACATGAGTCACGCCCCCACGGCGGGCTTGACACACCGTCAAGACCCACTCTCCTCACTTTGGCGCAGCGAGGACGAGTATTTGGTGGATCGACGAAAGCGCCATCTGCAGGATGACTTGCGGAGCCGCGGCCTCTTGAATTGCAGGAAGGTCAAAGAGTACGACGTCGTCCCCCGGGCCGCTTGACCTCTCGACCTCGGGCGTTCGACACGGGCGACATTGGCCGTTCACAGGTCACTGAGTTGGGTTCACTTAGGAGTAGCCGTGTTTCGACGCCAGCAGCAATCAAGACTCGCCCGTGCTATCACGGGGGCAACTGTTACAGCCTTCATGTTTGCATGGCTGCCTGCCCCTTGGGCCCAGGCGGCGTCGGGGGACCGTATCGACCTTCGCGTCCTGCTGGTTTCCAACGGCGACCCCAACGTCGAGGCTATCCGTTCGGAGCTCGCCACTGAGGGCGTGCCGACGACCGTGGTGGACCTGAATAACGCGGCTCGTCAGACGATCACGCCGGACTTCCTTTCCGACACCGTTGCGACAGGACCGCGGGCCAAGTACGAATCGGTCGTCCTGCCCAACGACGCCGGCGCGAGCCTGTCGACCGACGAGGTCACGGCGCTCACCGCCTACGAGGCCCGGTTCGGCATCCGCCAGGTCGATGCATACAACTATCCGCAACCCAGTGTCGGCCTCAACTATCCCAGCTACTCGGGGAGCCTGGACGGTCAGGCGGCCACGGTCACAGCGGCTGGCTTGCAGTCTCCCTTCCCGTACCTGAAGGGCACCTTCTCTGTCGACGACTACGCGCCGGCTGTTGCTGAGACGTGGGGTTACCTCGCGACGCCTCTTGGGGCCGCGTTCACGCCGCTCGTGACGGTCAACGGCAGCCCGGTTGTGGGTTCTTACACCGATCCCGCAACTGGACGGGAGCAGCTGGTCATCACCAGCTCTTTCAACTCAAGCCAGACCTGGTTCCGCTTGATGGCCCACGGTTTCGTGACGTGGATGACCAAGGGCGTGCACCTTGGTTATGACCGCAACTATTTCGCAGTCAACATCGACGACGTCTTGCTCTCGGACTCGCGGTGGAGCACGTCCGGGAACTGCACACCGGGCGACAACTGCGCCGCCGGCGTGGCGAGCACCACCGACATCCGAATGACCGCGAGCGATGTGACAAACCTGCTGGCGTGGCAGAGGAGCAACAACTTCACGCTGAATCTCGCATTCAACGCCGAGGGCAGCGTCGACGCGATCGCGAACGCGGGCAGCGACCCGCTCACTACGGCGCTGTTGAACAACAGGAAGCAGTTTGTCTGGCTCAACCACACCTACAGTCACCAGTTCCTCGGCTGCCTGCAGGACCTCTCCGTCATCCCGTGGCGCTGCCAGACCGACGGCGGCGGCAACACGCTGTACATGTCAGCGGCCAACATCTCCTCTGAGATCAGCCAGAACATCGCCTGGGCGAAGCTCAACAAGGTACAGCTCTCGAAGTCGGACCTGGTTACTGGAGAGCACAGCGGTCTGGCAGTCCTTCCGCAGCAACCCAGTGACAACCCCAACTTCGCGAGCGCGCTTTCGAAGAACGGCATCGTGAGTGTCGCCTCGGACGCCTCCCGCGAGCCGGACCAGCGCATCGTGGGACCGGCCGAAACCGTCCCCCGATACCCGATGAATATCTTCTACAACGTCGCGACCCCAGCTGAAGAGGTGGACGAGTACAACTGGATCTACAACTCGACGGGCGACGGCGGAAGCGGTCTGTGTGAGAACAACCCGTCGTCCACGTGTATTGCGCCACTGTCGGTTTCGGACTTCTCGAGCTACATCGTCCCGTTGGAGACGAGGATCGCGCTCGGGCACGTCCTGGCCAACGACCCTCGACCGCACTTCATGCACCAGTCGAACTTGGCTGAAGGCCGCATCGGCTACCCCGTCCTGACGGGCGTGCTGACGCAGTACCGCAGCCTGTTCGCAACCAACGCAGGGCTCCTCAACCTCGAGCTGGGTCAGCAGGGCACGGTCCTGGACCAAGCATCGGCCTGGAAGACCACCAGCAACGCGGGTGTGATCAGCGCCTACACGCTGGGTGGCACTCTGTACGTGACGTCTTCCACCACGGGCAAGAAGCTCGTTCCGGTGACCGTCCCGCAGAACGTGGCCTTCGGGACCTCTTACGCGGGGGAGCGCTCGGCCTACGTCGGCGTCAGCGCCAGCATGCCCCTCACCCTCCTCTCGGTCTCTCCCTGATCGTGCCCGCCGGCCCGGAACGACCAAGGAGGCGAGCCGCTCGTGCACATCGCGTTAATCACGGAGGGCAGCTACCCCTTCGTTCGCGGCGGGGTCACCACCTGGTGCGACCAGCTCATACGTGGTCTTCCCCAGCACGACTTCGAGGTCGTCGCCCTGTTGGGGGACGGCTCCGAGCCGGTAGTCATGGAGTTTCCGCCCAACGTCACCGGTCTGCGTCGAATGGCCTTGTGGGGTCCGAGTGGCAGCCGCTGCGCGCCGAGGGGCTCGGCATGGGAGGACTTCGAGGCGTCGTTCGCGCTGGTGCTGTCAGCCCTGGTGCGCAACCATCCGGGTGCTCCGTCGGACTTCGTGAGCGGTCTTCGCGCGATGCACCGGTGGGCGCAGGGTCACGATCTGCACGCGGCACTGGCGTCGGAGCGCGCGACCCACATGGTGCTCGAGCACTGGGATACGTTCGAGCGCTGGCAGGCCTGGTACGGGCAGAAGCCCACTCGCCACATGTCCCTGGAGGACGCGCTGGTGGCCACGGACCTGCTGGAGCACTTGCTGCGTCCGCTGTCGCAGGCCGCTCCACGAGCAGACCTGTGCCACCCGGTCTCCAACGGTCTGCCCACCTTGGTAGCGATGACAGCCCAGTGGACCTACGGAACGCCGATGGTGATGAGCGAGCATGGTGTATTCCTTCGCGAGCGGTACTTGGCGTTCCAGAACTTCGTCTACGGCTGGCCGGTCAAACAGCTGGTGCTGGCCTTCTACCGGCGTCTGTCCGAGGCCGGCTACGCTGCGGCTGAGCTGATCGCCCCGGTCAACGTGTTCAACCAGCGCTGGGAGGTGCACGGAGGCGCCGACCCGGACCGTATCGTGACGGCGTACAACGGCGTGGACCCGCAGAGCTTCAGCGAATTGCCAGAGCCGACCGTGCCCACGATCGGCTGGGTGGGGCGGATCGACCCGCTGAAGGACCTTGAGACGCTCGTGCGCGGGTTCGCGATCGTCCGGGACAAGGTGCCAGCTGCCAAGTTGCGCCTGTTCGGTCCCGTACCGCCAGGCAACGAGTCCTACGCGAGACACATCCGGGACCTCGTTGACAGCTTTCGCCTCGAGGACGTCGCAACGTTCGAGGGTCCGGTGTCTCCAGTGAGCGAGGCTTACCGCGCGTCGAGCGTTGTCGCCCTGACGAGCGTCTCCGAAGGACTGCCTTACACCGTTATCGAGGCGATGATGTCCTGGAGGGTCACCGCGTCCTCCGATGTGGGTGGCGTCGCGGAGGTGGTTGGTGACACCGGGCTGCTGTTCCCCGTCGGAGAGCTGGAGGAATTCTCCCGAGCCTGCGTGACCCTGTTGTCGGACGCCTCCATGCGACGCCGGATGGCCGAGGCAGGTCGCGCCCGGGCGACGGCGATGTTCGACCTCGACCGGATGCTGGGTTCCTTCGGCTCGATGTACGTCGACCTCCTCAACCGTGCGCAGCTCAACCTCGATGGTGCCAAGGACTTGGCCCCCTCCCGCGCGGCCAGCAGCCGCACCCTCGCTGAGGCGTTGGCCCCCTATCAACACCAGGCCGCTACATGAGCGCTCCCAGTACGTTCGACCGGCTCGTGGCGCGGCCCGTGTGGCCGGCGGTCGGGCCCTCTGCTCCGCTGCCGCGGGACCACCGAGGGCGCTTCGACCGCGCGAGCAAGCATCCCGACCTTCCCGGCCGCATCGACGCCCTCTTGGAAGCACACGACGCGTTGTGTCGCAACGCCACGGACCCCCTCGAGGTCGCCGCAGCGCTCGAGGCCGCCGGCATCTCCGACAAGCGCGCCCGTGCCTCCTACGACGCTGCCACGGTTTTCGAGCTCGCCGAGCATTTGTACCGGCAGGTGCCCCGCCGCCCCCTCGCAGTCGCGAGGGCCGATCCCTGGGCACGACCGATGCGAGAGTTAATGGCCCGCGGTCTGGTGTACGCCCTGCCTGGGCTGATGCTGGTCGCTGCAATCAAGCACTTCATCGCGGCCGAAGCCATGCTGCTGTTGCTTGTTTCCGTGGTCGCAGGGGGCGCTAACCAGGCCCTGTCGTGGCTTTACAGTGTGCAGCTGGGGCGCAAACAGTACGCAGTGGCTGCGGCACTGCTGCGGCGGGCACTCATCGCGTCCGTTGTCGGCGGTGCAAACGTGGCGTTGCTCGCAGTGGTGATAGGAGCGGTTTCCTGGCCGGGCGCCACGGTCGCCGCCCTCGCCGCCATCTACATCCTCTCGGCCACCGTCGTGCTGCTGCTCGAGCGGCATCAGCTGCTGCTTCGGCTGCTTATCCCGGCCGTGGCATTATCCCTGCTCATCATGTTCGTGCCACAGCACCTGCTGCCGCGTGAGGTGGCCCTCGTTGCGGATGTCGTGAGCGTCGTGAGCGTCGTTGGGGCCTTCGTCGCCGCCTGGCGTCTCGCCGGTGACCTGGCCGGCGCAGAAGAGCCCGCGCGCTTGGCCTCGCTGACCTGGAGCGACCTCGCGGGTTGCCTGCCGGTGCTCGCCCACGGCATCCTGTCCATGAGCCTTCTGTCGCTGATCCCCTTGACCTGCTTGCGTGCGGCATCCGGCGCTCCCCAGGTTCTAGGACCAGTGATGCTCCCTGCCATGCTCAGCCTCGGAGCAGCGGAGGTCCACCTCTACGGCTTCCGGCAGCGTGCCGCATTCTTGCTCACCGGCAATTGCCTGCGCACATTCGCCCGAGCTGTGCGTCTGCACCTGCTGAGCCGGGTGACGTCGTACGCGTTGCTGCTGGTCGCGCTCACGGCTGCCGTCGCGGTTGTGGGACATCGGTCGCTGGAGGCCAACGCTGACGCGACGTGGTACCTGCTGACCTACCTGCTGCTGTGCGTGGGGCTATTCGTGGCCTCGGTGCTGGTCAGCACCGGGTACGTGCGGACGGTGGTGATGATCGAGGCGGCAGCGCTGATGCTAGACGTAGCCTTGCCGCACCTTCCGACCGTGCTGGCACCACTGACATCCACAGCTGTGCTGGCACCACTGACATCCACAGCTGTGCACGTGGGCTCGGCCGGAGTGCTCGCGATCGTGATGCTGGTCTTCGGTTCGATACTCCTGGGTCGCGTGGTGAGCTACCGGTGACGACCCCGCTGCTGGCCCTCCCTGCCTACTTCGACCCGCTCCAGGACGCAGCTGCCTGGTCGCTGGTGACCGCCCGAGCCTTGGCCGTGCGACTCGTGGTCCTGAACCCCTCCAACGGCCCGGGCCCATGCAGGCAAGAGTCCTACGCAGCACTCGCGGGTAGGCTACGTGCCGCAGGGGTCCGCAGGATCGGATACGTGGACACCGACTACGGCACCCGGCCCAGCGCCGACGTGCGTGATGAGTGCGCGGCCTTTCGGGACTGGTACGACGTCGATGGGGTCTTCCTTGATCAGGTCAGCTCGATGGTCGGCGGTTTGGACGCCTACGAGCAGTACGTGCGCGACGCCCGTTCCTTGGGATGCCGCACGGTCGTGCTTAACCCCGGTGTCTACCCGCACCGTGCCTACCTCGACCTGGCGAACCTGGTGGTGACCTTCGACGGCGACCTCGAGATGCATCGTAAGGTGCAGGTGCCCGAGTGGGCGATGTCGCTCCCCCCAGAGCGTTTCTGCCACTTCGTGTACGGCGTGCCGGAGGACGCGATCGATGACGTCCGCCGTCGTGTGGCCCGTTCCAATGCTGGCACGCTCTACATCACCGACGGGCTCGCGCCCAACCCGTGGGGCACATTGTCCGGGTACTGGGAGAAGTTGGCGGAGCGCGGGTGAAGTTGGCGGAGCGCGGGTGAAGTGCCTTCGTGCAGCCACCGCTGCGATGGTCCTGCTGTGGTTGACCGCGTGCGCCGGCAGCAGTGGGAGCCAGGTGCGCCCTTCGCGTTCACTGGAGGGGCCCTCGGTTGCCACGACGGCGACGCAGCCGCTGGCCAGCAGCAGCGCCGGTGTGAGCCAGGCGCGCCCGTCGCGTTCATCGGAGGGGCCCTCGGTTGCCACGACGGCGACGCAGCCGCTTGCCAGCAGCAGCGCCGGTGGGAGCCAGGGCGTCACGAGCCCGCGGCCGCGCTGGCGGCCGGTGCTGGGCACCACCTGGCAGTGGCAGCTGTCGGGACGGCTGGACCTCACAGTCAAGGCTCAGGTCTACGACGTGGACCTGTTCGACACCAGCGCTGTTGTCGTGAGGAGCCTGCATGCCAAGGGCAGGCGTGCGGTCTGTTACTTCTCAGCCGGGAGCTGGGAGCCGGGTCGACCTGACAGTGGGGCTTTTCCCGCGGCCGTCCGGGGTAAGCCTCTCGCGGGCTTCGAAGCCGAGCGTTGGCTCGACATCCGGCGTACAGACCTCCTGCTGCCCCTCATGGCCAAGCGTCTGGACCTGTGTCGCGCGAAGGGGTTCGATGGTGCGGAACCCGACAACGTCGACGGGTACGCGAACCAAAGCGGCTTCCCCCTGACCGGCACCCAGCAGTTGCGCTATAACCGCGCACTGGCTGCGTTGGCCCACGCGCGTGGTCTCGCAGTGGCTCTGAAGAATGACCTCGACCAGGTTTCCTTGCTCGTACCGTCGTTCGACTTCGCCGTCAACGAGCAGTGCGTCGAGTACGACGAGTGCAAACAGCTCGCGCCCTTCGTCAGAGCCGGAAAGCCCGTCCTGCACGTGGAGTACAACCTCCCGCTGGCCAGCTTCTGCCCCGTCACGCGACCCTTGCGGTTCAGCTCACTGCTCAAGCACGAGGACCTCGGCGCCTACCGCCTGAGCTGCTGACGACCTTCCGGTCCGCCTGCCAATTGCGGGCCGAGGGAGCGCATACTCGCGCCCATCGTCGGAAGACGCCCATCGCCGGAAGAACCGACTGAGGTATGCCGCACCCGCACCTCAGCGGCGCGGGCACGGCATACGACGGGGGCGGGTTGCGAGCCCTGACGGGTTGCGAGCCCGACGGGCCCGGTCCCCGGTCTCAGGCCTTGCTGGCGAACCAGGGGTGCCGCAGGTCCAGGTAGGTCACGTCCTGCATCAGGGCCATCTCGTCATCCCACGTTTGGCGCATGTCGGCGGGCATATCCTTGCGCTCACCTTCGCGCGCAGCCTGCTCGCTGCGGAAGGCGACGGTCTCGGTGAATCGGCCGTCCGGTTCTATCGCGATGGAACCGCCGATGATCTCCGGCCGGGCCTGGTGCAGCATGTCCATGGGCAGTTCCATGAACCTGCGGAACCGCTCAGGATCTTCCACCCGGCCCTGCATGACCTGGACGAATCCGGCGTCGTCCGCGCCGCCGTCAAGGAACATCATCGCCTCGTCGCAATCGTGGAACGTCACGTCACCGTCGAAGCACTTCTCAGTCTCCGCCCACCACGCGCCCTGCTCGGGGCGGACCGAGTTACGGGCTGCGGCCTCCTTGGACTCGAACCGCACCACGCCGATGAACCTGTCGTCGTCGGTGACGCCGTACGTCCCGCCGAGCCAGCCCTCTGCCGTCGGTCCCCTCTCTTGGCGCCACCTGTCCATCTGCTGGTGCAGGGTGTCCGCGTCGCGGCACTTGCCTTGAATGATCTGAATGAACACCTCGTAAGCCTCCGTTCCGGTGGACCGCTTCACCCTGAAGCAGTCCATCAATCGACGGTACGCCGGGCTTTGCGAGTTGTCATCGGTATCCTCGCGGTCATGGCACGCACTCCCGAAGGTCCCCCTCCGGCGCCAGCGGTTCAGAAGCTGCGGGTGCGGTATGCCAAGCGTGGACGGCTGAGGTTCTCCTCGACGCGCGACTTCCAGCGGGCCCTCGAGCGGGCCCTGCGCCGGGCCGCCGTGCCCATGGCGTTCTCCGCGGGCTTCCACCCCCACCCCAAGATCTCCTACGCGAACGCGGCGCCGACCGGGACGGCCAGCGAGGCCGAGTACTTCGAGATATCGGTGACCGAGCGGGTCGATCCGGAGCGGGTGCGCGCGGCGCTCGACGAGGCGCTGCCCGAGGGTCTGGACATTCTCGAAGTGGTCGAAGCAGCCCCCGGTGCGCTCGCCGACCGCCTCCAGGCCAGTGACTGGGTGATGGAGTTCAGGGGTATGCCGGTCGAGAGCCTTGCGCACGCCGCTGAGCAGCTGCTCGCGCAGGAACGGGTCGAAGTGACCCGGGTCATGAAGAACGGCCCGCGAACCTTCGACGTCCGCAGCGCTGTCGTGTCGCTGCACGTTTCGCCGTCCGAGGACGACACGTGTGCGATACTGAGGGCGGTCGTACGGCATACCACACCCACCGTGCGCCCCGATGACGTTCTATCCGCGCTGCAATCAGTCGCCGCACTCGCGCCTCCGACACCACCCCTGGTGACTCGGTTGGCGCAGGGGCTGCTGCGCACTGCAAGCGCGACGGTGGCCGATCCTCTGGCTGCCGACCAGGACGTTGACGGCATCTGAGGTGGTGACGCGCGAAGCAGCGCGAGCCCCCGAGATGTAGCGATACGACTTCCGTTCCCGCCCGCTACCCGCGGGGGAGACGACGCGAACCGCGAACCATGCGGCGATGAGGGCCAGCAGGCCCGGGTGTGGTCCTCGCCATGTGGGTGACGGGAGGACGCCTCAAATGGCATCCAAGGACGACAAGACCCATTCATCAGACGCTGCCAGCACTGGCATGGCATCTGACCTGCCCGGTGACACGGCTGCGCCGGTGAAGAAGGCCGCAGCCAAACGGGCACCACGCAAGGCCACCAAGAAGGCCAGTGCCCCTGCGCATGTTCCGGTTCTGGCTCCGGCTGAGGTGACACCTGTGTTGACCTCGGACGTGACCGCAGACGTGACCGCGGATGCCGATGGGGGCAAGGCTCCGGCGCGCAAGGCGGCCAAGCGTGCCCCCCGCAAGAGCACCAAGAAGGCCGCCGCGGCCCCGGTTGACGTAGCGGCATCGGTGGACGCCTCGCCGACGCAGGTTGAGGTCGAGCCGACGGCCAAGGTCAAGAAGGCCCCCGAGATCCCCGGCTTCGGTCTGCTGTTCCAGGCCCCCGAGCCGACTGCGGCCCCTCGCCGTCGCCGGGCCACTGCGCCAGCTGCAGCTCCGGCTCCTGAGCCGACCTCGACCGACCAGGCTTCCGCGGAGGTCACCGCCAAGCAGGGTGCCGGCTCGGGGCAGGACAAGGCCGGTCAGGCCGAGGACCTGGACGAGCTTGGCGCTGACGGCGCACGTCGTCGTCGCCGCCGCGGAGGCAAGGGTCGCCGCGGTCGCGCCGGAGACGAAGGCGGTGCCGACCAGTCCGCCACAGACGCAGACGAGAGTGCTGCCGGCGGTGACGCCGAGACGAAGTCATCGGGCCAGCCATCCTCAGACGAAGACGAGTCAGGGGAGGGCGGCGCGAGTCGCCGTCGCACCCGCCGCCGTCGCCGTGGCGCCGCTGGCGAGGACGAGGACCAGGCTGGCACCACGACCCGGGTCCGGGAGCCGCGCGCACCGCGAAGCGAGGTCACCTCGGTCAAGGGCTCCACCCGGCTCGAGGCCAAGAAGCAGCGTCGCCGTGAGGGCCGCGAGGCAGGGCGTCGTCGCACGATCATCACCGAGGCAGAGTTCCTGGCCCGTCGCGAGAGCGTCGAGCGCGTCATGGTCGTGCGCCACAAGCAGGACCGCACCCAGATCGGTGTGCTCGAGGACGGGGTCCTGGTTGAGCACTACGTCTCACGCGAGACCAACGCCTCGATGGCCGGCAACGTCTATCTCGGCCGGATCCAGAACGTGCTGCCGAGCATGGAGGCCGCATTCGTCGACATCGGCAAGGGCCGCAACGCCGTGCTGTATGCCGGTGAGGTCAACTGGGATGCCGCGGGCCTGGACAACAACCGGGCCAGGAAGATCGAGAACGCGCTGAGCTCCGGCCAGGGCGTCCTGGTCCAGGTGACCAAGGACCCCATCGGGCACAAGGGCGCCCGCCTGACCTCCCAGGTCTCGCTGCCGGGTCGTTACCTGGTCTACGTGCCCGACGGCAACATGATGGGCATCTCTCGCAAGCTGCCCGACACCGAGCGGGCCCGTCTGAAGAAGATCCTGCGCGAAGTGGTCCCCGAGAAGGCGGGAGTCATCGTCCGTACGGCGGCCGAGGGCGCCAGCGAGGACGAGCTTCGCGCCGACGTAGCGCGACTGGCTGCGGTATGGGAAGACATCCTGGCTAAGAGCAAGAGCAAGAGCGTCAACGCCCCAGCCCTGCTGCACGGTGAGCCCGACCTCACGGTCCGCGTCATCCGCGACGTCTTCAACGAGGACTTCTCCAAGCTGGTCGTCTCCGGTGAGCCCGCCTGGGAGGCGGTCAACGAGTATGTCAACGCGGTGGCGCCGGACCTGGCCGACCGGATCCAGAAATGGACCGGCGAGCAGGATCTCTTCACGCACTACCGCGTCGACGAGCAGATCGCCAAGGCCATGGACCGCAAGGTCTGGTTGCCGTCGGGCGGTTCGTTGGTCATCGACCGGACCGAGGCGATGACCGTGGTCGACGTCAACACCGGCAAGTACGTCGGCTCCGGGGGCAACCTCGAGGAGACCGTCACCAACAACAACATCGAGGCGGCCGAAGAGGTCGTGCGCCAGCTGCGGTTGCGTGACATCGGCGGCATCATCGTCATCGACTTCATCGACATGGTGCTCGAGAGCAACCGCGACCTGGTCGTGCGTCGACTGCTCGAGTGCCTGGGACGCGACCGGACCAAGCACCAGGTCGCCGAGGTGACCTCGCTGGGTCTGGTCCAGATGACCCGCAAGCGTGTGGGCGCCGGCCTGATCGAGGTCTTCTCCGAGAACTGTGAGCACTGCAACGGCCGCGGCATCATCGTCAGCGCCGACCCGATCGACCGACCTGCCGACGACGATGGCGCCAGCGGTGGTGGCGGTGGCGGGGGCAAGAGCGCCGGAGGCGACTCAGGCAGTGGCCGCGGTAGCCGCGGACGTCGTACCCGGGGGAGCGGACGCGATACCGACGTGTCGGTCGCCCCAGAGCCCAAGGTGACGCCGGGTGGACCCACGCCGGCCCAGATTGCTGCGGCCGCACACGCCGCTGCGGCTCACGCCACCCCCGTCCATGTGATCTCGAGCGAGGACGCGGTCGCGCCGGAGCACGCGGATGCGCCGTTCGCGATCGAGAGCGAGCTGCCGGCGGACCTGCCGCACGATGTCCCTGTCGAGGCTGAGGTGCCCACGACGGCGAAGGCACCCAAACGACGCCGTGCGTCCCGTTCGGCCAAGTCGCCTGCGGTCTCGGTGGGCTCCGATATCGAGCCCGCGAGCGTCCAGATCGAGCCGGTGGCAGTCCAGCCGGTGACCGAGCTACCGGAGTCCTTCCCGCCACCGACGACGACAGAGTCCACTGCGATGGCCGAGGTGGCCGAGGTGGCCGAGGTGACTGAGGTTTCCGAGGCGCCCGAGGTGCCCGCGCCCGCGGCACGCGGACGACGGAAGCGCGCACGCGTGGTGGCGCCTGCTGGACCCCCGCGGGTTGGCGAGTTTGGTTCATAGGCGCTGGAGCAAGTAGTCTGATCCTTCGGTGCGCCCACCGTGCTCATGTCTTCTCGAAGACCATGTGCCGGTTCCTAGTGGCCACCGACCCCCGATTTAAGAGAGTGAGTCTCAACGTGTACGCGATCGTTCGCGCAGGCGGCCGTCAGGAGAAGGTTTCCGTCGGCGACGTCCTCATCATCGACAAGGTGAAAGGTGAGGCTGGCGACAGCATCAACCTCATCCCGCTCCTGCTGGTCGATGGATCCACGGTGACCAGCGACGCGGGCAAGCTCGCCAAGGTCAAGGTCACCGCCGAGGTGGTCAAGCCCACCAAGGGCCCCAAGATCACGATCATGAAGTTCAAGAACAAGACCGGCTACCGCAAGCGTCAGGGTCACCGCCAGCACTCGACCCAGATCAAGGTCACCGCGATCGAGGCCTGAGCCTCCTTCATCGGTCGTTCCCGAATCTGACAAGCCCCAGAACCTAAG
>DATCNE010000099.1:0-15259 GCA_036565395.1 Dermatophilaceae bacterium
TCGGTGTCTTCTCCGGAGAGCTGGCTCGCGAGTCGCAGGAGCTGTTGCTGGAACGTGTGCTGTCGGCTCCGCAGATGAGCGGCGCGGCGCTCGCCGGCGAGGTCAGCACGCCGCAGTCGTATGTCGTGCCCGCAGTGGGCCAGAAGCGCTTCACCGTCGCTGCCCTCGACCTCGGCATCAAGGCCAGGACCCCGGCTCACCTGGCCGAGCGGGGCATCGAGGTGCACGTGCTCCCGGCCAGGTCCACCCTCGCCGATATCCGGGCCACGGGCGCCGACGGCGTCTTCTTCTCCAACGGCCCGGGCGACCCGGCCTCGGCCACCCACGAGATCGCCCTGCTGCGCGAGGTCCTGGCCGCCGGGATGCCCTTCTTCGGCATCTGTTTCGGCAACCAGCTCCTCGGTCGCGCACTGGGTTTTGGCACCTACAAGCTGAAGTACGGCCACAGGGGAGTCAACCAGCCCGTTCTGGACCGGCGTACCGGCAAGGTCGAGGTCACGGCGCAGAACCACGGGTTCGCGGTGGAGGCCCCGCTGGACGGGGATGTGACCGCGCCTGCGGATGGGGGGTCCGATGCCCAACACGGAACCACCCGGTACGGGCGCGTGCGGGTCTCCCATATCGGGCTCAACGACAACGTCGTCGAGGGGCTGGAATGCCTTGACATCCCTGCCTTTTCGGTGCAGTACCACCCGGAGGCGGCCGCGGGTCCACACGACTCGGAGTACCTCTTCGACCGTTTCGTCGAGCTCATGTCGACGAGTCGCAGACTCTCCACCGAGACACCGTCAACCGCGAGAGGACGAGCCTGATGCCCCGCCGTAGCGACCTCAAATCCGTCCTGGTCATCGGGTCGGGTCCGATCGTCATTGGCCAGGCCTGCGAGTTCGACTACTCCGGGACCCAGGCCTGCCGGGTCCTGCGCGAGGAGGGCCTGCGGGTCATCCTGATCAACTCCAACCCAGCCACGATCATGACCGATCCCGAGTTCGCCGACGCCACGTATGTCGAGCCGATCACTCCCGAGGTGATCGAGGCGATCATCGCCAAGGAACGCCCCGATGCTGTCCTGGCGACCCTCGGCGGTCAGACGGCACTCAATGCCGCCATCGCCCTGGATGAGGCAGGCATCCTTGAGAAGTACGGCTGCCCGCTCATTGGTGCCAGCGTCGAGGCCATCCAGCTCGGCGAGGACCGCCAGCTGTTCAAGGGCGTCGTCCAGCGCTGTGGTGGCGAGACAGCGCGCAGCTTCATCGCCCACACGATGGACGAATGCCTTGCCGCCGCAAAGGAGCTCGGCTATCCACTGGTCGTGCGCCCATCCTTCACGATGGGGGGTCTGGGCTCGGGTTTTGCCGATGACGAGGTGGATCTGCGCCGGATGGCCGGTTCGGGTCTGCATGACTCGCCGACCACCGAGGTGCTCCTGGAGGAGTCCATCGCGGGGTGGAAGGAGTACGAGCTGGAGGTCATGCGCGACCGCGCCGACAACGTGGTGGTCGTCTGCTCGATCGAGAACCTCGACCCTATGGGAGTGCACACCGGCGACTCGATCACGGTGGCGCCCGCGCTGACCCTGACCGACCGCGAGTACCAACGGCTTCGGGACCTCGGCATCGCGATCATCCGCGAGGTGGGGGTCGACACCGGCGGCTGCAACATCCAGTTCGCTGTCAATCCGCTCGACGGCCGGGTCATCGTCATCGAGATGAACCCGCGTGTCTCACGGTCCTCCGCGCTGGCCTCGAAGGCGACCGGGTTCCCAATCGCCAAGATCGCCGCAAAGCTTGCCATCGGCTACACCCTGGACGAGGTCCCCAACGACATCACCAAGGTCACGCCGGCCAGCTTCGAGCCGACCCTGGACTACATCGTCGTCAAGGTGCCGCGTTTCGCGTTCGAGAAGTTCCCCGCGGCGGACCCGACCCTGACCACGACGATGAAGAGCGTCGGCGAGGCCATGGCGATCGGGCGCAACTTCACCGAGGCCCTCCAGAAGGCGCTGCGTTCGCTGGAACGCGCGGGTTCGAGCTTCCACTGGCGCAGGGGCGAGGTCCCGTCCAGGGAGCAGGCGCGCGCTCTGCTCGAGCAGGCCCGGATACCGACCGAAGGCCGAATCGTTTTGGTGCAGCAGGCTCTTCGCGGTGGCATGTCGGTCGAGGATGTCCATGCGGCTACCGGCATCGACCCGTGGTTCCTGGACCAGATAGAGCTCCTCAACCAGGTTGCCAAACATGTGGCAGCCAGCCCCCAGCTCACCGTCGAGGTGCTGTTGCTGGCCAAACGTCATGGGTTCTCCGATGCCCAGATCTCCGATCTGTCCGGCATGCCGGAGGCGGTCGTCCGCGGGGTCCGCCACGCGCTGGGGGTTCGCCCTGTGTACAAGACCGTCGACACGTGTGCGGCCGAGTTCGCGGCGCAGACGCCGTACCACTACTCGACCTATGACGACGAGACCGAGGTGGCGCCGCGGACCCGTCCGGCGGTCATCATCCTGGGCTCCGGGCCGAACCGTATAGGACAGGGCATCGAGTTCGACTACTCCTGTGTTCATGCGAGCTTTGCCCTGCGCGATCACGGTTTTGACACAGTCATGGTCAACTGCAACCCCGAAACGGTGTCCACCGACTACGACACGTCGAGCCGGCTCTATTTCGAGCCGCTGACCCTTGAGGATGTCCTCGAGGTGGTTCACGCCGAGCGGGCGGCGGGGCCTGTGGCCGGCGTGATCGTGCAGCTCGGCGGGCAGACTCCGCTCGGTCTGGCCAGAGCGCTCAAGGCCGAGGGTGTGCCCATCGTGGGCACCAGCCCTGAGTCGATCCACCTCGCTGAGGACCGCGGTGCGTTCGGTCGCGTTCTGGCCGAAGCGAAGCTTCCGGCACCGAGGTACGGCATGGCTTACAGCGGCGAGGAGGCTGTGGAGGTTGCCCGCGAGATCGGCTACCCGGTTCTGGTCCGCCCCTCCTACGTTCTCGGTGGCCGCGGCATGGAGATCGTCTACGACGACGAGACGCTGATCCAGTACGTCACCCGAGCCACCCGCGCAGCCCCCGAACACCCGGTGCTGGTCGACCGCTTCCTGGACGACGCCATTGAGATCGACGTCGACGCGATCTACGACGGCCACGAGATGTACCTGGGCGGGATCATGGAGCACATCGAGGAGGCCGGCATCCACTCCGGCGACTCGGCCTGCGTGATCCCCCCCGTGACCCTCGGCCAGGGGGAGCTCGAACGGGTCCGCGAGTCAACGCTCAAGCTTGCCAAGGGAATTGGCGTCAAAGGCTTGATGAACGTGCAGTTCGCCCTGGCCCAGGACGTGCTGTATGTCCTGGAGGCCAACCCGCGCGCCAGCCGCACCATCCCGTTCGTTGCCAAGGCGACCGGCGTGCCCCTGGCCAAGGCTGCCGCCCGGGTGATGCTCGGCGCCACGATCTCGCAGCTGCGCACCGAGGGGATCCTGCCCCCACAGGGTGACGGCGGCGCGATGCCGCCCCACACCCACGTCTCCGTCAAGGAGGCGGTGCTGCCCTTCAAGCGGTTCCGCACCCACGAGGGCCAGGTTGTCGACAGCCTGCTCGGCCCCGAGATGCGCTCGACCGGCGAGGTCATGGGGATCGACTCGGACTTCGGCGCGGCCTTCGCCAAGAGTCAGCTCGGGTTCGGCCCCGGCCTTCCCCGTAAGGGAACGGTCTTCATCTCCGTGGCGAACAGGGACAAGCGCGCGATGATCTTCCCCATGAAGCGCCTGGCTGACCTCGGCTTCGACCTGATAGCCACCAAGGGCACCGCAGATGTCCTGCGGCGCAACGGGATCAGCGCCTCGGTGGTGCGCAAGCACAGTGACGGGCGAGGTCCGGACGGTGAACCGACGATCGTCGAACGCATCCTGGCCGGTGAGGTCGGGATGGTCATCAACACGCCGTCGGGAAGGTACGCCCGAGCCGACGGGTACGCCATCCGTGCCGCCACGACAAGCATGGATCGACCGATCATCACCACGGTGCAGCAGCTCGGCGCGGCCGTGCAGGGCATCGAGTCACAGCTCACCGAGACCGTCCGGGTCAAGTCGCTGCAGGATCACGCCCGTGATCTGAACTTCTACGCCAGGACGGAAGACCAGGCGTGAGCGGAGTCTCCCCGGGGCGAACGCCCCAGGTCACCGGTGAGCTCGTCTCCAACCGCCGGGTCGGTGCCTACCACCAGCTGACGTTCGTGGCGCCCGACGTTGCAGAGGTGGCCGAGGCGGGGCAGTTCGTTGCACTGGCAGTTGGCGGCGACACCTCGGCCAACCTGTTGCGCCGCTGTTTTTCCATCTACAAGGTCGGCCCCGGTGCCGATGGCGGGACCGTTGACATCGTCGTGGCGGCGCGTGGGGCGGGCACCAGGTGGTTGACCGGTCTGAGCACGCACGAAGAGGTCAACATCATTGGCCCGCTCGGGCGCGCTTTCCCGCTCCCCGAGGAACCGGTGGCTGCCGTCCTGGTCGGCGGAGGTTATGGCAGTGCGCCGCTCTTCTGGTTGGCGTCCATCCTGAAGGAGCGCGGTTGCCACATCGAGATGGTCCTGGGTGCCGCGACCCAGGAGCGTCTCTTCGGTGTCATCGAGGCGCAAGGAGCCGCTGACGGCATCACGGTGACCACCGACGACGGTTCGATGGGGGTCCGGGGATGGGTCTCCGACGTCCTGCCCGACGTGATCCGGCGTAGCAACGCCGGCGTCGTCTATGGCTGCGGGCCGATGGCAATGCTGAGGTCGATCACCGACCTTGCCAAGGCCGAGGGCGCAACTTCCCAGGTCGCGGTCGAGGAGTCCATGGCGTGCGGCGTCGGCGTCTGCATGACCTGCGTGATGCCGGTGGTCGGCGACGACGGACTGACCCGTATGGTCCGCTCCTGCGTCGAGGGCCCCACCTTCCGTGGCGACCGGGTCCGCTGGGACGCCTTCGAGAACGGACGATGCCGTGTCCCCGAGGATGCCCACGGTGCGACCGCGATGGGAGGTCATTGATGACCGAGCTGACCGAGAAGGTGACGACTCGCGATACGGCCACCATGAGCGCAACGATCGACATGAGCGTCGACCTTGCCGGGATGCGGCTGCCCAACCCGCTGATGACCGCTTCGGGCTGCGCGGCGAACGGCAGGGAGCTGCACCGCTTCTTCGACATCGCCGAGCTGGGTGCATTCGTCACCAAGACCGTGATGGCAGAACCCCGCTCGGGTCGGGGCACTCCCCGGATGGCCGAGACGCCCAGCGGGATGCTCAACTCGATCGGTCTCCAAGGGCCAGGAGTGGCTGCCTTTGCCCACGAGGACCTGGTGTGGCTCAAGTCGGTCGGGGCGCGAGTGCTCGCATCCATCGCCGGAAACACTGCCGATGAGTATGCCGCGGTTGCTGCGGTCCTGCGGCAGTCACCGGCGTTCGACGCCGTCGTCGGCGTCGAGGTCAACATCTCGTGCCCCAACGTCGCGAACCGGGGGCTGGTCTTCGCCTGCGACCCGCTGGCTTCGGGCAAGGTCATCGGGCTGGTTCGCGAGAGCCTCCCGCGTCACATTCCCATCTTCGCCAAGCTCAGTCCGGACGTGACCGACATCGTCGAGATCGCCGGTGCCTGTGTTCGGGCCGGGGCCGACGGCTTGACCATGATCAACACGCTTCTGGGCATGGTCATCGACACCGACCGGTTGCGCCCCCAGGTGGCCGGCGTGACCGGAGGGCTCTCAGGGCCGGCGATCCGTCCCGTCGCCGTGCGTGCCATCTGGCAGGTGCGCGCGGCGATGCTCGACGGCCGGATCCCAACGGTCCCGATCATCGGCGTCGGGGGGGTGCGCAGCGGCGATGACGCGTTGCAGCTCGTTGCTGCCGGTGCGAGCGCGATCCAGGTCGGAACAGCCACCTTCAACGACCCCGGATCCCCGTTACGGGTCAACCGCGAGCTGGCAATAACCTTGCAGGACAGGGGTTTTGCCCGGTTCAGCGATGCCGTGGGGATTGCCCACACGAGATTGGACCCCACGCCATGACAGAGTCGTTCGGGTCGACGCAGTCGTTCGGTGCCAGGCTGCGCCTGGCCATGACCGAACTCGGACCGCTCTGTGTCGGCATAGACCCCCACCCCGGGCTGTTGGCGCACTGGGGCCTGGATGAGTCCGTCGGGGGTCTTGAGACGTTTGCCATGACGTGCGTCGAGGCCTTCGCCGGGACCGTGGCCGTCGTCAAACCACAGTCGGCGTTCTTCGAGCGTTTCGGCTCTGCAGGAGTCGCCGTGCTGGAGCGCACGCTCGCCGGTCTCCGTGAGGCAGACACCCTGTCCCTGCTCGACGTGAAACGCGGTGACATCGGCTCGACCATGACCGCGTACGCCCACGCCTATCTCTGCGGGGACAGCCCGCTGCGTGCGGACGCCATCACTGTCAGCCCCTTCCTCGGCTTTGGGTCGCTGCGTCCGGCACTGGATCTGGCCCGCGAGAACGGGCGGGGCGTGTTCGTCCTGGCCCTCACCTCCAACCCCGAGGGGGCCCAGGTGCAGCACGCGACCCGGGACGGCCGCACCGTGGCCGGCAGCATCGTGGACGGCGTGACCAACGAGAACTCCATCCACCATGCTGCCCGCGGTGTCCAGGTCCTTGGCAGCGTCGGCCTGGTCATCGGCGCCACCGTAGGCGATACGGTCCAGCGGCTCGGTCTCGACCTGGCCGCGGCCAATGCACCTCTGCTCGCACCGGGTGTGGGCGCCCAGGGCGCCACGGCCGACGATCTGCGCACGGTGTTCGGCGCGGCCTTGGACAACGTCCTGGCCAGCAGCAGCCGCGAGATCCTCGGGGCCGGGCCTGACGGCGCGGCGCTGAAAGCCGCGGCCCGGCGTACGGCCCAGCAGCTGAACGTCATGTTGAGCACCTGAGGATGCCCACCGTGTTGCACGGTCGCGCCCGGACTCGCTAGGTTCGGGCGATACGGATCATCTGCGGCCGGACGGCTGGCATCGCGATGGCTTCATCCGATTCGTCCCTACGAGGAGACTGACTGTGGCTCTTCCCCAGCTCACCCCGGAGCAGCGCGCCGAGGCTCTTGCAAAGTCCGCAGTCGCTCGTCGTGAGCGGGCCGCAGTCAAGAACCGCCTCAAGTACGCCCAGGGTCTGCTGTCCGACGTCATCGCTGACGGCAAGAACAACGAGGTCGTTGGCAAGATGAAGGTGTCGGCGTTGCTGGAGTCGATGCCCGGAGTGGGCCGAGTCCGAGCCCGCCAGATCATGGATGAGGTCGGCATCTCCGAGACCCGCCGGGTCCGTGGCCTGGGCAACAACCAGATTGCGGCGCTGATCGAACGCTTCGAACAGACCTGACCGGCAGTGGTGACATCCTCCAAGAGCCGGACCTCGCCCAAGAGCCGGCTGGTGGTCCTGGCCGGCCCTACCGCCGTGGGGAAGGGGACCGTGGCGGCATACATCCGCAAGAACTTCCCCGAGGTATGGGTGTCGGTCTCGATGACCACGCGCAAGCCGCGCCCGCGCGAGATCGACGGCACGCACTACCACTTCGTCGACGACGGGCAGTTCGAGGGGATGCGGGCGGCTGGGGAGTTCCTGGAGTGGGCCGTTGTCCACCACCAGGCCAAGTACGGCACGCCGCGCGGGCCGGTCGATGAGGCTCTCGCAGCAGGGCGGATGGCATTGCTCGAGATCGATCTGCAGGGTGCGCGCCAGGTTCGGCAGCAGATCCCGGAGGCGTTGTTCGTCTTTCTCGCCCCTCCGAGCTGGGACGAGCTGGTGCGTCGGCTCCGTGGACGTGGCACCGAGTCCGAGGAGGAACGGCAGGTGCGGCTGACCACTGCCCGGCAGGAGCTGGCGGCTCAAAAGGAGTTCGATGTCACCATCGTGAACGACAATGTTCAACAGGCGAGCGAAGAACTCGTATCATTGATACGCGCGTGATCCATTTTTGCGCGCCGGCAGCATCATCAAGGCCAGAGCCGTGGCATTCATGTTTTCACCAACGAATCGAGATTGACAGTGTCTGGAACGCAGGCTGCCCCCGAGGGCATCACCAACCCTCCGATCGACGACCTGCTCAAGGTAGCGGACTCCAAGTACGCCCTGGTCATCTACTCGGCGAAGCGCGCGCGCCAGATCAACGCGTACTACTCCCAGCTCTCCGAGGGGCTGCTCGAGTACGTCGGCCCGCTCGTCGAGACCAAGGTCAACGAGAAGCCGATGTCGATCGCGCTGCGTGAGATCAACGAGGGTCTGCTGACCTCTCAGCCCACCGACGGCTGAGCCAGACCGATCAGTCTCAATAGACGGAAGACACACAGTGCCGGCGCGGTGACACGATGACCGGCAAGCGGGTGGTCCTTGGGGTCAGCGGCGGGATCGCTGCCTACAAGGCCTGTTTCCTGTTGCGTCTGTTCACCGAGAGCGGGCATGACGTGACGGTCGTACCCACCGCGGCCGCGCTGAAGTTCGTCGGCGCGCCCACCTGGGCGGCGCTGTCGGGCAAACCCGTCTCGACCGATGTCTGGACCGACTCCCACCTGGTGCCGCACGTGCGCCTGGGTCAGCAGGCTGATCTCGTCGTCGTCGCACCGGCGACCGCAGATCTCGTGGCCAAGGCGGCCCATGGACTGGCCGACGACCTGCTGACCAACACCCTGTTGACCGCTCGCTGTCCAGTGGTGCTCGCCCCGGCGATGCACACCGAGATGTGGGAGCACCCGGCCACGGCGGCCAATGTGGCGACCCTGCGTTCGCGCGGCGTGCACGTGATCGACCCGGCTTCGGGACGGCTGACCGGGTCCGACACCGGCGCCGGCCGGCTGCCCGAGCCCGAGGACATCTTTGCCGTATGCCGTGAGCTCCTGTCCGCCGTCACCCCTTCCGCTTCTTGCTCGGAAACCACCGAATCGCGGGCGGAATCGACCCAGAACGGTGGTTTGGGCGCAACAAACGGGGTAGCAGTCGGCGCGTTGGCAGGACGACGGGTCGTCATCAGCGCGGGCGGCACGCGTGAGCCGCTGGATCCGGTCCGGTTTCTGGGCAATCGTTCCTCGGGCAAGCAGGGCTACGCGCTCGCCGCGGTAGCGGCCGCCCGTGGCGCAGAGGTCACCCTGATCTCGGCCAACGTGGCGTTGGCAGTTCCCGAAGGTGTGACGCTGGTGCAGGTTCAGACCGCCGTGGAGCTCGGCGAGGCCGTGGCCAAGGCGGCGCAGGAGTCCGATGTCGTCGTGATGGCCGCTGCCGTCGCGGACTACCGGCCGGCGCACTACGTCGATACCAAGATCAAGAAGTCTCATGACGACACGCCCGACCATGACGACACGCCCGACACTGACGGCATGCCCGACCGTGACGAAACGCCCGACACTGACGGCATGCCCGATGGAGACCAGTCGGCACCCACGATCCAGCTGGTCCGTAACCCCGATGTCCTGGCCGGGTTGGTGCAGTCCAGGGGCCGCGCCGCATACCCGGTGATCGTGGGCTTCGCGGCCGAGACGGGCGATGCGAGGCACACCGTTCTTGACCATGCACGGGACAAGCTCGTGCGCAAGGGCTGCGACGTGCTCGTGGCCAATGAGGTGGGCGTGGACAAGGCCTTCGGGCAGGACACCAACACCGTCCACATCCTGCGGCGCGGCTCCGATGCCGAGACAGAGGTGGGCCCCGCGCCCAAGGACATCGTGGCCGCCACGGTATGGGACGTCATACAGGATGTCCTGTCTTCGCGATAGTCTTTTTCCAACTCAATAGTCATTTTGCGAACCCAACAGTCAGCAGCCGCTGCAGCAAGGAGCACCCAAGTGTCCGATCGCCTTTTCACGTCCGAGTCAGTCACCGAGGGTCACCCCGACAAGATCTGCGACCAGATCAGCGACGCGATCCTTGATGCGATGCTCGCCGAGGACAGGACCAGCCGCGTGGCCGTGGAGACCATGGTCACGACCGGTCTGGTCCATGTCGCCGGTGAGGTGACGACGGCCGGTTACGTGGATATCCCTCGGATCGTGCGAGACACGGTCCTGCGGATCGGCTACGACTCGTCGACCAAGGGCTTCGACGGCGAGTCGTGCGGCGTCTCGATCTCGATCGGCCAGCAGTCGCCGGACATCGCCCAGGGCGTCGACACGGCCTACGAGAACCGCACCGGCGGCGTCGACCCGATGGACAAGCAGGGCGCGGGCGACCAGGGCCTGATGTTCGGCTACGCCTGCGAAGACACTCCAGAGCTGATGCCGCTGCCGATCCATCTCGCCCATCGAATCGCGGAGCGGCTGTCGGCGGTGCGCAAGTCCGGCGAGGTCGCCTACCTGCGTCCTGACGGCAAGACCCAGGTCACCATCTCCTACGACGGGGACAAGGCGGTCAAGCTTGACACCGTCGTTCTGTCGACCCAGCACGCGGCTGACATCTCGCTCTCAGGTCTGCTCGAGCCCGACATCGCCCACCAGGTCATCAAGCCCGTCCTGGACGAGCTGGTCGCTGCCGGCACGGAGCTGGACATCTCCGACTACCGGATGCTGATCAACCCGACCGGGCGCTTCGAGATCGGTGGCCCGATGGGTGACGCCGGCCTGACCGGGCGCAAGATCATCGTCGACACCTATGGCGGCATGGCCCGACACGGTGGCGGTGCCTTCTCCGGCAAGGACCCCAGCAAGGTGGACCGCTCGGGGGCCTACGCGATGCGCTGGGTGGCCAAGAACGTCGTGGCTGCTGGTCTGGCCAGCCGCTGCGAGGTGCAGGTGGCCTATGCGATCGGCAAGGCCAAGCCGGTTGGCTTGTACGTCGAGACCTTCGGCACCGAGACCGTTGCCCGGGACAAGATCCAGAACGCGATCAACAAGGTGTTCGACCTGCGTCCGGCCGCGATCATCGAGGATCTCGATCTGCTGCGTCCGATCTACACGGCGACCGCGGCCTACGGCCACTTCGGTCGGCGCAGTGCCGCGGGTGTCGAGAACGCCTTCACCTGGGAGCGCCTCGACCGCGTGGAGCAGCTCCGGGCCGCGGTTTCCGGCTAGCGATCACCCCCACCTTTGCTCATCTCAAACCGCTGCAGAAGGCCAGTTCACCCAAGAAGACCGGCCTGAGCTGAGCAAAGGGCAACGGCCCCGGCACACTCCCGTCGGTGTCGTGCGGTAGACCTTGGGCCATGCAGAACGAGGTGACCGACCCGGTGGGCGAACAGCTCTCGCTCGTCCGTGCTGTCGCCTCGCCGCGTGGGCGCTCACGGGTGCTGCCGGCGATGCAGGAGGCTGCCGAGGTCGACCCGGTGGCACTCGTCCTGGTGGATGTCTCGCTGCCGCACCTCGACCGTCCCTTCGAGTACCTCGTGCCCACGTCCATGGCTGACCTCGCGGTGCCCGGAGCTCGGGTGAAGGTGCGGTTCGCCGGCCGGGACGTCGAAGGCTTCGTCCTCGCCCGCGCCGCGACGGCCGACCACGAGGGCAAGCTCGCGCCGCTTCGCAAGGTGGTCAGTCCCGAGGCCGTGCTCACTCCCGCAGTGCTCGCTCTCTCACGCGAGATCGCCAGCCGGTATGCCGGGACGCTGGGCGACGTGATCCGGCTCGCTGTCCCGCCCAGGCACGCCACGGCCGAGAAGAACTTGCCCAGGGAGGCACCGGCGGCGGCAATTGATGCTGCCGCGGGCGCGGTCGGAGTGGTGAATGCGCCGGAGCCAGGACCGTGGCTGAGCTATCCGGCGGGGGTCTCCTTCCTGCGACACATTTCTTCAGGTGACGCCCCCGCCGCGTCGTGGCTTGCCCTGCCCGGTCAGCAAGCGGACGCCGACTGGCCGGCCGCGATGGCGGTGGCGGCCGCGACCTCACTTGCCGCTGGCCGCGGGGCCCTCATCGTGGTTCCGGACCACCGCGACGTTGACCGCGTCGACGCCGCTCTGCTGTCGCTGCTGGGGGCTGGGCAGCATGTCCGCCTCACTGCGGGGCAGGGTCCGCAGGCGCGCTACACGGCCTGGTTGAAGGTGCTCCGAGGCCATGTCCGGTGCGTCGTGGGAACGCGTGCCGCGATGTTTGCGCCCGTCCATGACCTGGGGCTGGTGGCCTGGTGGGACGACGGCGACGACGTGCTCGTCGAACAGCATGCGCCCTATCCCCACATCCGCGAGGTTCTGCGCGCCCGAGCCAGCCTTGAGGGCGCAGCCTTGCTCAGCGGTGGTTTCACTCGGACGACGTCGGTCCAACGGTGGGTCGAGTGCGGGGAGCTACGGTCGGTCTCCGCCGACCCAGCCACCCTTCGCCCGGCCGCGCCACGTGTGGTCGTCGCGGGTGAGGGCACGGATGTCGAGCGTGATGGTGCGTCCGCTCATGGGCACCTGCCGTCGGCCGCGTGGCGCGCCGCCAAGAGCGCCCTGGAGCACGGGCCGGTGCTGATCCAGGTTCCGCGTCGAGGCTATGTCCCGTCGCTGTCCTGTCAGACCTGCCGCGAGCCAGCTCACTGCGCAGGCTGCCATGGTCCGTTGTCGCTGACGGCAGGCGACGCGAGGCCGACGTGTCGCTGGTGTGGGGTGGTCGCGGCAGCCTTCGAGTGCGTCAGCTGTGGTGGCCGGACGGTGCGATCAAACGTGGTGGGTGCTCGGCGGACTGCTGAGGAGCTCGGTCGCGCATTCCCAGGAGTGCCGGTCCATACATCCGGTGCGGGTGACGTGCTGTCCTCGGTCGAGGCCCAACCGAGTCTGGTGATTGCCACGCCCGGCGCTGAGCCTGTTGCCGAGCAGGGCTACTCCGCAACGCTCTTGCTTGATGCATGGGCTTCCCTGGATCGGCCGACCCTGGACGCCTCTGAGGAGGCGCTGCGCCGGTGGATGGCTGCAGGCGCGCTGACGAAGAGCGCGGTGGACGGGGGGGTTGTGGTGCTCTGCGGGGCACCGATGCACACGACGCTGCCGGTCGTGGAGGCGCTGGTGCGATGGGATCCTGCCTGGTTCGCCGCGCGCGAGCTGGCCGAGAGGGCCGAGCTGTCGTTGCCTCCGACAGTCCGAATGGCCCAGCTGGTCGGGCCGCGCGTTGCTGTCCAGCAGACTGTCGAGCTGGCGGGGCTTGGTCCTGAGGTCGAGCGCCTCGGACCCCTGCCCTGGACGCCGCCGTCTTCGTCAGGCGGATCACCTGGATCAGGGGGGTCGACCCAGGCGAAGGAGGCTACCGACGACGACCCTCGGATCCAGCTGCTGCTACGGACCTCGCTGGCGGACGGTCCAGCGTTGGCGGCCGCGCTGACACACGTGAAGGCTTTGCGCAGTGCCCGCAAGGAAAGGGTCGCGGTCAGTATTCGAATCGACCCGATTGACGGGTTCGGCTGAGCATGACGATCACACTGATCAACGAGACGCACTCGACGACCCTGGACGGGCTGGCCCTGGAGCTGCAGGTTGATGCGCCGTTCGTGTGGCGCACGGGCTGGGAGTACTCCTAACCCGGGATCACGGTGGCCCCTGTCACCACCACCATTCGCGGCTTGGCCACTGAGGTCCTGGTCGGCCCCCGCAACAACCTGGACCATGACTGCGTCGTGCACTGTGACAGCATCCAGACGATCCCGCGGGCCAACCTGCTGGCGCCCATCGGGTTGCTGCTGCCCGATCAGGAGAACGATCTGGCTCGCGCGATCCGGGCGGCGTTCGACCTGGACTAGACGCGTGCACGGTTCGACCGGGCGCGACTTGGTGAACGGCGGCCCGGTCGTGGACGATAAAATGGCGGCCATGACTGCTGCGACCGACGCCCGACTGTCCCCGGAGATCGCACCGGCCCCAGCTCAGGCTGTGGTCGGTGCCGTGGTCTTCGACCTTGGCAATGTCCTGATCGCCTGGGACCCGCATCCGGCGGTCGCCAGGGCGGTCGGCGTGGAGCAGGCAACGCGTTTCCTGGCTGACGAAGAGTTCGACTTCATGGCATGGAACCACGAGCAGGATGCTGGGCGCTCGTGGGACGAGGGCGAGGCGGCAGCGCTGAAGTCGCACCCGCACTGGGAGCTGGCCATCCGCGCCTATCGCGCGAACTACAGCGAATCACTGATCGGCGCCATTGAGAGCACCGTCCAGATCGTGCGCGAGCTGCACGCAGCCGGCATACCGCTCTTTGCGCTGACCAACTGGTCCGAGGAGCTGTTTCCCGTGGCTCGTGAACGCTTCGACTTCCTGAACCTGTTCGAGGACATCGTCGTGTCGGGCCAGGTGGGCGTCGCCAAACCCGACCCCGAGATCTTCGCCATCCTCCAGAAGCGGATCGGCCACAGTCTGAGCGACTGCGTCTTCATCGACGACAGCCTGCGCAACGTCGAGGCTGCGGCTGCGGCTGGGCTCGACGCCATCCACTTCACCGACACGGGCCACCTTCGGCAGGATCTGGCAGGGCGCGGACTGCCTCTGGCGCCCGCATAGACTGGGTGCGCCCAGCACACCCGACGGCAAGGAACCCACTCGTGTCGATCAAGGACATCCGGATCTTCGGTGACCCGGTGCTGCGCACTCCCGCCATCGAGGTCGTGGACTTCGACAAGGAGCTTCGCCAGCTGGTCCAGGACCTGACCGACACCATGGTGGCCGCACCGGGCGCCGGTCTCGCAGCCCCCCAGCTCGGCGTGGGCCTGCGGGTCTTCACGTTCCACGTCGACGACGAGCTGGGCCATCTGATCAACCCCAGCCTCGACCTCTCCGTCGAGATGCAGGACGGCGAGGAGGGTTGCCTGTCGTTCCCCGGCATCTTCTTCGACACCCCGCGCGCGCTGCGGATGGTGGCCAAAGGCTTCAACCAGTACGGCGAGCCGGTCACGTTGGAGGGGTCGGAGCTGATGGCACGCTGCATCCAGCACGAGACTGACCACCTTGACGGCATCCTGTTCATCGACCGCATGGACAAGACTCAGCGCAAGATGGCCATGAAGGCGATCCGTGACGCAGAGTGGGCGGGTCAGGAAACGCCCTTGGTCAAGGTCAGCCCTCACCCGACCTTCGGTACGGGCCGCTGACCCGTGCGGCTCGTCTTTGCCGGCACCCCGGACGTGGCTGTGCCCAGTCTTGAAGCCGTGTGTGCCTCATCTCATGACGTGGTTGCGGTGCTGACCCGCCCTGACGCACCGGCCGGGCGGGGCAGGTCCCTCGTGGCCTCGCCGGTCAAGGCACGGGCGATGGAGCTGGGACTCGAGATCCTCACGCCGACTCGTCCGGGTGATCAGCAGTTCCAGGATCGGCTACGCGAGCTTGCTCCCGATGCCTGTCCGATCGTGGCCTACGGCGGTCTGATTCC